>JBEIQP010000210.1:0-2931 GCA_040376455.1 Planctomycetaceae bacterium | reverse complement strand
TGATCCGCAACCACGTGATCGCCGCCGACAGCGGCCCCGAGAGCCGGCCCGTCGCCGGCGACGACCGGATCCCCGGCCTGCTGCCGGCAGCCGACGGGAAGGGCCGCGAACTGACCGAGATCATCGGCTGGGATCCCGACCGGCGGACGATCCGGTCGTGGATCTTCTCGTCCGACGGCCGGTTCGCCGAGGGCACGTGGAGCCGGGACGGCGAGGCGTGGACGATCCACGTCGAGGGCCGCGGCCGCGACGAGGGCTGCGACGCCACCTGCACCATCGTGCCCCACGGCGACGACGCCCTGACGGTGCGGTGCGTGGCCGACCGGCTGGCCAACGTCCTGCCGCCGGCCTGCGATTTCACCCGCACCTCCCGCTGACGCGGCCGCCCGCCCACCCGGCACTCCCCATGCGGCGCGCGCTCGACATCCTGGCCAACGCGTTTCCCGTCTGGGTGCTCCTGGCCGGCGGGCTGGCGCTCGTGGAGCCGGCCTGGTTCAGTTGGTTTCGCGGCAGCGCGATCGTGGTCGGCCTCGCCGTGATCATGCTCGGCATGGGCATCACGCTCTCGCTCGACGACTTCGCCCGCGTGGCCACCCGGCCGACCGTGGTCGCGGCCGGCTTCGCGGCGCAGTTCCTGATCATGCCCACGGCCGGCTGGCTGGTGGCCACGGCGATGGACCTCGACACTCCGTTCCGCGTGGGGCTGATCCTCGTGGCCTGCTGCCCCGGAGGCACGGCCTCGAACGTGGTCACCTACATCGCCCGGGCCGACGTGGCGCTCTCGGTGATGATGACGACCTGCACCACACTCGGCGCGGTGCTGCTCACGCCGCTGCTCACCAAGCTCCTGGCCGGACGGCTCGTCGAGGTCGATGCCCAAGGCCTGTTCCTCTCCACGCTGCAGGTGGTGGTGCTGCCGGTGGCCGCGGGCGTGGCGATCAACCGCTGGCTGCCGCGGGTGGTGCGGGCGGTGCTGCCCGTAGCCCCGCTGGTGAGCGTGATCACGATCGCCCTCGTCTGCGCGAGCGTGATCGGACAAAACGCCGCCACCATCCGCGCGACCGGGCCGCGACTGCTCGCGGCCGTCGTCCTGCTGCACGCGATCGGCTTCGGCGTCGGCCTGCTCTTCGCCCGGCTGATCGGCTACGACCGCACGATCGCCCGCACGATCTCGATCGAGGTGGGGATGCAGAACTCCGCCCTCGGCGTCGTCCTCGCCCAGCGGCATTTCCCCGCGGAGCCGCTGACGGCCGTGCCCTGCGCGATCTCGAGCGTCACGCACTCGGTGATCGGCAGCCTGCTGGCCGCGTGGTGGCGGTGGCGCACGCCGCCCCCGTCCTGACCGGGGGTCGGCGGCCGCGGGCGGCTCCCGCCGCGCCCTACCGCTTGGCCGGACGCTTCGTGGTGGCGGTCTGTTCCCGCTTCACGAAGTAGACCTTCGGATCGTCGATCACCCAGGGGGTGCTCCACGTGTGGCCGTCGTCCTTCGTGCAGACGTTGAAGAAGAAGGTCTTCAGCACCTCGGTGCGGTAGTTGTAGGGATACTGCGACGTGATGTGGTCGTCCATCGTCAGGTCGTCCACCCCCGGGCTGGCGAAGTAGTGCACCATGCCGTCCGGCGAGAAGGAGAGGCCGAGGGTCCACCAGCCCAGTTCCTCGATCTTCGGGCCGCGGATCTCGCCGCCGTTGCGGCCGCCGCGGACGCGGATGTAGGCCCCGTCCTGCTTGAACCGTTTCTCGTGGCTGCTCTCGAAGCAGATGAACATCCCGGGCCAGTATTCCTCCAGGCCGAACCTGCCTTCGTCGGGATGGTCGTCGGCGGTGATGATGGCGTGGGTGTAGCAGCCGGCGCGAAACCCGAAGGAGGGCCCGCTGCGGTTTTCCCACTGCTCGAACGGCGGCATGTACACGCGAACGACCACGCTCGGGTTGTCGGCCACCGACATGCCCCGGCCGGTCACCTTCTGCATGTTGTAGACCAGGTCATCCTGCTGCATCTGGTAGGTGACCCGCCCCGGAATGCCGGTGTGGAGCGAGGCGATCAGCAGGCCGTGGGCGCTGCCTTCGAGGCCGGGGGCCGGCAGCTCGATCCGCTTCACGACGTCGGGAGTGCCGCGCTTCGGGCCCTCGAACCACCGGCCGTTGGCGCTGCGGCCCATCGGCCCGCGCATCCGCTTGTCCTGCTCCTCGGAGCTCTTGGGGTGGTTGTAGTACCACTTCCACTTCTCGTCCTCGAAGTCGTCCACCACCCCCTTCACCAGGGAGCCGGTGCCGGGAACGAGCACCGGCCGCTTCGGGGCCGGCGGCTTGGCGGCGGCCTGGGCCGGGGCAGTTGCAGCCGCCGGCGGAGCCGCGTCGCCGGCCACTCCGATCGCACACGTCCCAAGGGCAGCGACGACGACGCCAAGACGAAGCAACATGATGGGTTCCCCGGAAAGACCGCTGATTAGACCGATCGCACCGGTTCCATCGACTCGGGCGGTGCCGCGCGTCGATCGTTTGCCGCGGCGGCGGTGGCAACGCACACGCCTTGCCGGCATCTCCCATCCCGCCCCGGCCGGGACCGCTCTCTGGCTTCGCCAGACCGCCCGCCCTGCCATGCCGGGGCGGCCGCCTCAGGACCTCTGGCGTCGAGCGGCCGGTTTCGTCACATACACGCCCTCTGGGTCCTCGTATCCACCGACGCACCAGGACTTTCCCCACCATGATTCCGACTGCTCCGGGCCGTGCCCTCGTTCTGCGTTCCTTCATCGCCGCCGCGCTCGCGGTCACCGCGGCCACGGCCCACGCGGGGGATCCGCCGGCGCGGCCCGACGCAGCCACCGCCGCCGCACCGGCGAAGCCGACGCGGCGGTCGCACATCCAGCCCGTCGGCGAGATCGTCGCCGCCCCGCAGACCTCCACCGAACTCGGCATGCGGCTGACGCGGGC
>JBEIQP010000027.1:0-26716 GCA_040376455.1 Planctomycetaceae bacterium | reverse complement strand
CGCGGAGATCCTGCTCGCCGACGGGCTGCGGGGCGTGATGCGGCTCGACGAAGTCCGCCGCGTGGACGGCATCCCGGTGCTCGGTACCGGGAAGACCGATTATTCCGCGCTGCGCAGGCTCTGCGTCGCAGCCGCGAACGACCTCGAAACCACCGCGCCGGGCTGACGGCTTCCGGCGCGGGGCGACGCTCCCGACTGCCCCTCGCTGCGACGGTGGATACCATTGATTATGATCCAGGGTTCGTGCTTCGCACCCCGCCGGAGGCCGTCCATGCCGTTCCCGTTCCTGACTCGCCCGGTGTTCGCCGCGGTCGCGATGCTCGGCTGCGCCGCGGGGATCGCCGGCGAGGCCTATCGCCCGGCGGTTGCCCCCGCCTCCCCCGACGCTGCCCGGGCCACCGAGGCCATCGGCGTGCCGCCGGGATTCCGGCCCGAACTGGTCGCCGCGGAGCCGCTGTTGGCCAATCCCGTCGCCTTCACCTTCGACGATCGCGGCCGGATCTTCGTCTGCGAGACCTTCCGGCCGAACAAGGGGGTGGAGGACAACCGCCGCCACATGAACTGGCTCGACGACGATCTCGCCGCCACGACCATCGAGGATCGCCTCGCCTACATCAAAAAGCACGTCGGCGACGGCATCGGCGCCTACACCACCGAGCACGACCGCCTGCGGCGGCTCACCGACCGCGACGGCGACGGGCGGTTCGAGACCTCCACCGTCTTCGCCGACGGGTTCAACGACGTCCTCGACGGGATCGGTGCGGGCGTGCTCGCCCGCAACGGCGACGTGCTCTACACCTGCATCCCCCATCTCTGGCGGCTTCGCGACCCGGACGACGACGGCGTGGCCGACGAGCGCACGCCGCTGCACCGTGGGTTTGGCGTCCGCTTCGCCTTCTACGGCCACGACCTCCACGGGCTCTGCTGGGGACCGGACGGTCGCATCTACTTCTCGATCGGCGACCGCGGCTTGAACCTGCCCGTCGAGGAGGGCCGGCTCGTCTTGCCCGAACGCGGCGCCGTGCTGCGGTGCGAGCCCGACGGATCGCATCTCGAGATCGTGCACGAGGGGCTGCGCAACCCGCAGGAACTCGCCTTCGACGACCTCGGCAACCTCTTCACCGGCGACAACAACAGCGACGCGGACGACAAGGCCCGGTTCGTCCATGTGATCGACGGCGGCGAAACCGGCTGGCGGATGCACTATCAATACCTGCCCGACCGTGGGCCGTGGGGCCGCGAGAAGCTCTGGGATACGGTCTTCGCAGGCCAGGCGGCCTACCTGCTGCCGCCGCTGAAGCATGTCGCCGCGGGGCCCGCGGGACTCTGCCACGACCCCGGCGTGGGGCTCCCGCCCGAATTTGCCGGCCGCTTCTTTCTCGCCGACTTCCACGGCACGCCCGCCGGCAGCGGCGTGAACGCGATCGCGGTCGGGCCGCAGGGAGCCGGCTTCGCGGTCACCGACATCGACCCCTTCGCGACGAGCGTCACCGCCACCGACTGCGAATTCGGTCCCGACGGCGATCTCTACGTGCTCGACTGGGTGGAAGGCTGGCAGGGCACCGGCAAGGGACGCATTCACCGGATCGCGAGGATCGAGCGCACGCCCGAGGAGCAGCGGCTCTGCGCCGAGACGCGCGACCTGCTCACCAGCGACTTCCCCGCCCGCGGCCGCGACGCCCTGTTCGCGCTGCTCGACCACCGGGACCGCCGGGTTCGGCTCTTCGCGCAGTTCGCGCTCGCCGCCGAAAAAGACCCTGCCGTCGATCGGCTGGCCGCGCTGGCCGGAGACGACGCGCGTTCGCTGCGGTCCCGGGTGCATGCCCTCTGGGCGCTCGGGCAGATCGGCCGCGGCGGGTCTCCCCAGGCGGCGGCTGCCGCTGCCGCCGTGCTGCGAATCGCCGATGGCATCCCCGCCGACGCGGCGGCCGACCGGGCCGAGATGCTCGCGCAGGCCTGTGGCGTGCTGGGGGACCTGCGGCACGCCCCGGCCCAGACGATGCTCGCGTCCCGGCTTCGGGCCGCGAGCCCCCGCGTCCGCTTCTTCGCCGTCCAGGGGCTCGGTCGGATCGGCGACGCGGGCTCGATTGAGTCGGTGGTGGCGCTCGTCCGCGACGACGCCTCCACGCACCTCGACGCACAGCCGTGCGATCGCACCCTGCGACATGCGGCGATCGTGGCGCTGGCGCGGTGCGCGGGCTATCGGTCTCCGGGGCTGGCGCTCGGCCCGTCGAGCCGCGCCGAGCGGCTCCTTCCCTTCATCGACGATCCATCGCCCGACGTGCGGTTGGCGGTCGCGCTGGCCCTCCGCCGGCTCCGGTCGCCGCTCCTGGCCCGCTGTCTCGACGACGCCGCGCCGGCCGTGGTGGTCGAGGCGGCCCGCGGGATCTACGACGAGCCGATCGACCCGGCCCTGCCGTCCCTGGCGGCCGTGGCCGGGCGGTTCCCCGCCGTCGGCGGCGGCACGGATCGCGCGTCCCTCGCCGACCACGACGCCGATCCCCTGTGGCGGCGCGTGATCGCCGCCAACTACGCCCTCGGCGGCGCCGAACACGCCGCGGCCATCGCCCGGCTGGCAGCCCGTCCCGAGCTCTCCGGCGGCCTGCGACTCGAGGCCCTCGACTGCCTGCGGCAGTGGGCCGCGCCCGCCACGCGCGACCGCCTGCTCGGCTGTCTGCGGCCGCTCTCCCACCGCGATCCCTCGATCGCGGCCGACGCGCTGCGGCTCGAACTGCCGTCGATCCTCGCGAACGCCGGCCCGCTCAAGGCCGATGTCCTGCTCGTGGCCGCCGCGATTGGCTTCAGCGATCTCGCTCCGGTCATCGCGGCGACCGCGGTCGACTCCTCCCTCAAGCCGGAACTGCGGGTGCAGCTGCTCGAGTCGTTGCATCAGCAGAACGCGAGCGAGCTGCCCGCGGTGCTGGCCACGATGCTGCGGGATGCCGATGCGGTCGTCCGGTCCGGCGCCCTGCGGGTGCTCGCCAAGGCCGATCCGAAGGCGTTCCTGCCGGCGGCGCGGGAGGCGCTCGCCGGCGAGAGCGTGCCGGAAGTGAAGGCGTCCCTCGATGCGTTGGCAGCGCTCGAAGCCCCCGGCTCGGACGAGATCGTCGCCTTCGCCCTCGACCGGATGGTCGCGGGCACGCTCCCGAAGGAGGCGCAGCTGGAGGCGGTCGAGGCGGCGCGGGCCCGCCGCGACGCCGCGCTCGACGCGCGGGTCGCCACGTGGTCGGCCGGCGGTCCCGCCGGCTCGATCGCGTCCTATCGCCACCTCCTGCACGGCGGCGATGCCGCCCGCGGCGAGGAGATCTTCTTCTTCAAGACGGAGGTCTCCTGCCGTCGCTGCCACAAGGTCGGGAAGCGGGGCGGCGACGTCGGCCCCGAACTGACGGGGCTGGCCCGCTCGCGAACCCGCGAGTCGTTCCTCGAATCGATCGTGGAGCCAAACGCCGCGATCAGCCCCGGCTATGGCACCGTCACGCTCCTGCTCGACGACGGCACCGCGGTGACCGGCGTGCTGCGCAGCGAGAACGACGCCTCGATCGAACTCGCCCTGGCCGACGGCAGCCGGATGGCGGTGCTCAAGGAGGACGTCGAGGAGCGGGCCACCGGTCTCTCGGCGATGCCCGCCGACATCCGCGACAAGCTCACGCCGCGCGAGCTCCGCGACCTCGTCGAGTATCTGGCCTCGCTGCACGCGCCGCCCCAGCCGGCGGGCCACTGATCGCCCCTCGACGGATCGCTCCCGGGGTCTCGTCTTCCTGCCCATGCGATCCTTCGACGTCATCGTGATCGGCACCGGTGGCATGGGGACGGCGGCGGCCTGTCACCTTGCCGGCCGCGGCGTCCGCGTGCTCGGGCTCGACCGGTTTCCAACGGTGCATGACCGGGGCAGTTCGCACGGGCAGACGCGGCTCATCCGGCTGGCCTACTACGAGCACCCGGATTACGTCCCGCTGCTGCGTCGGGCCTACCGGCTCTGGAAGGATCTGGAGCGGGCCGCTGCGCGACCGCTCCTGGTGGAGTCGGGCCTGCTGATGGCCGGGCCGGCCGCGGGCCCCGTCGTCGCGGGCGCCCTGGAATCGGCTCGCATCCACTCCCTCCCCGTCGAGCGGCTCACGGCCGGCGAAGCGCGGGCCCGTTGGCCGGCCTTGCTGGTTCCCGACGCCTGGGACGCGGTCTTCGAGGAACAGGCCGGGTATCTCTTCGTGGAGGAGTGCGTCCGCGCCCACGCGGAGGCCGCGGTGCGGGCCGGCGCCGAGTTGCGGACGGGCGTCGCGATCCGCGGCTGGAGGATCGAGGAGGGCCATGTCGTCGTCGAGACCGACGCGGGCTCCTTCGCGGCCGACCGGCTCGTGCTCTGTCCCGGTCCCTGGGCGGGCGATCTCCTGCAGATGCCGCACCTGCGGTTCACCGTCCTCCGCAAGTCGCTCTTCTGGTACGAGCCGGAGGCGGCCTCACGGGCGGCGCACGCGGCCGGCCGTCTCCCCTGCTTCGCGTTCGACACCCCGAGCGGTTTTTTCTACGGGTTTCCCGCGCTCGACGACCGGGACGTGAAGGTGGCCGAGCACACCGGCGGGCGGGTGGTGGCCGATCCGCTCGCGCTCGACCGCGGGATCGATCCGGAGGAACGGGGGCGGGTCGAGTCGTGGCTCGCGGCGCACGTGCCGGGCGTCCGCCGCGACTGCACCGCGCACGTGGCCTGCATGTACACGATGTCCCCCGACCATCACTTCGTCATCGGGCTGCACCCCGATCATCGGCAGGTGGCGATCGCCGCCGGTTTTTCGGGACACGGCTTCAAGTTCGCGAGCGTGGTGGGGGAGGTGCTCGCCGATCTGGCCCTCCAGGGCAGGACGGACCACCCGATCGGGTTCCTGTCACCAAACCGGTTCCCCGCCCCGGTCACGCCGTCCGCAGACGCTCGCACTCCGCCAGGAGCCGGTCGTTCGCGGTGACGCCCGCCGGATCGGCACTGAAGGCGGGCTTAAGCCGCTCGAGAAAATACATCTCCACGGCGGCCCGGTTCTTCACCTCGATCCGGCCGCGGGGGGTGCACTCGAAGAAGGGCTCCACCAGCCGGTGCGTGTCGCCCGAGATGTTGATCCGCCCGGCTTCGCCCCCGCTCTCCATGCGGCTGGCCGTGTTCACCGTGTCGCCCCACAGGTCGTATGTGAACCGCTGCTCGCCGATCACGCCGGCCACCAGGGGACCGGTGTGCAGGCCGATGCGAATGGAGAACGCGGGCAGGCCCCGTGCCGTCCGCTCGCGGGCGATCTCGGCCGTCCACTCCCGCAGCGCCAGCGCCAAAAGCGCCACGTCGATCGCGTGCGTCGGGGTGGCGACCGGCACGCCCCCGGCCGCCATGTAGGCGTCGCCGATCGTCTTCAACTTCTCCACCCGGAACCGCGCGGCCAATTGGTCGAACCGGCGGAAGTAGGTCTCCAGGTCGTCGATCAGCTGCCGTGGCTCCATCGTCTCGGCGATCCGCGTGAACCCGACGAAGTCGGTGAACAGAACGGTCACGGCGTCGAAGTGCCGCGGCTGACTCTGCCCCTGATCGGCGAGCTCGTCGGCGATCTCGCGGGGAAACACCCGGTAGAGCAGTTCGCGGGTGCGGCCCAGGCTCTCCTCCAACTTCCGGCTGGCCTCGCCGAGCTGCGCGTGCATCTCCTCGAGTCGCTGGTTCTGGCGGAGGATGTTCTCGTAGGTGGAGAGCAGCAGGTTGAGCAACTGGCGGCGGCTGACGTCGAGCCGCATGACGTCGCCGCCGTATTCGAGCGTCAGCGGCTCCCCCGGGCGATCCGGCTCGTTGCCGTGCGCCAGCAGGCTGTCGATCCGTTCGAGCACGTGCGGCGGGTCGTAGGGCTTGGTCACGTAGGCGTCGGCGCCCTCCCGCATCCCGGCGAGAATGTCGGAGGTCGCGGCCAGCGAGGTCAGCATCAGCACCGGGATGCCGCGCAGGTCCGGCTCGGCTTTCAGCCGCCGGCAGAGTTCGTGGCCGTCCATCTCCGGCATTTCCACGTCGGAGATCACGAGGGCCGGCCGGTGCTCCCGGGCGAGCGCCAGGGCCTCGACGCCGTTAGCGCCCCAGTGGACGGTATCGCCGCGCGACTCGAGCGCCCGCTTGAGGATCAGCCCCTGCACGCGGCTGTCCTCGGCCATCACGATCGTGCGCGGCTGTCTCACGGCGTCCATTCCCTGCCTGTGCGGAGGTGACCGCGGCCCAGCCCCGAAGCGCGGCCCGCCACTCAGTCGCCCTCGGGTGCCTCGGTGTCGATCTCGAGATGGAGTTCGCCCGCCTCGAGCGCCGCCCGCTTGGCGGCGACGATTTTCAGCACGTCGGGCGGCACCTTCTCCTCCCAGCCGTGCCACGGCGCCAGCGCCACTCCCCCCTTCGCCAGCGTGGCGAACCGCGTCAGGTTCTCGGCCGCGACCGTTCCCCGCGCCGCCTGCGCGACGACGTGGTCGATCGTCGGCTGCATGTTCCAGATCGTGCCGGTGACGACGTGGTCCGGGGCCTCGTCGTGCTGATCGACCATGTCGCCAAACGCCAGCGCGCCCGTCTCCTTGGCCGCCGCGATCGCCCCCTCGCGCTCCGCAAAGAGCATGTCGGCCCCGGCGGCGATCTGTGCCAGCGCCGCCGCGCGGGCCTTGGGGGGATCGAACCAGGCGTCGATGAAGTCCACCTTCGCCTTCACGGCCGGATTGGCCTCCCGGGCCCCCTTGAGAAACGCGTTGACGGTTCGATGGACGTTCTCGTCGTGCTTCCCCGCCACCACGCCGACGACGTTCGACTTCGTCATCTTGCCCGCGATGATCCCGCAGAGATACGCCGGCTCCGCGAGGTTGGTGTCGAACGTGGAGACGTTCGGCTCCTGCGGCTCGCCCGGCCCGCCCACGAGAAACGCGATCGCTTGGTGGCGGCGGGCGAGTGCGAGGATCTCCTCCTCCGCATCGACGGCGTCGGCCACGATGATGTCCGACCGGTCGGCAGCCGCCTTTTCGAGGGCGTCGAGCTGTTTCCTCGCGGTGTCGAGCCGGTCCTGCCACGCGTAGCGAATTCGCCCCTCCTCCTCGGCCTGTCGGAGGGCTGCATGGAGGACCGCGTTCCACGGTTCCTCGACGGGCGTCACGTAGGCGGCGAACACGGCAGGCCGTTTGGGGGCCGCGGGCTCCTCGGCCCGGCCATCCACAAGCGCGGCCGCCCATACGACCGCCGCCGCCAGCAGAGCCCACGCCTTCGATCTCGAACCCATCGCCGCCTCTCCGGGAAGATCGCACCCGCGTCTTCAACCCGCGATTTGATCCGCAGCACGGCTTATTTTCAACCGGTTCGCGAGCCGCGCCTGGGGCGAGCGGGCGTCCACTGCACGATCACCGTCACCCGTGTCTGCGCCACAGTTCGCCCAGCGCGACGCCGCAGGCGACCGACACGTTGAGGCTCTCCACCCGCGCGGTGCCCGGAATCTGCACCTGCTGGTCGGCGACCGCGGCGATCCCGCGGGACACGCCCTCCCCTTCGCTGCCGAGCACGAGCACCGTCCGCGCCGGCAATTTCGCGACGTAGATCGACTCCCCGCCGTGGCTCGACGTGACGACCACCCGGAATCCCGCCTGCTTGAGCCGCTGGAGATCGGCCGCCGGATCGGCGAGATCGCAGACCGGCACGTGCTCCGCGGCCCCCTCGGCCACCCGCACCGCCGCCGGCGACAGCGGGGGCAGGTCCCGCGCCTTGCCCACGATCGCCGCCGCGCCGAAGTGCGCCGCCGTCCGCAGGATCGAGCCAAGGTTGTGCGGATTCTGCACGCCGTCCAGGTAGATCAGCGGGCCGGTGAGCCGCGCCAGTTCGACCTCCCGCAGCAGGTCGGCGAGCGTCCAGCGCCGGATCTGCTTGGCGAGGATCGCGATGCCCTCGTGGTGGATCGAGCCGGTGAGCCGCTCGAGATTCGCCTCCTCGACGACCTGAAATCCCTTCCGCTCGCGGGCGCACCATTCGAGCAGGGAAGCAAACGTCCGCCGCCGCGGCTCGGTGAGGTAGACGCGAACGATCTCCCGCGGCCGCTGCGCGAAGAGCGCCTCGCAGGCCCGCAGCCCGTGAAACATCTCCTCCGACTTGTCCTGATGGCGGGGTCCGCGGGCCACCTGCGGGGCGGCCGGAGCCGGAGCCGGAGCCGGAGCCGGGGCCGTGGAGGGGCGCGGCCGCGCGGGCCGGCGGGATGCACCGGGCGGGCGGAAACCGGCGGGCTTGCCGGCGGGTCTGCGGGGGCGTTTCATGCCCGGAGTTTACTTCACCGTCCTGATCGTCGCGCGCCGCGCGGTCGTCCGGGCGATGGCCGGCTCCGCGGGGCGACCGAAAAGCAGGCCTCGACCGGGCTCAGCCCCGCTTGCGCGAGAGCATGAATTCGTTCCCCTCGGGATCGATGCACATGGCCAGGTGCGGCGGCTGTCCATCCTCAGGCTCCGGCTCGCGCACGAGCCGCCCCCCGGCCGCCACGACTTCCCGCGCCCCGACGATCACGTCGGGCACCTGGAAGCTCAGGCCGGTCCAGGTTCGCTTTCCCTCGCCGCCGGAGTGGATGCCGATCACGGAGCCGAGAATCTCGACCTCCGCGATCACGCTGTTTTGTTTGAGCAGCCGACCGCCGAAGAGGTCGCGGTAGAACCGCACCGCCCGATCCATGTCGGCCGCCCAGATGACGTACTTCACGCGTTCCACGAGCATGGCGACAGTATAGACGGGTGAAACGTGGATGGGTGAGACCGGTGGGAAAACCCGCCCCCGGCCGCGTGCGGCGGCCGTTCCCGCCCCCGCATCGCCGGCGGCCGTTTGACCGCGTGCGTAGGATTGGCCTGTCGAGCATTCCCGGCATGGCCGCCGCGTGCGGAGTCTTCCCATGCCCCACAAGCGGATCCTCTTCCGCTCCGAAGCCCGCGAGCGGATCCTCCGCGGCGCGACGGCCCTCGCCGACGCCGTGCGCGTGACGCTCGGCCCCAAAAGCAAGTGCGTCCTGATCGAGCGGAAGTGGGGCGCGCCGCTGGTCTGCAACGACGGGGTCACGATCGTGAAGGAGATCGAACTGGAGGATCCGGAGGCGAACCTGGGCGCCCACATGCTCCGCGAGGCGGCCGAGCGGACGAGCGACGTGGTGGGGGACGGCACCACGACCTCCACGCTTCTCGCCCACGCGATCTTCGCCGACGGTCTCAAGAACCTCGCCGCCGGCGCGAGCGCGGTCGACATCAAGCGGGGGCTCGACCGCGGCCTGAAGGTGGCCGTGGCAGCGATCCACTCCCTCTCGAAACCGGTCGCCAGCCGGAGAGAGAAGGCGCAGGTGGCGGCGATCTCGGCCCACAACGACACCTTCCTCGGCGACTTCGTCGCCGAGGCCATGGATCGCGTGGGGAGCGAGGGCGTGGTGACCGTCGAGGAGGCGAAGGGAACCGAGACCTCGATCGAGGTCGTCGATGGCATGCAGTTCGACCGCGGCCTGCTCTCCCCCTACTTCATCACCGATCCCGAGCGGCAGCAGGCGGTGCTCGAAAACCCCCTGATCCTGTTCCACGAGGCGAAGATCGCGAGCCTCAAGGAATTCCTGCCGTTCCTGGAGGGGATCGTGCAGCAGCGCAAGCCGCTGGTCGTGATCGCCGACAGCGTCGAGGCCGAGGCCCTGGCGACGCTGGTCGTCAACCGGATCCGCGGGATTCTCGAATGCGTGGCGGTCAAGGCTCCGGGCTACGGCGACCGCCGCAAGGACCTGATGCAGGACATGGCGATCCTCACCGCTGGACGATTCATCTCGGCGGATCTGGGCGTGACGCTCGACGGCGTGAAGGTGACGGATCTGGGCGCGGCCGCCCGTGTCATCGTGGACCGCGACACCACGACGATCATCGGCGGCAAGGGGGAGAAGCCGGCGATTCAGGCCCGCTGCGAGGAGATTCGCCGGCAGATCCGGGAGGCCACGAGCGACTACGATCGCGAGAAGCTGGAGGAACGGCTCGCCAAGCTGGCGGGCGGCGTGGCGATCATTCGCGTGGGCGCACCCACCGAGGCCGAGCTCAAGAGCCGTAAGGAGGCGTTGGCCGACGCGATCAGCGCCACGCGTGCCGCGATTGCCGAGGGCATCGTGCCGGGCGGCGGCCTTTCGCTGCTCCGGGCGATCGAGCCGCTGGCCGCCGAGGAGGCCGCCTGCGACGGGGACGAGCGAACCGGCATCCGCATCCTGAAGCACGCCCTCGAGGTGCCGACGCGGACCATCGCCGAAAACTCCGCAGCCGACGGCGGCGTCGTGGTGGGCGACCTGCGGCGTGGCACCGGCGCGCACGGCTTCGACGCCTCACGCGGTGTCTACTGCGACCTTGTCGAGGCGGGCATCGTCGATCCCACGAAGGTGGTGCGAATCGCGCTCGAAAACGCCGTCAGCGTCGCGGGCACGCTCCTGCTCACCGAGGCGACGCTGACAGAGATCCAGGACGACCGCGTCGAAAAGCCACACCCCGAACTCGCCGCCGACTTCTGACAAAAAGGACAGGCACGACTTCTGACAAAAAGGACAAAAAAAGGAACAAAAAGGACAGGCATAATCCTGGGCGGCCCCCCGACAAAGGGACAGGCGTAATATTGAGGGGTTGACGCCTCGCTGTGGGGGCAGTAGGGTACGGGCGTTCAGTATCCGAAATCCCGCGGAGGCCCCGCGATGACGATGCCCAGGCGGCAGTTGGTGAACGTGGCGGTCACGCGGTACTACCACTGCATTTCCCGCTGCGTGCGACGGGCCTTTCTCTGCGGCGAGGGGTTTGAACACCGCAAGGCCTGGATCGAGGCCCGGCTCGAAGTCCTCGCCAAGCAGTTCGCCGTCTCCGTCTGCGGCTTCGCCATCCTCGACAACCACCTCCACGTCCTCTGCCGACTCGACCCCGGCGTCGCCGATAACTGGACCGACACAGAGGTCGTTCGCCGCTGGATCACCGTCTATCCGCCGTCGTGCCTCGACGCCGACGACCCCGCCACGCTTCAGGCGTGGATCGAGCACGAGTGCAGGGACGCCGCCCGCGTCGCCCGCTACCGCCAGCGACTCCACGACCTGGGCTGGTTCATGAAGGCACTCAAGGAGCCGCTCGCCCGGCTCGCCAACAAGGAAGACGACTGCCGGGGCACGTTCTGGGAGGCCCGCTACAAGTCGATCGCCATCCTCGACGAGGAAGCCCTGCTCGCGACGTGCACCTATATTGATTTGAACCCCGTCGCGGCCGGGATCGCGAAGGTCCCCGAAGCCAGCCCGCACACCTCGATCAAGCAGCGGATCGACCACGCCCGCACGACTGGCGCGCTGACTACGCTCCAGGCCGCCGCGGAGGCCCAATCAGTCGCCGCCGCGAGCATCGAAGGCAACCTCGAGCAATCCCACTGGCTCTGCCCACTCCAGGATCGCCGGACCGAAGGGGCCGCCCGCGAAGGGATGCTGCCCGGGTTTTCGCTCTCCAGCTACCTCGCACTCGTGGACTGGACTGCCCGGCTCTGCCGCACGGGCAAGGCGAAACTCTCCCAGGAAGTGGCACGCATCATGGCCCGGCTGGGCACGAGCGCCGAATACTGGCAGTCGCACCTCCAGACACTCCTCAGCAAGAGCCGCTGGCTCGGCACCTACAGCGCAGCCCGCACTGACGCCCTGAAGGCGGTCGCCCTGCTGCGCGGCGTCCATCACGTGGACAACGCCCTCGGGGCCGTGGCCTTCGCGTAAAGGCTCGGTCCGGCCGATGGAGCCGACGAGGTTTTCCAGGGCCGGCAGCCGCACCGTCGTGCAGCGGCAGACATGTCTCACAATCTGCCAGTCCCGAACACTCCCCGCGCCGGGCTCAAGAAGCCCAACCCGGCCAACGGCCGAGGACAGCCGGATCAGGCGTTGACCACGTTTCGCGGCGCGCCTGCGGCGAACGCCCGCAAGTTCTCCGCCGTCACGCCGATCAGCCGCCGCCGCGCGGTGCGGGTGGCCCAGGCGACGTGAGGCGTGATGATGCAGTTCCGCGCAGACAGCAGCGGATTCGACGCAGGGGGCGGTTCCACCGCCAGCACGTCGAGCCCCGCGCCCGCAAGGCGTCCGGCATCGAGCGCCGCGGCAAGATCGGCCTCGTTCACGAGAGGGCCGCGCGACGTGTTGATGAGAAACGCCGTCGGCTTCATGAGCGCGAGTTGCCGCGCGTCGATCATTCCGTGCGTCTCTGGCGTCAGCGGGCAATGCAGGCTGACGACGTCGCTGGACCGAAGCAGCGTCTCGAGATCGACGAACGACACGTCCGCCGAATCTTCAGGCAGGCCACGCCTGTGAGCAAGGATCCTCATGCCGAAGGCGCGGCCAACGGCCGCCACGGCCCGGCCGATCCGCCCGTAGCCGACGAGCCCGAGCGTCAGCCCTGCCAGCTCCACGAGTTCGCCGTCCCAGTAGCAGAAGTCGGCGCATGAGGACCAGCGGCCGGCACGCACGGTCTCCGCATGGTGGCCAACCCGATTGGTGAGTTCGAGGAGCAGCGCGAACGTCGCCTGGGCCACGTTCGGCGTGCTGTATTCCGGCACGTTGCACACGGGAATGCCCCGCGCCCGGGCCGCCGCACCGGCGACGATGTTGGGGCCCGGGGCGAGCACGCCGATATATCGGCGCCGCGGCGACGCCGCGATCGCCGCGGCGTCGATCGGCACCTTGTTGGTGAGCACCGCGTCGGCGTCGGCGATCCTGGCCACAACGTCGCCGGGGCCAGTGCGGTCGTGAATCGTGCACGTGCCGACCGCCGTGAGCGGATCCCAGGAGAGGTCGCCGGGATTGGTCGTGAATCCATCGAGGATGACGATTTTCATGCGGAGGCTCCTATGCGATTGCGACCGGCGGCGGCCGGATTTGCGGCATCAGTCTAGTTGTCCCTGCCAAAGCCCTCCATCGCTACCCGCCGCTTCAGCGCCGCCCGACACCGCAGTTGACCGTCGGGCCGTCCGGCACGGATGATTGCACCCCGTGGCGTTCGTCCCGCACCGTGCGAGCCCGCACCCATGACGATTCCAGTCGTCGGTTCCCACGTCTGGCTCGACAAGCCGGACCTGCAACGAGTGCTCGACGCGCTCGCCACGTCGGGATATCGGGTCGTGGGACCGCAGGTTGCGGACGGAGCCATCGTGGTTCGCGACCTGACCTCCGCGGCGGACCTGCCTCACGGCTGGCTCGACGAACAGGACGGCGGATCCTACCGCCTGCGGCGCGATCCCGCCGCCGGCACGTTCGACCACGTGGTCGGCCCACACTCGCTGAAGAACTTCCTGTTTCCGCCGCACGAGACGATCCAGCGGTGGTCCCGCGTCGCCGGCGCGTGGCGACAGGCCCCCGACGCTCCGGCCCCGCCCCCTCTGGCCGTGATCGGCGTCCGTGGCTGCGACCTCGCCGCGCTGGCCGTGCAGGATCGGGTGTTCATCCGCGACGACTTCATCGACGAGGCCTACAAGGCCCGCCGCGACCGGCTGTTTCTCGTCGCCGTCAACTGCCGCCGCGCCGCCGCCACCTGCTTCTGCCACTCGATGGGCTGCGGCCCCGAGGCACAGCCGGGCTTCGACCTCGCGCTCACGGAGGAGGCCAGCCGCTTCGTCGTTGAGGTGGGATCACCAAAAGGCGCGGCTCTACTCGCAACCGTCGCCACGCGGACCGAGATGCCGCCCTGCACCCCCACGGAAATCGATGCCGCCCGCGGCGTGCCGCGGGAGCTCGAGCGGCGCATGCACGCGCGCTCGGCCAGCCCCGGGCAACCGGCGCCCCGGTCGCTCAACACGCACGACATTCGCGACCTCCTGTTCGCCAACCTCGAGCACCCGCGCTGGCGGGAAGTCGCCGAGCGCTGCCTCTCCTGCGCCAACTGCACGCTCGTCTGCCCGACCTGCTTCTGCCACGCAGTCGAAGACGTGTCCGACCTGTCGGGCGACGAGGTTGCCAGGGAGCGGCACTGGGCCTCCTGCTTCACGCTCGACCACGGCCGCATGCACGGCGACCAGCCGCGACCGACCACGGCATCGCGCTACCGCCAATGGTTGACGCACAAACTCGCCGGCTGGATCGACCAGTTCGGCACCTCCGGCTGCACCGGGTGCGGCCGCTGCATCACCTGGTGTCCCGTAGGCATCGACCTCACCGAAGAGGTCGCTGCGATCCGCGCCACCGACTCGCGGCCACTCTCTCCGCACCCGGAGGCCCGCTCATGAGGCCCGCGCCCCGGTCGCCGTGGCAGAGCCACATGGCGGAGATCGCCGCCATCCGCGAGGAAACGCCGGGGGTGCGCACCTACGACCTCGTGCTCAGGGAACCGGCAGCCCGCGAGGCCTTCCGCTTCGAGCCCGGCCAGTTCAACATGCTCCACCTGCCCGGGATCGGCGAGGCGGCGTTGTCGGTCAGCTCCGACCCCGCACGTCCCGCCGTGATCGGCCACACCGTCCGAGCCCTGGGCAACGTCACCCAGGCGCTCGCCCGCCTCACGCCCGGCGCGGAGGTCGTCCTCCGGGGCCCCTTCGGCACCCCCTGGCCCCTCGACGCACTTCGCGGCCGCGATGTCGCGATCGTCGCCGGGGGCGTGGGCCTCGCATCGCTCCGCGCGGCGATTTGTCGGCTCGCGGCCGACCGCACCGACTACGGCCGGATCGCGATCCTGCACGGCGCCCAGACGCCGGCCGACCTGCTCTACGTGGACGACCACGCCGCCTGGCGGACCGCGGGCATCGACGTGTGGACGATCGTCGATCGGCCGGACGACGCGTGGCGGGGTCCGACGGGCTTCGTGTCCGAACTGCTCGACGGTCTCGGCATCGCCGCCGCGGATATGGCGATCCTGTGTTGCGGTCCGGAGCCGATGATGGGGGCGGTCGGCGAACGCGCATTCGCCCTCGGCCTCGCCCCCGCCGACCTCTTCGTCTCGCTGGAACGCAACATGGCCTGCGCGGCCGGCATCTGCGGCCTCTGCCAGTTCGGCCCCGCCTTCGTCTGCAAGGACGGCCCGGTGTTCCGGCACGATCGGATCGCCCCGTTCCTCGGCGTCGCGAACCTCTGAGGCACTCCCCATGCGCCCGGCCCCCGACGCCCCCCCGAAGCCGCGGCTGGCCGTCTTCAAGTTCGCCTCCTGCGACGGCTGTCAACTGCAACTGCTCGACGCGCAGGGACGGCTCCTCGAGATCACCGACCGCGTGGCGATCGACCACTTCCCCGAGGCGCAGTCTCGCTCGCTCGCGGGACCGTATGACATCGGCCTCGTCGAGGGCTCGATCTCGGCGCCGGGAGACATCGAGCGAATCCGTGAGATTCGCGCCGCCTGCCGGTTCCTCGTCACGATCGGCGCCTGCGCCACTTCTGGGGGCATCCAAGCCCTGAGGAATTGGGGCACCATCGACGACTTTTTGTCCGCGGTCTATGCCACGCCGCAGTACATCGCGACGCTGGCCACGAGCACGCCCATTTCCGACCATGTGGCGGTGGACTTCGAGCTCCGCGGCTGTCCGATCGACACCGGACAGCTGCTGGAACTGATCACGGCGGTGCTGGTCGGTCGGAAGCCGCGGGTGCCCACCCACTCCGTCTGCATCGAATGCAAGGCCCGCGGCACGGTGTGTGTTGCCGTCGCCCGGGGGATCGCCTGCCTCGGCCCGGTGACACAGGCGGGCTGCGGCGCACTCTGCCCTGCCTACGATCGCGAATGCTTCGGTTGTTTCGGCCCCGCCGAACAGCCGAACCTCGTGAGCCTCACGGGCTTCTACGAGCGACACGGCGCCGATCGCCGACACCTCGCCCGGCTGGTGCGGTCGTTCACCGCCTGGGATCCGACGTTTCGGGGCGAGAGCGAGCGGCTCGCGGAGCCTCCTTCATGAGCCGGATCCGCACGTTCGATGTTTCCACGCTCGCCCGTGTCGAGGGGCAAGGGGCGCTGCGCGTCCGCATCGACGACGGACGCGTGGAGATCGCGGAGTTCAACATCTACGAGCCGCCCCGGTTCTTCGAGCGGCTCCTACGCGGCCGGGCGGTCGCCGAAGTGCCCGACATCGTCGCCCGAATCTGCGGCATCTGCCCCGTCGCCTACCAGATGACCGCCTGCCAGGCGTTGGAGAAAGCTCTCGGCATCGAGACGACGCCCGCGATCCGCACCCTGCGCCGACTGCTCTACTGCGGTGAGTGGATCCAGAGCCACGCGCTCCACGTGCACCTCCTCCACGCACCCGACTTCCTCGGCTTCGAGAGCGGGTTCACCATGGCGGCGACCCACCCCGAGTTGATCGAGGGCGGCCTGCGGCTCAAGGCGATCGGGAGCCGCCTGCTGGAAGTGGTCGGCGGCCGCGCGGTCCATCCGGTCAACGTGTGCGTCGGCGGGTTCCACCGGCCGCCCGCGTCGGCGGCGATCCGCGAGCTTCTTCCCGACCTCGAATGGGGCCTGGGCCGGTCGCTGGAACTCGTTCGCGAGGTGAGTCGCTTCGAGTTTCCCGATGGCGTCCACCGCTCCGTGTGCGTGGCGTTGCGGTCCGCCGACGAGTATCCGATGAACAAGGGCCGGGTCGTCTCCTCCGCGGGCCTGGAGATCGATGTCGCCGACTTCGAGCGGCACTTCGAGGAGCGTCAGGTGGCTCACAGCACCGCGCTGCACTGCGTGCGGCTGCCGGAGGGGCTGCCGTATGAGGTCGGACCGGTCGCGCGGCTGAATCTCTGTCATGAGCAGCTCCCGGCCGCAGCCCGACGGGCCGCCGCCGCGAGCGGCCTCACGCTTCCGATCGACAATTCGTTCCACAGCATCGTCGTCCGGTGTGTCGAGATGGCGGCGGCGTTCGAGGAGGCGGTCGCGATCGCCAAGACGTGCCGCGCCGACGAGTCCTGCTGCCGCATCGACTACGAACCGCGCGGCGGCGCCGGCATCCACGCCACGGAGGCCCCGCGCGGCCTGCTCTACCATCGGTACCGGATCGGCGCCGACGGCCTGATCGCGGAGGCGACGATCATTCCCCCCACTTCCCAGAATCAGGCCCAGATCGAGGACGACCTCCGCTCCCTGCTCCCGTCCGTGCTGGGGCTCGACGACGCCGCCGCCGCGCTTCGCTGCGAGCGTCTGATCCGCAACTACGATCCGTGCATCAGTTGCGCGACCCATTTCCTCAAACTCGCCATCGACCGCGTCCGCCCCCCGGCCGCCGACTGATGCGCTGGACGGGAGGCCGCTGCGGGCGGCTACGGTTGCGACGGGGGCCGCCGCAGGTACGCCACGCAGCCGGCGAGGGTCGCACACGCCGCGGCGTCGCGCTCCGGGATGTCGATCGCGAATGCCTTTGCCAGCCCGATCAGGAAATTCTGAAAGTCGATCGAGTCGAGGTCGAGTTCACGCCGCAGGTTCGCCTCCGGCGGGACACTCTTCGGATCGATCTCGGGGGCGATGCCGGAGAGCACCTCGAGCACCGTCGCCTGCACGTCGTCGGTCGCGGCCATCAGAGTTTCTCCGGTTCCTGCAGCAACCGGTCGATGGCGTCGAGATAGAGTCCGCCGCGGTGGCCGTCGCTCGCCCGGTGGTCTGCCGCGAGCGTCGCCGTGACGGTCGGCCGCACGTGGAGTTCCCCGGCGTCGGCCCACGGCCGCTCACGGATCCTGCCGAATCCGACGAGCGCCACCTGCGGCGGATAGATCACGCCGAACACGGCGTCCACGCCCCGGTCGCCGAGGCTCGTGACGGTGAGCGTCGAGTCGGCCAGTTCCGAACTCTTCATGCGTCCCGTGCGGGCCCTGATCGTGAGATCGCGCAGGCTTTCCATGAGAACATCGACCGGCCGCGAGGCCGTGTCGTGCAACGCCAGCACCACGAGGCCGCCGCCACGCAGCGAGATCGCCACGCCCAGGTGCACCTGCTCCCGATGCACGACGCGGCCTCCGTCCCACACGGCGTTGAGCTCCGGCACGTCGCGCAGGGCCACCGCCGTGGCCTTGAGCAGGAGCACGCCCGGGAGCAGCCGTTTCTCCACGGGGCGGTCCGCATTCGTCGCCGCCAGCCAGGCGATCGAGCGGTGCAGATCGATCGTCGTCTCCAGGTAGTAGTGCGGAATCTCCCGGTTCGACCGCGACATCGCCGCCGCGATCGCCTGCCGCATTCGCTCCACGCGGGCGCCGCCCACCTCGGTGGAGGCCGCGGCGGCAGCCTGCTCCACATCCTGCCGCGTGATCGCGCCGCCCGATCCCGTCGCCGACACCTGCGCCGGATCGACGCCGAGTTCCCGCGCCCGGCGGCGCGCCGCCGGCGACATCCGCAACCGCCCGCCCGCAGCGAACGCCGGTGCCGCGGTCGGCAGCGCGGACGGCGGCTTCACCGCGGCAGGCGACCGCCATTCCCCCGTCTCGGGCGGCGCCGCCGCCACGGCGGTGCCCTCCTCGCGGATCGTCGCCATCACGGTGCCCACCCGCACCTTCGTCCCGACCGGCACGAGAATCCGCTCGAGCACGCCGCTGGTGAACGCCTCCACGTCGATGACGCCCTTGTCGGTGTCCACCTCGGCGATCGTGTCTCCGCGGTGGACGCGGTCCCCGGGCTGCCGATGCCAGGCAACCAGCGTGGCCGCCTCCATGTCGGCCCCCAGCACGGGCATCACGAAATCGGTCACGGCCCGTGCCCTCCGTCGAGCAGGTCGCGGACCGCGACCGCGATCCGCTCCGGGTTGGGCAGCGCCGCCTCCTCCAGGTGCTTCGCGTAGGGAACCGGCACCTCCGCGCCGCACACGCGGGCGATCGGTGCGTCGAGTTCGTAGAGCGCCCGTTCGGCGATCGTGGCCCCGATCTCGGCGGCGAGACCGCAGGTCCTCCAGCCCTCGTCCACGATCACGGCCCGGTGGGTCTTCGCCACCGACCGCAGGATCGCGTCGCTGTCGAGCGGCCGCAGCGACCGCAGGTCGATCACCTCCGCGGCGATGCCCTCGGCCGCCAGTAGTTCCGCGGCGGCGAGCGTCTTGCCGAGCGATCCGCCGGAGGCGACGAGCGTCACGTCGTCTCCCGCACGCCGGACGGCGGCATGCCACGGATCGAACGGCCCCGCAGGCTCCTCGACCTCTCCCGCGAGCGGATAGAGCAGCGCGTGCTCGAAGAGGATCACGGGGTCGGGATCGGCGAGCGCGGCGGCCAACATGAACCGCGCGTCGGTCACGGTGGCCGGAAACAGCACCTTGATGCCGGGAACGTGCGCGTACCAGACCTCCAGGCTGTGCGAATGCTGCGCCGCCACCTGCCGTCCGGCCCCGGTCGCCATCCGGATCACCAGCGGCACGCCGACCTGCCCGCCGCTCATGTGCCGGATGGCCGCGGCGTTGTTCACGATCTGGTCGAGGGCCAGCAGGCTGAAGTTGATCGTCATCACCTCCACGATCGGCCGCATCCCGCCGATCGCCGCGCCGATCCCCGCGCCCACGAAGGCCGCCTCTGAGAGCGGCGTGTCACGGATCCGATCCGGGCCAAACTCCGCGAGCAGTCCCTTGCTGCAGGCATAGGCGCCGCCGTAGCGTCCCACGTCCTCCCCCATGAGGAACACGCGATCGTCCTCCACGAGGGCCTCGCGGATCGCCTCCCGCACCGCCTCGCGATAGGTGAGCCTCGTCATGCCGCCGCCCCCGGCCCGGCGTGCGGAGCGAGCACGTCGTGGAGCAGATGCTCGACCGGTTCCCACGGCCCGGCCTCGGCGGCGGCGACGGCGGCCGCGACCTCGGCAGCGACCTCCTCCTCGACGGCCGCAAACCCCGCGGCATCGAGCGCCCCGGCGGCGCGCAGCCGTTGCGAAAACAGCCCGATCGGATCCCGCGCCCGCCAGACATCGACCTCCTCCCGAGAGCGGTACAACTCGGGGTCGTACATCGAGTGCGCCCGGAAGCGGTAGGTGCGGGCCTCGAGCAGAAACGGCCGGCTCGTCTCGCGGACCCGACTCACGGCCAGCCCCACGGCCGCCTCGACCGCGAGCACCTCCATGCCATCCACGGCCGCGTGGGGCATGCCGTAGGCGTCGCCCTTGCGGTGGATGTCGGTCATCGCCTGGTGTCGCTCGAGCGCCGTCCCCATCGCGTAGAAGTTGTTCTCGCACAGGAAGAGCACCGGCAGGCCCCAGAGCGCCGCCAGATTCAACGATTCGTGAAACACCCCTTCCGCGACGGCCCCGTCGCCGAAGAAGCAGACGGTCACGTGCGGTCGCTTCCGCATCCGATCGGCGAGCGCGAGGCCGCAGGCCAGCGGCAGCCCCCCAGCCACGATCGCGTTACCGCCATAGAGCCCGTGAGCGACGTCGAAGAGGTGCATCGAGCCGCCGCGGCCCCGGCTGCAGCCGGTGGCCTTCCCGTACATCTCCGCCATCACCGCCGCGGCGGAGACGCCGCGGGCCAGGGCGTGGGCATGCTCGCGGTAGGCGGCCACGACCCGGTCCTCGGGATCGAGCGCCGCGATCGCGCCCACCGCGACCCCCTCCTGCCCCACGCCAAGATGCAGAAACCCGCGGATCTTCCCCTGTTGGTAGACCTCGGCCGCCCTCTCCTCGAACCGCCGGACGAGGAGCATCGTCCGCAGCAGCGCGCGATCATGCTCCGCGGCGCCGGGCTCCGGGGCGGCGGGCAGAACGCGGAAGGCAGTGGCGTTCATGCGGCACCTCCGGAGTCCGGCCCTCGCGGCCGCCAGTTTCCCGGGTTCTCCAGCATCGACAGATCCCCGGCGGGCAGGCCCAGCTCGCGGGCCTTGAGCAGCCGGCGCATGATCTTGCCGCTCCGTGTTCGCGGCAGGCCGGGGACGAACTCGATCTCCTTCGGAGCCACAGCCGCGCCGAGCCGCCGGCGGGCATGGCCGAGGATGCTCCGCCGCAGCGGTTCATCGCCGCGGAATCCGTCCTTGAGCGCCACGAACGCCTTCACGATCTCGTAGGCGGCGGGATCCGGTCTGCCAATGACGCCCGCCTCCGCCACCGCCTCGTGTTCGAGAAGCACGCTCTCCACCTCGAAGGGGCCGACCAGGTGCCCCGAGGTCTTGATCACGTCGTCCTTTCGCCCCACGAACCAGAAGTAGCCGTCTTCGTCGCGCCGCGCGAGGTCACCGGTGAGATACCAGCCGTCGGCGAAGCAGGCGCGGTAGCGCTCCGGCTCCCCCAGATACCCGCGAAACATCGACGGCCAACCCGGCTTGAGCGCGATCTCGCCCTGGGTGTCGGGCTCGGTGAGCACGCGGACGCGGCCGTCGGCCAGCCGCTCCACGATCGCCGCCTCGATCCCCGGCTGTGGCCTGCCCATCGATCCGGGCCGGATCTCCATGGAGGGGAAATTGGCGATCATGATCCCGCCCGTTTCGGTCTGCCACCAGTTGTCGTGAAAGGGCAGGCCGAACGCCTTGCTTCCCCAGGCCACGGCCTCGGGGTTGAGCGGCTCCCCGACGCTGGCGAGAAACCGAAGCCGCCCCGTGTCGTATTGCCGGGCGACCGCGGCGCCGAGTTTCATCATCATGCGGATCGCCGTCGGCGCGGTGTACCAGACCGTCACCCCCTCGCCCGCGAGAATCCGATACCAGCGCTCGGCGTCGAAATCGCCCTCGTCGAGGATGCTCGTGACCCCGCACGCCAGCGGCGCCACGAGTCCGTAGGACATGCCGGTGACCCAGCCGGGGTCGGCGGTGCACCAGAAGATGTCGTCGGGATGGAGATCGAGGGTCAGCCGTCCGGTGACGTGGTGGGCGACCACCGCCTCGTGGACGTGCAGGGCGCCCTTCGGCGTGCCGGTCGTCCCACTCGTGAAGTGCAGGAGGGCCGGATCGTCAGCCGCCGTCGGCCCGATCTCGTAGCGGTCGCTCGATTCGCTGAGCAGCGCGCGGAAGTCGAGCACGCCGGCCGGCAGGGCCTGCGGTTCGTCGCCGACGACGACCACATGCCGCACCGAGTCCAACTGCGGCCGCAGCGCCGCGATCTTCTGGCGATGGAGGCTCTGGGTCGTGACGAGCACCCGCGGCCGGCCGATCGCGGCCCGCGCCCGCAGCGGCTCGGGGCCGAAGGCCGAGAAGAGCGGCGCGAAGACCGCCCGGGCCTTGAGCGTGCCGAGCGCGGCGATCGCCAGTTCGGGAATCCGGCCCATGACGGCGAAGACGCGGTCGCCCGGCACGACCCCGATCCGCTCGAGGGCATGGGCGAACCGGTTCGATGCCCGCATCAGCTCGGCGTAGGTGATTTCCCGGCGCGTACCCGAAGCCGCCAGGCAGCGAAAAGCGATCCTACCGCCGCGACCGGCCCGCACGTGGCGATCGACGGCCTCGTGGGCGATGTTGAGACCACGCCCGCCCGGCAGCCCGTCGAGCATCCGCCGCGCTGCCTCCCAGGAAAACTCCCGGCAGGCCCGCTCGTAGTCGGGCATGTTCGGCGCGACGGCCGGCGCGGTGACGGCGGTGGCCATGGACGGCGTGCCCCGGGGGGTGCGCCACTCCATGCGCGGACATGCGATGCCGCGGAGATTATCGGCGCGTGGCGGCAAGGCCATCCGGCACGACGGCGATCTCCGGCAAAACCCGCTCTCCCACTTGGGACGATCGGCCCCTCAGCAGATCCGCGGCAACTGCTCGCCGATGGGCATCGGGATCACTCGCGTTCCACCGAGCGGTGTCCGCAGGGCCACCAGCCGCGGATGATCGGCCACCACCCGGCCGATCAGCGCCGCCTGCCGGCCCCGCTCGTGGCCGCGCATCGCGGCCAGCACCCCCTCGGCCGCGTCGGCCGGCACCACCGCCACCAGCTTGCCCTCGTTGGCCACGTGCAGCGGATCGAGCCCGAGAATCTCGCACGCGTTGGCCACGACGGGGCTGACGGGAACGGCCGCCTCGTCGATCTCGATACCCACGCCCGCGAGCTCGGCGATCTCGTTCAGGCTCGTCGCCACGCCGCCGCGGGTCGGATCGCGCAGCATCCGGATGGCGGGGCAGGCGGCGAGCATCGTCGCCACGAGACCGTGCAGCGGCGCCGTATCGCTCTCGATCGCGGCCTCGAACTCCAATCCTTCGCGCACGCTCATGACCGCCATGCCATGGTCTCCCACCGGGCCGCTCACCACGACCACGTCGCCCGGACGGATCGACTCGGCGTCGAGCGCGACCCCCGGAGGCACCACGCCGATGCCCGACGTATTGATGTAGACGCCGTCGCCGTGGCCGCGCTCCACCACCTTCGTGTCGCCCGTCACGATCGTCACGCCCGCACGCCGCGCCGCCACCGCCATCCGCTCGACGATGCCGGCCAACGCCGCGATCGCGAAGCCCTCCTCGATGATGAAGCCCGCGCTCAGAAAGAGCGGCGTGGCGCCGCTCATGGCCAGGTCGTTCACGGTGCCGTTGACGGCCAGTTCGCCGATCGATCCGCCCGGAAACAGGAGCGGCCGGACCACGTACGAGTCGGTGGAAAACGCCAACCGGCCGCCGCCGGCGAGGGCGGCCGAGAGATCGAGGACGCTCGAGTCGCCGAGCCGGTCGAGCACCGCGTTGCCGAACGCCGGCAGGAAGACGCCTTCGATCAGCTCCCGCGACAACTGCCCCCCGCCCCCGTGCCCGAGGATCACGTTCGGGTAATCCCGCACGGGCGTCGGGCAGGCCAGCCCCACGACGTCGATCTCTCCCGCGTGGTCGCCCATGCCGTCCTCCCGCCTACCGCCTGCCCGCATGATAGTAGGCCGCGCAGGCCCCCTCGCTCGACACCATCGTCGCCCCCAGCGGCGTCCGCGGCGTGCACTCCCTCCCGAAGGCCGGGCACTGGTTCGGCTTCAGCGCCCCCTTGAGCACCTCGCCGCTCCTGCACAATGGCGACTCCGCCGCGGTGATGTCGCCCAGGTCGAACCGTCTCTCGGCATCGAAATCCCGGTACGCGGGGGCGAGTTCCCAGCCGCTCGCGGGAATGACGCCGATGCCGCGCCAGCACCGGTCGGCGGGCGTGAAGACCTCGGCGATCACCCGCTGCGCCGCCTCGTTGCCCCGCTCGCCGACGACCCGCTCGTAGGCGTTTTCCACCTCGTGCCGGCCGCTCTCGAGCTGGAGCACGGTGCGGCGGATCCCCTCCAGCAGATCGAGCGGCTCGAAGCCGGTGACCACGATCGGCACGCGAAACCGGTCGGCCAGCGGCGGATACTGCCACCAGCCCATCACGCTGCAGACGTGACCCGCGGCCAGAAACGCCTGCACGCGGTTGCCCGGCGACCGCATGATCGCCTCGATCGCGGGGGGCACCTGCACGTGCGACACGAGCATCGAGAAGTTCCGCAGCCCCTGCTCCCTGGCCAGCTTCACCGCCATCGCGTTGGCCGGCGCCGTCGTCTCGAATCCGATCGCGAGGAAGACGACCTCCCGTTCGGGATGCCGGCGGGCGATGGCCAGGGCGTCGAGCGGCGAATAGACCACGCGCACGTCGCCCCCTTCCCCCTTCACCGCGAACAGGTTGTCGCGCGACCCGGGCACGCGGAGCATGTCGCCGAACGAGCAGAAGATCACCTCGGGGCGGCGCGCGATCGACAGGGCGCGGTCGATCACCTCCAGCGGCGTGACGCAGACCGGGCATCCCGGGCCGTGGATCATCTCGACGTGGGCCGGCAGCACCTGGTCGATGCCGTTGCGGATGATCGAATGGGTCTGGCCGCCACAGACCTCCATGATCGCCCAGGGACGGCGCGCGATCCGGCCGATCTCGGCGGCCAGTCGCAGGGCCGTCTCCGCATCCCGATATTCGGCGAGGAATTTCATCGGGGCTTTCCCTCCGCGTCGCCGCGGAGTTCGGCCAGCCCCTCCTCGAGCAGGCCGATTTCCGCGAACGTCCGCAGCGTCTCGAGCGCCGAGGCCTCGTCGATTCGGCTGATGGCGAACCCCACGTGGACGATCGTGTAGTCGCCCACCGCGATGTCGGGCAGATAGGCGAGGCACACTTCCTTGACGACGCCGCCGAAGTTCACGCGGCCCATCCGCGTGCCGTTTTCGTCGTGGATCGATTCAACCCGTCCCGGCACGGCCAGACACATCGTTTCAGCCTCCACAGCGCCAGATCATGACGCGATTGTTGCCCGAGTCGGCGACGGCGAGCCGCACGATGCCGTCGGCGCCGCGATGCAGGCAGACCGCATAGGGCCAGCAGAGGGACTCGGCCGTCACCGCCTTCCAATGATTCTCGCCGTTGGAGGCGAAGTCGGGCTGGCCGACGACAGCGACCGCCGCCGCAAACCGCTCCCGGGCGACCGGCAGGGGCCACAGGAGGATGCGATTGTTCGCGGTGTCGGCCACGGCGAGCGAGTCACCACAGGAGGCGATTCCGTACGGGAACCGCAGCCGGCTCGGCCCCTGGACGCCGTAGGGCAGTTCCCAGGCCGACTGAAAATCCTGCTGGCCGACGACCACATCGGCGGGCCGATCGGCCTCGGGCCGGCCCCGCCAGCCAAGCACGCGATGATTGCCCGCGTCGGCCACGAAGAGCATCTCCTCCGATCCCGCGATCGCATGCGGCCAGCGGAACGTCGCCTCACCCACCGGGCCGCCACGATTCTCGTGCACCGCGCCCATGTCGGCCTGCCCGAGCACTACGTCGGCGGGACGGTCGCGGCGGGGCAGTCCGTCCCACACCAGCACGCGACGGTTCCCCGTGTCGGCGACATGCAGCCGCCCCGCGATCCAGGCCAGGCCGTAGGGCCAATAAAGCGAGTCGCCTGCCGCGCGGCCACCCCGATTCCGCTCCACGGCGCCGAGCGCCGCCTGGCCGAGGCACGCGTCGGGCGGCGTGTCCGATCGGTCGGGCACGCCGTGCCAGACCAGGATGCGGTGGTGCCACGCGTCGGCCACCAGGAGATTGCCCTCGGCGACGATCACGCCGGTCGGCAGATGGAGGCCGTTCTCCGGCCCCCGGCCGCGTGCCGCCGGTCCTTCCGCCAGGAACGTGGCCTGCCCGAGCACGACGTCGGCTGGTGCGTGGTCGGCCGCCGGCAGGCCCCGCCAGATGAGAATCCGATGGTTGCCCGAATCGCAGACCACGAGCCGCTCGTCGTCGAGCCACACGCCCCGGGCCGCGTAGAGTTGGGCGGCGGTGGGCTGGGCACTTGGCAGGGCCAATCCGCCCGGCGCGGCGGCGCCGAGCCAGCGCTCCGGCCTCCAGACGCCCGCCGGGGCGGTCGCTTGCGGCCGCTCGACGGGCACCGCCCATGCCGA
Organism: Planctomycetaceae bacterium; assembly: GCA_040376455.1. GTDB lineage: Bacteria > Planctomycetota > Planctomycetia > Pirellulales > UBA1268 > QWPN01. The sequence continues at coordinate 515 of JBEIQP010000027.1, read as the reverse complement.
TTCGATCATGTCGTCCTCACCCCGGCGCGCCCGCCGCCGGCGGCACGATCCTTCTGGTTTGTCATCATGCCTCTCCGCTCAGACCGGTTGGTACCCTGCGCGCTGCTCGAGCGCCTCGAGCGCTCTCGCCAACAGCAACTCACCGAACATCCCCCGGGCGAGCGCGACCATGGCCTCTTCGGTCGTGCCCGCCCGCTGCAGCGCGGGCCGCTGGAGCTCGATCGACCGCCGGGGCAGCGACCGCAGCACGAAGCACGCGCCGTCGATGTTGTCGAGCAGAAAATCGAGGAACAGCGCGGCGACGAAGTCGCCCAGCGACGTCCGTGCCGCCTCGGAATCGTCGCGGAGCCTCGCGAGGGCGGCGTCGGCCCCGCGACACCGCTCCTCCATCCGCGCCACGAACCGCTCCGTCGCGTTTTGCAGGAGGAAATCGAACTGCTGCCGCTGGTGGAGATCCAACAGGCGCCCTCCACGGCCGCCTCGACTTCCGCGCGCCGGTGCCCGATCCAGCCGAT
>JBEIQP010000091.1:0-10601 GCA_040376455.1 Planctomycetaceae bacterium | reverse complement strand
GCCAGGGCCGCGGCTCCCGACCGGCCAGCGACGGCCGTCGAGCCTCCGGTTGTCGCGCGGCCGCGGCCGTTCGCCGGTGGCCGCTGGATCGACCTGACGCACGCCTTCGACGCGGGCACCATCTACTGGCCCACCGAAAAGGGATTCCTCTTCGAGCCGGGCAGGAACGGCCCGACGCCGAAGGGCTATTACTACGCGGCGAACCGCTTCACGACGGCCGAGCACGGCGGCACCCACCTCGACGCGCCGCGGCACTTCGCGGAGGCCGGGCATACGGCCGACCAGATCGAGGTGGAGCGGCTCGTGGGGGAGGCGGCGGTGATCGACGTGACGAGGCAGTGCGCCGCCGACCCCGTCTACGAGGTCACGTCCGACGACCTGGTCGCCTGGGAGCGGTCCCATGGGCGGCAGCTCGTCGATGTGATCGTGCTGCTGCGAACGGGGTGGGCCGCCAAGTGGGGCGATCGCGAGGCCTACCTGGGCACGGCCGCCACCGGCCCCGACGCGGTGGCGCAGCTGCGGTTTCCCGGTCTCGCGCCCGAGGCGGCACAGTGGCTCGTCGATCATCGGCGGCCGAAGGCCGTGGGGATCGACACCGCCAGCATCGACCACGGCCCGTCCACGCTGTTCGGATCGCACGTCGCGCTCTGCACGGGCAACGTGCCGATCTTCGAAAACCTCGCCGATCTCGGACCGCTGCCGGCGGAGGGGGCGTTTGTGGCGGCGCTGCCGATGAAGATCGCCGGCGGCAGCGGCGGCCCGCTGCGGGTGGTGGCCAGGCTCCCGGACCCGGAACCGGGGCCGTGGTGACCGAAGCGGATGCCCTCGTCGGCGGGAGCCGCATCGGGGAGCATGCTCGGCGGTGCGGGCGGCCCATTCGTCCGGTTTCGCGGTCGCTTTCCGCCTTTCTTTGATGAGGGCGAGCGGCCCCGACCGCGGAGGGATCCGCGGCTCACGCGAACACGCCCGGCTGGCCGGTGGCTTCGAGGACCGAGAGCCAGAGGTCGCCGTCGGGCGCGACCTGATTGCGGTGGCTCACGGCCAGCGTCATCGGGATGTGGACGAACCGCCCGTGCCAGCGGCCGACCACCAGCTCCGTCCGGCCCGCCATCGCCGCATGGACGGCGTTCTGCGCGAGCCGCAGGCAATAGACGCTGTCGTAGGGATTCGACTCCACGCTGCGGATCGCATAGCTCGGGTCGATGTACTTCAGGTTGAGCTCGACGCCGGCGCCGGCGAAGTGGTCGATGATCCGCTGCCGGAGAAAGAGCCCGATGTCGTGAAGCTTGCGATTGCCCGAGGCATCGGCCCCCGCGACCGCGTCGGGAATGAGGTCTTGTCCGGCCCCCTCCGCCGCCACGATCACGGCATGGCCGCGGGTGTTCACGCGGTCGAGCAGGTGGTCCAACAGACCGCGGGGGCCGTCGAGCACGAAGGGCACCTCGGGGATCAGCACGTAGTTGGCATCCGACTCGGCGAGCGCGGCGTAGCAGGCGATGAACCCGGAATGCCGGCCCATCAGCTTCACCAGCCCCACGCCGTTGGGCGACGCCTTCGCCTCCACGTGGGCGGCGCGGATCGACTTGGCGGCCTCACCGAAGGCGGTCTGGAAGCCGAAACTCTGGTCGATGTAGGGAATGTCGTTGTCGATCGTCTTGGGAATGCCCACCACGGCGATCTTCTGGTTCCGCTCGGCGATCACCGCGGCGATCTGCATCGCGCCGCGGAGCGTGCCGTCGCCGCCCACCACGAACAAGGCGTTGATGTTCATCCGCTCGAGGCAATCGACGATCTCCTGCGGATCCTGGCTCCCGCGGGACGTGCCCAGGATCGTGCCGCCATCCTCGTTGATGTTGCTGACAAGATCGGGAGTCAGGTCGAGCACGTCGTGGCCGTACTTCGCCACGAACCCCTGGTAGCCGTTGCGGAAGCCGTGGATGCGCTGCACGCCGTAGTGAAACCGCAGCTCCATGACGATGCCGCGGATCACGTCGTTGATGCCCGGGCAGAGGCCGCCGCAGGTGACGATTCCCACCCGCATCTTGGCGGCGTCGAAGAAGATCTTGCGCCGCGGGCCGGCCGGCTCGAAGCCGGGCAGCGCGTCGAGCGCACAGCCGCTCTCGGCGACGAGCGAGGCGGTGTCGTGGAACAGCACGCGGTCGTCTTCCTGCACGTAATGCGAGGTGGTGCGCCGTGCGGCGATGAGGGGCGCGAGCGGCGAGTCGAGCCGGCAGGGGCCGAGCGTCTTCACGGCGAGATCGGCGGCGGTGGTCATCGACAGCCCTTTCCGTTCCGGGGCAGCGCTATGGTCATCCCGTGGTCCGCATTCCCGCCGCGATCCCCTGCACGCAGAGGCGGAGCAGATCGCGGAAGGTCTCCTCGCCGGCGGCACCCTGGGCGGCCGCTTCGCGGCGGCGCCGCATGAACTCGATCTGGATCAGGTTGAGGGGATCGATGGAGGGATTCCGGGCCTCGATCGAGCGCTGAAACCAGGGCGTGGTCGCGAGCAACTCGCCGCCGCCGACGATGTCGAGGATCGCCTGCCGGGTGCGGTCGCGCTCGGCCGCGATCCGGTGCCAGATGCGGCGGCGGGCGTCTTCGTCCTCGGCGAGTTCGGAATAGCGCTGGGCCACGTAGGTGTCGGCCTTGGCCAATGCCAGCGTGGCGTTGTCGATCGTCGCCTGGAAAAACGGCCACTGCCGGTACATGTCGCAGACGAGCTGCCAGCCGCGACGATCCTCGTACTTCACTTCGGCCAGCGCGGTGCCGAGCCCGTACCAGGCCGGGATCATGCAGCGGCTCTGCGTCCAGGCGAACACCCAGGGGATCGCGCGGAGATCGTCGAGCGTCCGCTCTCCTCGGCGCCGCGACGGCCGCGAGGCGATCGGGAGGTTCTCAATGTCGTCGATCGGCGTCGTCTGCGAGAAGTAGCCGATGAAGCCGGACTGATCGACGAGGTCGCGGTAGACGGCCCAGGAGCGTTCCGCCATCCGGGCGGCGAGGTCGGCCCACTCCCGCAGCGGCTCCGCGCGGCGGACGCTCGAGGCGACGAGCGTTGCCCAGGTCACCTGCTCCAGGTGCCGGCGGGCGATCTCCGCATCGTCATACCGCTCGGCGAGCACCTCTCCCTGCTCGGTCAGACGGAGCGTGCCGTCGAGCGTCTCGGGGGGCAGCGAAAGGATGCCCCGTGCCGCCGGTCCGCCACCGCGGCCGAGCGAGCCGCCGCGACCGTGGAAGAACGTCAGGCTGACGCCGCGGGCCGCGGCGGCGGCGTGGAGGCTGCTCTGGGCCGTCTGCAGGCCGCAGCAGGCGGCGAGGTATCCGCCGTCCTTCGTGCTGTCGGAGTAGCCGACCATCACGATCTGGCGGTTTCCACGCCCCGCGAGGTGGTCCCGGTAGCACGGCTCGTCGAGGATCGCGGCGAGCGTGTCGTGGGCGTGGGCGAGGTCGTGGATCTTTTCGAACAGCGGAACGACGGCGATATCGTGGCCCGCGACGGGCTCGCCACGATCCGCCGCATGCCGCTGCGCCCAGCGCCACAGCCAGAGCACCGAGAGCACGTCGGCCGGGCAGCGGGTCAGGCTCACGATCGCGCCGCCCAGGCACTCCGGGCCGAAGCGGACGGCCGCGCGATGCAGCACCTCGAAGAGCCGCAGCGAGTCGGCGGCGAGGGGCCGCAGCCCGTCGCGCGGCACGTCACCCACCCGGCCGAGCGTCTCGACCAGGAGCCGTGCGGAGGCCTCGTCGTCGAGCGCCGCGTAGCCGGCGGCATCGGGGATCGCCCCGGCGGCCGCCAGGATATCCCCCATGATCTCCCGATACGCCCGCGCATCCTGCCGGACGTCGAGGCAGGTCATCTGCAAGCCGAACGTGCGGACGAGGTCGAGCCAGCGGCGCGGCGGGGCGTCGTCGGCCGTGCCGTGGTCGCGGGCGAGGCACTCGACGAGCAGGGCGACGTCGGCCTCCAATTCGGCGCTCGATCCATAGCCTCCCGGCTCGGCCGCCGCATCGAGCGTGGCGGCCCCCGATCGCTCCAGGCGGAAGCGGATCATCCGCAGCCAGCGGCGATAGGTCTCGTGCGGCGCGAGCGGTTCGAGGGCCTCGGTCAACCCGGGTGTCTGGGGGGCGGCCGTCGCCAGACGCTCTTCGAGCGGCGCGGCGCCGGCCGCCGCGTGAAGCGAGATCGTGAGCAGGTCGTGGAGCCGGTCGCACCAGCCGAGGTGCTGCTCGATCGCCGCCCCTCGCAGCCGCAGAAGCGTGGCGGCGGTCACCTCGGCGGTCACGAATGGATTGCCGTCGCGATCGCCTCCCATCCACGAGCCGAACGTCAGGAAGGCGGGCACCCGGAAGGCCGTTCCGGGGTAGTGCGTCGCCAGTCCGCGCCTGAGCGCCGCATGCACCTGGGGCACCGCGTCCCAGAGTCGGGGCATGATCGAGAGGCCGCGCTCGACCTCGTCGCGCACCGTGGGCCGCGAGGGCCGGAGAAACTCCGTCTGCCAGAGCACGGAGAGCTCGCTCCGCATGTCGGCCTCGTGCCGCGCCCGCTCGCGGGGCAACTGGTCGTCGCGGTCGAGTTCCTGCAGGCTGTGCCGCATCCGCCGCAACTTCGCCCGGATCGAGCGGCGCTTCGCCTCGCTGGGGTGGGCGGTGAAGACGAGCTCGACATGGAGGCCGTCGAGCACGCGCTGCACGTCCGCGGCGGACAAGCCGAGCGAGTGGAGCTCGGCGATCCCGGCGGCCAGCGATTCGCCCAGCGGCTGCGGGTGGCTGTCCCGCTCCCGCTGGCGGAGCACCCGCACCCGCTGCCGATCTTCGGCGATGTTGACCAGATCGAAGAAGATGCTGAACGAGCGGGCGACCAGCCGGGCCTCGCGCTCGTCGAGCGACCTGATCCGGGCCTCCAGCAGCCGCTCGGCATCCTGGTGGCCCGCCCGTCGGTCCCGAGCCAGCGTCCGCACCTCTTCCACGAGTGCCAGCGACTCGGGGCCCGCCAGTTCGCGGATCACCGATCCAAGCATGTCCCCCAGCAGCCGCACGTCGCGCCGCAGGAGGTCGTCGGTGGCCACGTGAGGTCGGATCCGGGGAGGGCAGGGGAGGCGGTGGAGCGGCAAGACGCCTCGTCAGCATAGGGACTGCAAAACACGCGCCAAGTCGATCGGCGGCAGCCTGCGACGAACGAATCGGCCCGCAGGGCCGGGGAACGCGGGGAGGCACGGACCGTGGCCCCCTTGTCGCTGAACATTCCGCAAGCAGCCAGTGCCGGAGAAACCGGCAGTCCGCCGGTCGGGCGTCGTGGCCGGAGACGGAGGTGGCTATAGTGACGCTCATGCGTGTCGATGATGGATCGTTCGGCCGAGGATCGTGGATCGTGGGCGTCGGCGTGGCCCTGGCCGCGGCGTGGATGGGGTTCGCCCGTTCCGGCGACGTCGGTCGGCCCGCCACGCGGGATTTCGTGCACGACATGCAGGCGGATGCCGAGCGAACCGGCCGCGCCACCTGGGGCCATTGGGGCGATCAGCCGGAGCGGTATGCGGCCTGGTCGAACCACTCGAATCGGCTGATCCCGGTCTACACGTTCGGCATGTCGCTCGACGCCATCGGTGGGGAGAACAGCGTCTACCGGAGCGAGGCCGGACTGCGGCAGCTCTATGGGCGGCTGCCCGACCGCACGCTCCATCCGGGGGCGGACTACTTCGATCAGACCGATATCTACCGGCTCCAGCGGATGGCCGCCGACGCCGGGAAAAAACACATCATCCTCTTCGTGTTCGACGGGATGGACTGGCACACGACGCGGGCGGCGGCGATCGCCGCGCAGGGCCGGGTGGCCTACGACCAGGACCGCGGCACCGGCTTCACGTTTCAGGACTACCGCGGTGCGCCCACCGACTTCGGGCTGTGCGTGACGAGCCCGGCCAACGACGGCACGAGGTTCGACGTCGACGCCCAGGCGGTGAGGAACCCCGGCGGCGAGACCCCCGGTGGCTACGATCCAGCCCGCGGCGGCGCCACGGCCTGGGATCCGCGCTGCGACCTCCGCTACCTCATCGGCCGCGACCGCGAGTGCCGGCACGCGGTGACCGACTCCGCGGCATCGGCGACCGCCCTGTGCGCCGGCCGCAAGACCTACAACGACGCGATCAACGTGGGCCCCGACGGCGAGCCCCTGGAGCCGATCGCCCGGACGCTGCAGGCCAGAGGCTACGCCGTGGGGGCGGTGTCGAGCGTGCCGGTGTCGCACGCCACGCCGGCGTGCGCCTACGCCAACAACGTCGGCCGCGACGACTATCAGGACATCGCCCGCGATCAGCTCGGGCAGCCGTCGATCGCGCACCGCGGCACGGCGTTGCCGGGGCTCGACGTGCTGGTGGGCGGAGGCTGGGGCGTGTCGGGCGACGCCGCGGGGGAAGCAGACCAGGGGCGGAACTTCGAGCCGGGCAACAAGTACGTCGCCGATTCCACCCGCGCCGCCAGCGACGTGAATCGGGGCGGCCGCTACCTGGTCGTGGAGCGGACCCCGGGTCGCGCGGGCGGGGAACTGTTGGCCGCCGCCGCCGACGAAGCGGCGCGGCGCGGCCTCCGCTTGTTCGGCTTCTTTGGCGCGAGGGAGGGGCATCTCCCGTTTCAGACCGCCGACGGCGACTACGAGCCCTCCGGCGGCGGGCCTCTGTTGGATACCGAGGACCGGTTGCGAAAAAAATATGGCGGCACGATCCGCTACGACGCGGCCGACATCGCGGAAAACCCGACGCTCGCCGAGATGACTCGGGCCGCGCTCCGCGTGCTGGGGAGCCGGGAGCGGTTTTGGTTGATGGTGGAGGCGGGCGACGTCGATTGGGCGTCGCACGCGAACAACATCGACACCACGATCGGCGCCGTGAAGAGCGGCGATGCCGCCTTCCAGGCGGTGGTGGACTGGATCGAGTCGCGCGGGGCGTGGGATGACTCGGTCGTGATCGTGACGAGCGACCACGGCCACCTGTTCGTGCTCACCGGCCCGGAAGCGTTCGCCGCGCCACCGTGACGGCCCGAGGCCGCCGCCCGGATCAGGAAACGAGCGCCTTCATCTCGCGGACGGCCTGCGTGAATCCCACGAGGACGGCGCGGGAGACGATCGAGTGGCCGATGTTGAGCTCGCCCATGCCCTCGAGCCGGGCGACCGGCACGACGTTGCGATAGGTGAGCCCGTGGCCGGCGTTGAGCTGCAGTTTGGCGTGGCGCACCATCGCCGCGGCGCGGGCGAGCTCCACGAGCTTCTCATGCCGCTCCGGGTCGGCGGTCGCATTGGCATAGCAGCCGGTGTGCAGCTCCACCGCGTCCACGCCGAGCTCCACGGCGGCCTCGATCTGCCGCGGGCAGGGGTCGATGAAGAGCGACACGGCGATGTCGGCGTTGCGGAGCCGCCAGACCGCGTCGGACGTGGCCGTCGTGTGCGTCACCACGTCGAGGCCGCCTTCGGTCGTCACCTCCTCGCGGCGTTCCGGCACCAGCGTCACCTGGCAGGGCCGCACGCGGCAGGCGATGTCGATCATCGCCGGAGCGATCGCGCACTCGAGGTTGAGCTTCACCTGGACCGTCTGTCGCAGGACATCCAAGTCGCGATCCTGGATGTGCCGACGATCCTCGCGCAGGTGCACCGTGATCGCGTCGGCCCCGCCGAGTTCGGCGAGCGCCGCCGCCCACACCGGGTCGGGCTCGACGGTGCGGCGTGCCTGCCGGATCGTGGCGACGTGATCGATGTTGACGCCGAGTGTGGCCATCAGCGGGGTCGGGAGAGGAGCCGGGGGAGGTGGTGACGCTCCCCCAGACTCGCCTCTCCGCTACTGTTTTTGCAAGAGGATGACGGCGTTGCCGCGGGGCGTGCGAACCTTGAGCACCACGCCGTCCGCGGCCGACTCCTTCTCGATGGCCGCCGCGAATTCGTCCAGCGACGACACCGGCGTCTTGCCGACCGCCCGGATCAGCACCCCCGGGCCGAGCCCCGCCTCGGCGGCGACACCATCGGAATCGACGCGATCGACGAGCACGCCCTCGAATCCTTCGTAGGCGTCTTCGGCCACGGACGACTTCTCGCGGACCTCGAGCCCGAACTCCTTCGAGTAGAAGGTCTCCTCGTCGGCCTCCGCCCGCGGAGCCTTGCCCGGCCCGCGGTTCGCGAGGTCGCTCGGCAGCGGCTCCACGGAGACGGTGAGCGTGAGGGTTCGGCCATCGCGAAACACGGTCAACTTGTGCGGCTTGCCGATCGCCGACCGCTCCACGATCTCCTGAAGCGCCCGCGTGCCATCGACCGGCTTGTCATCGAAGCCGGTGATCACGTCGAGTTCCTGCACGCCCGCCTTCGCGGCCGGCGAGCCGGGGACGATATCGTTGACCAGCACGCCCCGGCGATCCTTGACGCCGAGCTTCGCGGCCATTTTGGTGTCGAGCGGGCCCATCTGCACGCCCATGAAGGCCCGTTGCACAGCCCCCTTCGAGATCAGCTGTTCGCTCACCCACTTGGCGAGATTGACCGGGATCGCGAAGCCGATGCCCTGGTAGCCACCGCTGTTGGAGGCGATCGCCGTGTTGATGCCGACCACCTCGCCGGCGAGGTTCACGAGCGGGCCGCCCGAATTGCCGGGATTGATGGCGGCGTCGGTCTGCAGGAATTGGGCGCGACGGATGCCGCCGAGCTCCCGCCCCTTGCCGCTGATGATGCCGGCGCTGACCGTCGTTTCCAGCTCGAACGGGGTGCCGATCGCGATCACCCAGTCGCCGATGGCGAGCCTGTCGGAATCGCCGAGCGTGGCGGTGGGCAGGTCTTTGGCGTCGGCCAACCGGATCACGGCGAGGTCGCTCTCGGGGTCGGTCTTGATCTCCTTGGCCTTGAACTCGCGGCCGTCGGCCAGTTCGATCGTGACTTCGTCCGCTCCTTCGACCACGTGGTTGTTGGTGAGCACGATGCCGCTCGGATCGACGATCACGCCCGACCCCACGCCCGATCGGCCCGGGGCCGGTCCGTCCTCGGGCATGTTGAACTCGAATCCCTCGGGGAGCCCCTCGGGAAACATGTTTTCGAAGGGCGTGCCGCGGAAGGGATTGTCGCCGCCGCGACGCTGCGGGCCCCGGCCGGAGGCCTTGGTGGGCTTGGTCTCGCTCCGGACCACCACCACGCTGGGCGTGGCCACCTCGGCGGCGTGGCGGAACGCCTTCGACAGCGCGTTCGCATGGGACATGGCCTCGGCCGTGGCCGCCGTGTCATCGGCACGGGCGGCGGGCGCGGCGAACGGAGCGGCGAGGGCCGCCAGGGACAGCAGCGAAGCCGTGCAGATCCAGCATCGGAAGCCGTACGCGGGCGACAGGGAGCGGGGTGCGAGGAAAATGCTTGATGTCATGGTCGTGATCCACCTTTCTTCTTGGGCTGGAGGCCCGCGGGGATTTTAGGCGTGCGACGTGAAAATGCGACCAGCCGGCCCGAGGGGCCGGTGGTGCAGACGCGTGGCATGGGGAGTTCTACGGAGGCGACCGGGCGGTGGTTCGGGGTGGGGCCGGACGGGCCGCCGAAATCGGGAAAAAGTGCGTTGACAGGCCGCGGAAACGGGGCGTACCTTGGCCGGCAAGAGGTTTGATGTATGCCCAGAAGGGACCCGCGCGGTACGGACGAGGCCGCGATCGACGTGGCCGAGTGTCAGCGGCGGATCGCGTATGAATTCCGTGACCCGTCACTGCTCGTGGCGGCCCTGACGCACGCCTCGGGGGCCCAGCACCGGCTGGCCTCGAACGAGCGGCTCGAATTTCTCGGCGATGCGATTCTGGGCTTCATCGTCTGCGAGACGCTCTACCGGCTCTTCCCCGATTCGCTCGAGGGAGACCTGACCCGGATCAAGTCGGTCGTGGTGAGCCGGGAGACCTGCAGCCGCATCAGCGAACAGTTGCAGCTCATCGATTTCCTGATCGTGGGCAAGGGGCTGGCCGTGAACCGGCCGGTGCCGACGTCGGTGTTGTCGGATCTGTTCGAGTCGCTCGTGGCGGCGATCTATCTCGACGGCGGCATGGAGGCGGTGCGGCCACTCGTGGACCGGATGCTCGGACCGGAGATCGAGCAGGTGGCCTCGGGTGCGCAGGGCTCGAACCACAAGTCGCTTCTGCAGCAGTGGTCGCAGCGTGATTTCGGCATCACGCCGACGTACGAGGTTTTGGAGGAGACGGGCCCCGATCACAGCAAGAGTTTTCATGTGTCGGCCCAGATCGGCGGCCGGCGCTACGCGCCGGCGTGGGGCCGCAACAAGAAGGAGGCCGAGCAGCGGGCCGCCTCCAATGCGCTCGTCGAGTTGCGGTCGGCTGGGGACGCTCGGCCCGAGCCGCTGGGCTAGCCGTCCGCGGAAATAGGCGTCCATGGCGATCCTGTTCGGTGGGGCAGGGGCCGTTTCGAGGTGGCCTGGCGTGTTCGGCGCTCGGTGGCCTCCTTTTTCTGTTCAGGAGAGTTACGCGACGCGTTGCGGGGTCGGGGTTGCCCGTATCCTCTCGCCGGACGTTCGCTGCGGCCCTCCAGGCTTTCGCGCACTCGATGCCGGCTGCGCTTCGACATCCTGTCTCCGCTTGCCGCCAACGCCGGCGAGAGG
>JBEIQP010000124.1:0-7723 GCA_040376455.1 Planctomycetaceae bacterium | reverse complement strand
GGCGCGCCGAACCGGAGGCCCCCGAGGACTGCAACAAGTGGTTTCGGTTCTACCTGCGGCGGCTCTACGGGGACGACCTCGCCCGGCTGAATGCCGCCTGGGGTCGGGACTTCAAGGACTGGCAGGAGATCAAGGTCTGGAGGAAGTACGCCGAGCCGTTCGGCTGGATGTTCATGCCGCCGCCGAAGGAGGTGGAGCCGAACCTCACCCCCTTCATCGACACGCACGCCTTCCACGAGTGGTACGTGGGCGAGTACTTCACCCACTACATGCGGGGCTACGCCGAGGCCGATCCGGCGACCACGTGGACGATGAGCTACGACTTCACCTTCCTGCAGTTCCCGCCGGCGCCGATGACGAATTTCTGGGGCGCGCTCGCGCCGGAAGGCGTCGCCCTCTGGCACAACTACGTCCGCTCGCGGACTCCCGGCGCCCCCAATCCGTTCCACCTCGACTGGATGTTCTTCGAGGACGACCGGATGAACAACCAGTTCCTGCAACTCGGCCTCGCCTCCGGCTGCACCTATCTCTGTTCCTGGGGCCACGCCTTCAACGGCGATCTCACCCCGTCGCGGACGGCGCTCGCCGTGACCCGCACCCGGAAGCTGGTCGAGCGGCCGGAGGCGGTGCTCCGCGAGATGACGCCCCGCACCGATCCGCGGGTCGGCATCTACACCTTCGACAGCCGCTGGGCGCTCGTCCGCGGCCGCTACGGCTTCTTCCTGGAGCGGGGCGGCCCCTACGACGTGGCGCTCGGCAAGGGTCCCCACCAGGCGCCGGGCGCCTCCTACCTTTGCCCGCCCGAACTGCCGCTGCACGCGGCGCTCTGCGCGTCGGGCTACGCGCCGCGCTACGTGCGTCCCGAGGAGTTCGCCGGCTGCGACGTGCTCTTCGTGCCCTACGTCGAGGCCCTCGACGAGGCGACGGCGGCGAAGCTCCGCGGCTACGTCGAGGGGGGAGGCACGCTGATCGCGTTCCCCACGCTCGCGCAGTTTGACGAGGGCGGCAAGCCCTACCCGACCTGTCCGGGCGCCGGCCTCGACGCGCTGCTCGGCTTCACCGCCGATCCCGCGTGGGTGATGGGCCGACAGACGGTCCAGGTGCCGGGCCGCAATGCGGCGCAGGAGGCCTTCGCCGAATACTGGATGATTGGCGAGGACAAGCAGCCGACCGACCGCACCGCGGGCCTCGAGCCACCCCTCTACTTCACGATGCCGATCCGCATCGGAGGCCATCCCAACCACCTGATGCCCGACGGCCACCAGCGGCTCACGAACCTCGCCAAGGACGTGGTCGTGGTGGGCCACCACGAGGACGGCCAGCCGCTCTTCACCTATCGCAAGGCGGGCAAGGGGGAGGCGATCTGCTTCAACATGCTGCTCTGCGGAGAGACCACGCTCACGTTCAACGTGGACGATACCACGGAAACCTTCCGCCTCGTGATCGACCAGCTCGTGCGGCGTCGCGGCGTCGCGCCCGACTTCGAGTTTCGCAATCTCCGCGCCTACGACGAGGGAATCAGCGACTTCGTCACGATGCAGTACGACCTGCCCGGCACACCGACGCGGATCCTCTCCCTCTTCGGCGACCACCGCGGCCGGCGGGCCGAGGCCCGGCTCCGGCTGCGGCCGCCGTTCACCGCGGCCTACGACGTGCTCACCGGCCGCCCCCTCTCCACGATCGCCAGCCCGACCGGCGACGCGACGGAGGCGGTGGTGAACGTCGAGCCGGGGCACTGGCGGCTGCTGGCGCTGACGGAGGCTTCGGTCCCCGAACCGACGATCACCGGTCCGGCGTCGGCCCCGCTCGGCGCCGTCGTGCCGTTCGCCGTCAATGCCGGGACGAACCTGGCGTCGTATGGCCGGGTCGAGGTCCTGGGACCGGATGGAACGATCCTCCCGCACCACTCGGGCAGCGTCGCCCTCGGCCCCGGCAAGCCGTTCGAACTGCGTCTCCGCCTCGACGATCCGCTCCCGGGGGGCGAGCGGCCGCATCCTTGGCGGGTGCGGTTCATCGACGCGATCACCGGCGGCCTCGCGGAGACCACGCTCGCGCCGCAGGCATCCCCGGCCTCGGTGGCCGCCGCCGCGGTCGAGATTCCCGCCACGCCCGAGTTGCGGTCGTGGCAACTCGCCCGTCGCGGGCCCGAGATCGACGACGCCGAGTTTCTCGGCCTGCTCCACGCCCTCCGCGACCGCCACCTCGACCCGAAGCCCGTCGACAAGCGCCGCTACGGCTACTACGCCTACGAGATGGGGGACAGCCGGCATCGCATCGACCAGTTGCTCGCCTGCGTGGACTGGACGACGCGGGCCGAAGCCCTCGCGGCGCACGTCGCCACGGGCCAACGGCTCTACCTCGTCGGCGAGGATCTCGGGATCGATCCGGTCTCCGGCGTGAGCACCACGCCCGGCCGGCGGCCGCGGATCGTCGAGGCGCTGCAGCACCTGGTCGATTCGGGCCGCGCGCGGCTCCTGGCCGTCGTCGGTCAGCCCGACCTCCGGCTCGTGACGATCGGCACCGGCTCGATCCTCCTCGATCGGCGTTCGCCCGACGCGACGGGCAACACGAACCTCCACCTCGCCGCCTTCCACCGCGACTGGCTCGCGGAGATCGGCCGGCTCGGCCTCGCGCCGGGCGGCACGGGAACCGCGACGGCCGACGCGGGCGGCCAACCGATCGGCCGCTGGCTCGAGGGCGAGCACCGCTGATGCACGACGACACCCTGGAGCCGCTCCGGCGGAAACGAGCCATGCAACGACGGATGCCCGGCTGGATGATCGCCTGCGGGTGCCTGCTGGCGGGCGGCGCGGCGACCGCCGCCGAGCCGATCGGCGAACCTCCCCCGGCGCCGATCTGGAAGGCCGCCGCCCCGCCGCGGATCGACGGCGTGCTCGACGAGCCGGCCTGGCGGCAGGCGGCGGCGATCCCGGTGCACTTCATCCACGGGAAGGTGTCGCAGCGGGCGGCCGAGCCCACGGCGACGGCCCGCTACACCTGGGACGACGACTACCTCTACATCGGCTACGAAACCTGCGATCGCAACCTCGTCGCCCTCGGCAGCGACGCCTGCGAGGGGCCCGAGGGCAACAAGCGGCAGGGGCTCGAGCACGCGCACAAGACCGTGCCGGTCGATGTCATGGAGTTTTTCGTCTCCTGCGACGATCCGAACTTCTTCTGGGAGATCCACCACAACGCGGCCAACCAGTTCAACGACATCTGGATCACCGTGCCCGCGCGGGAGTGGCCCCTCGCCCGCTCCTCGCGGGCGACCTCCGGCATCCTCTTCGGCTTCGCGGAGGTGCTGGCAGACGACGTGCCGGCGGGCCGCCGACTGGCGATGGCCGCGCGGCCGAAGGCCGACGCGGAAGGGCGGCCCTCCTCCGTGAACGACGACCGCGATGCCGACACCGGCTACACCGCCGAGCTGCGGCTGCCGTGGGCCGGCCTGGGCGTGCCGACGAGCCTCCAGACCTGGGTCGAGGTGGAGTCGCGCGAGCCGCCGGGCGGGAAGGTCCGCGTGCGCGGTCCCTGGAAGATGGCCGGCAGCGAGCTGCGGATCCTCGCCGCCTTCCAGGACGGCGACCGTGCCGACCGCTACCACCACTCGAGCCCGACGTTGCCCGGCGATTTTTTCCACAAGGGCTGGTCCAACTGGCCGCGGTACCGGCTGGAGTCCGACCCGGCCGCCGCCGCGGGCCGGTAGCCCGCCGTCCTCGAAGGGAGCGTTTCATGCAACCGGCGGCCGCCACGCTGCTCGTCTTCATCTCGATGTTCGCGCCGGGAGAGCAGGGAGGCATTCGGGCGTTTCATCTCGACCCGGCGACCGGCCGCCTCGCCGCGGCCCGCGACACCACGGGCCTCGCGCATCCGTTCTTCATGGCCGTCGCGCCCGACCGCCGCACGCTCTACGCGGTGCATGCGCAGCGGTTCGGGCCGCCCGACCCCGAGGAGGTGACGGCCTGGCGGATCGTCGATCGCGAAGGCGCGCTCGAGCCGCTCGGCCGGCAATCGGCCCGGGGCGCGGCGACCTGTTTTCTCGCCGTCGATCCGACGGGCAGGACGCTGCTCCTGGCCAACTACGACCCCGGCTCCGTCGCCGCGCTGCCGATCAAGGCGGACGGTTCGCTCGGTCCGGCCGCCTCGTTGGTCGAGCACGCTGGGTCGAGCGTGCACCCGCGGCGGCAGACGCAGCCGCACGCGCATGCGATCGTGCCGGCTCCGGGCGGCCGGTTCGCCTTCGCCGCCGATCTCGGCGCCGACCGGATCTTCGGCTACCGGCTCGACGCCGCGACCGCGACGCTCACCCCGGGCGAGCCGCCGTTCGTGACGTGCACGGCGGGATCGGGCCCGAGGCACCTCGCGTTCCACCCGAACGGCAGGCACCTCTACGCGATCGACGAGCTGTCGAACGGCGTGACCGTCTTCGATTACGACGCGGAGCGGGGCGGCCTCGCGCCGGGGCCCACCGTCTCGACGCTGCCCGACGACTTCGCGGGGACGAGTCTCTGCGCCGACCTGAAGATCACGCCCGACGGGGCGTTTCTCTATGCCACCAACCGCGGCTACGACAGCATCGCCGTCTTCCGGATCGGCGGCGACGGCCGGCTGACGCGGGTCGAGATCGCGCCGAGCCGCGGTGCGGGGCCGCAGCATCTCGCCATCACACCGGACGGCGGCCTGCTGCTCTGCGCGAACATGAAGGGGGGCTGTGCGGCGGTGTTTCGGATCGATCGCACGACCGGCCGACTCGCGCCGCTCGGCGCCGACACCGCGATCACGTCGCCCGCCTGCATCGTGCTCGTGCCCTGAGCGACCCGGGGAAATTTCCGGTCGCGTTTTCGCGGGGCGATTCCTACACTGCCGACGACCCGAGACCAGCCCCCGTGCATCGCCGGAGAACGAAGTGACCGACACGCTCGCGGAACTCCCCAGCCCATTCAGGCGGCGCGTGGCCATCGACCGCGTGAGCCCCGAAGTGGACGGGGGCCGCTTCGCCGTCAAGCGCGTCCGCGGTGACGAGGTGGTGGTCGAGGCCGACATCGTCTGCGACGGTCACGATGAATTGGAATGCCGCCTCCACGTGCGGCACGGCGACACCGGACAGTGGACGGTCCTGCCGATGGAGTGCATGGGCAACGACCTCTGGCGGGCGTCGTTCATCGCCGATCGGATCGGGCGCTGGCACTACGTCGTGTCGGCACGGGTCGATGCGTTCGCCACCTGGCTTCGCGACCTGGGGCGTCGCGAGGCCGCGGGGGAGCCACTGGAGCCCGAGTTGGCCGCCGGCGCGCACCTGGTGGTGGCCGCGACGCACGCGGCGCCGCCGGCCGATGCCGCCGAGATGGCGGCGCTCGCGGTCCGCCTCCGCGGTCCGGACTGGGCCGAGGCGGCCCGCGGCGACCGGCTTCGAGAGTTGATGACGGCCTATGCCGACCGTCGCGACGAGACGAAGCTCGACCCGCCGCGGCCCATCTGGGTCGATCGCGCCAAGGCGCGGCGCAGCGCCTGGTACGAGGTGTTTCCCCGGTCCTGGGGCCCCGAGCCGGGCGGGCACGGCACCCTCGCCGATCTCGCCGACCGGCTCGACTATGTCCGGGCGATGGGCTTCGACGTCCTCTACCTGACGCCGATCCATCCGATCGGCCGCTCGTTCCGCAAGGGCCGCAACAACGCGCTCGCGGCCGGCGCCGACGACGTCGGCAGCCCGTGGGGCATCGGCGGTCCCGAAGGGGGCCATACGGCCATCCACCCGCGGCTGGGCACCTTCGACGACTTCGAGCGGCTCCGGCAGCGGGCCGAGTCGCTCGGCATGGAGCTCGCGCTCGACATCGCGGTGCAATGCTCGCCCGACCATCCGTGGGTGACAGAGCATCCCGAATGGTTTCGCCATCGGGCCGACGGCTCGATCCAGTACGCGGAAAACCCGCCCAAGAAGTACCAGGACATCGTGCCGTTCGATTTTCAGACCGATCACTGGCGGGAACTCTGGCGGGCGCTGGCCGACGTGTTTCGCTTCTGGGTGGGGAAGGGGGTGCGGATCTTCCGCGTGGACAATCCGCACACGAAGCCGTTCCCCTTTTGGGAGTGGCTGATCGCCGAGATCCGCCGCACCGACCCCGACGTGCTCTTCCTCGCGGAGGCGTTCACGCGGCCGAAGACGATGTATCGCCTGGCCAAGCTCGGCTTCACGCAGTCCTACACCTACTTCACTTGGCGGACCGAGAAGCGCGAGCTCGCCGCCTACCTGGAGGAGGTGACCACGTCGCCGGTCGCCGATTTCTTCCGCCCGAACTTCTGGCCCAACACGCCCGACATCCTCCACGAGACGCTGCAGGAGGGGGGACGGCCGATGTTCCTCGTGCGGCTCGCGCTCGCCGCCCTCTCGGTCGGCAACTGGGGCATCTACGGGCCGGCGATGGAACTGCTCGAGGCTGCGCCCCGCGAGCCGGGCAGCGAGGAATACCTCGATTCGGAGAAATACGAGATCCGCCGCTGGAATCTCGAAGCCCCCGAGAGCCTCGCTCCCTTCATCGGCCGCCTGAACCAGCTGCGGCGATCCGAGCCGGCGCTCCACCGTGACCGGCCACCGCTGATCCAGGAGATCGACGACGAGCACCTGCTCGCCTGGTGCAAGTACGACGCCCAGACCGGCAACCGGGTGCTCGTGGTGGTGAACCTGCGGCCGCGGGAGACGCGGACCGGCCGGCTGACGCTCGACAAGGCCGCGCTGGGCCTCGACGGCGTCGAAGCCGCCATGGCGCACGACCTGCTCGACGACGCGGTGCATGCCTGGGATCTCGACGCCGTGACGATCGAATGCACGCCCGAGCAGCCCGTGCGGGCGTTCCGGCTGACGGAGTGACCGCCGACCGACGCCGCGTCGGGCACGCGGATGGAGGGCACGCTATTCGACGTGCCGACGACGCCATGACGACACCTGCCGCCGGCTCCCCTCACGACGCGCTGGCCGCCCGCATCGCCGCCTGGCTGCCGCGGGCCCGGTGGTATGCCGACAAGGGCGTCGCGGCCGACCGCGTGACCGTCGCCGATGCCGTCGCGGTGGGCGACACGAGCCTGGCGCTGGTCCTCCTCGACGTGCAGTCGGCCGGGGCCGTGGCGTCGCGGTACGTGGTGCCCGTCGAGACCGTCGCGGGCACCGACGCCGCCTGCGTGCCGGCCTGCGCCGACTGGCTCGTGCACGCGGTGCTCGAGGGCGGGTCGTTCGCCGGGAAGCACGGCCTGTTCGTCGGCCGGCCGATCGCCGCGCCGTCCGGATCGCATCCCGTCGCGGCCGCTGCGGCTGGGCCGACCACCGTCGTGCCCATCGGAC
This sequence comes from Planctomycetaceae bacterium, assembly GCA_040376455.1. Lineage (GTDB taxonomy): Bacteria > Planctomycetota > Planctomycetia > Pirellulales > UBA1268 > QWPN01. Next base: position 390 of record JBEIQP010000124.1, on the reverse strand, counting down.
ACGACGCCTCGAACACCTCGTTCGTCGTCGGCACCGGCGATCGGCGGCTGATCGTCAAGGTGTTTCGCCGCTGCCGGTCGGGCATCCAGCCCGAGGTGGAGGTGGGGGAGTTCTTCGCCATCCACGCGCCGTGGCCGGCCGCGGCCCGCCTCCGGGGCTGGCTCGAATATCGGCCGCACGACGATCCGGACGGGGCCGCCGCGCTGGCCGTGGTCCACGACTTCGGCGCCGATCGCACGGCGGCGTGGGACCGGCTGGTAGCCCTCCTGTCCGACGGCGGGCTGGCCGGTCGGCACGGCCAGCGGATCCGCGGGATCGCCGCGGCGCTCGGCCGCGCGACCGGCGAGATGCACGCGGCCCTCGGCTCGCGGCCCGACCTGCCGGCGTTTG
>JBEIQP010000002.1:0-60545 GCA_040376455.1 Planctomycetaceae bacterium | reverse complement strand
TGCCCCGACAGCCGCACCAGGAAGGTCACCCACTCGAGCGGTGTCGTGCGGCGTTCCAGCAGGTCGGTCGCGGGGCAGTAGCCGATCCGGCGCAGCACCCGCGGATTGCCGTAGGGACGCTCGCCGAAGATCCGCACCGTTCCCATGGTCGGCCGGAGCTGTCCGGTCATCAGCCCCAGGAGCGTGGTTTTGCCCGCGCCGTTGGGGCCGAGCAGGCCGTGCGCCCCCGGCCCGATCGCCACCGACACGTCGTTGACGCCGATCACGGAACCGTAGAGTTTCGTGACGTGCGACAGGCTGATCATTCCGCGCGGCTCCGCTCCATGGGGCGACCGGGATTCCCTTCAGACGCGGGCGGGCGCATCGACCCGCCACGCGAGGATCGCGAGCGACACGAGCGACACCGCCGCCAACGACAGGCACGGCGGCACCACCGCCGCGGCCCGCCGCTCGATGCCGAAGATCCACGCCTGCACCACGCCGAGGGCATGGTAGAGCGACAGCCACGACCACCGGTCGAGGGTGGCGTCCACGCCGGCGGCGTTGGCCAGCCAGCGAAACTGCCTGACGTGCCGGCGGTGCCGCGGGACGCCGGCGGGGGCCGACGCCACCACCGGGCGGTCGCCTCCCTTGCCGACGCTGCCGGGATCGCGGCCGGCATGGGCCGCCGCGGCCGCGGCCCTGGCCTCGGCCATGGCGTCGGCGCCGACCAGCGCCGAGTGGGCGATCCAACAGGCCACCCACGTGGCGAACCAGGCGAACGCCGCCATCCGACTTTCGGCGGTGAGCGACGAATAGGCGAGCGCCAGCAGCACCGTCGGCACCGCCAGGGCCGCGCTGGCGGCCACGATCCTCAAGGGCAGGTCCCACGTGCTCACCGCCACCCACATGCTCGGGCTGACCGACACCCCGACGACCCACAGCGCCAGCGCCGGCACCATCGTGATCATGGCCACGACGGTCACGAGGATGCCCGCCTTTCCCAGGATGTAGTCCCAGCGCGAGAGCGGCCGCGTGAAGTAGAAGAGCCAGGCCTTCGCCCGCAGGTCGCGCGCGATCAGCGGCGGCGCGACGAGCCCCACCACGATCGCGAGCAAGACCGCCTGCGGAGCCCGCATGAACGACAGCAGCAGCCGCGCCCACACCTCCCGCCTCGTGGCCTCGAGGGCCGTGGGGCCCCCGGCCGCGGTGTCGCCCGCGAAGAATTCGGTCAGCCACGCGCCGAGTTCCCCGAACCCGACGGCCAGCGGGCCGCCCCGCAGCACCGGCCCCGGGCCGAACAGGTAGCCTTCCTCGACCGCCTGCTCGAAGGCGAAGAACGCCGTGGCAAACGCCAGCGCGGGGCTCCAGGCGAAGAGCACGGCCCGCCGCAGCCAGCGGCTCTGCCAGGCCAACCGCACGCCCGTCGCGGCGATCACGCCGGCGCCGCCCGCTCCCTCCCGCGATCCGGCCCACGGCCTGTACCCAACGTCATGGAGCGGCATGGGAGGCTCCCTGTTCGGCGTTCGACTCCGCGGCAGCGAGCACCGCGAGGAATACCGCCTCGAGGGGCTTGGTCGCCGGCTCGAGCAGCCGGACCTCGGCGCCGGCCTGTCGCGCCGCCCCCCACACCTCCCGCACCCGGCCGCCGCCGGCCTCGATCAGGATCGCCGTCGCCGCGGCCCCCGAACCGGGCGCGATCCGGGCCGCCAGGCCCCGGGCGGCGAGCGCCGCGACCACGGGCTCGAGGGGGCCGGTCGCCTCCAGTCGGAGCGTCGTCGTCGTCGCCTCGGTCAGCGCGCTGATCGAACCGCTCAGTCGAACCCGGCCGCCGACGAGCACGACCATCCGGTCGCAGATGGCCTCGACGTCGCGCAGCACGTGCGTGGAGACCAGCACCGCCTTGCCGTGGTCGCGGGCGAGCGTGACCAGACGGCCGAGCATCGCGCGCCGCTCGATCGGGTCGAGGCCGTTGGTCGGCTCGTCGAGGATCACGAGCGCCGGGTCGTGCACGATCGCCGAGGCGAACGTCACCTTCTGCCGCATGCCCACCGACAAGGTCTCGACCGGCCGGTACCGCTCCTGGCCGGCATCGCACCAATCGAGCACCTCGTGGGCCCTGCGCAGGCCCTCGGTGCCGCGCAGGCCGGAGAGCCGTGCGGCGTAGCAGACCGTCTCCACGCCGGTAAGTCCGGGCACGAAGCAGTCGTCCTCCGGCATCACGCCGACGAGCCGACGCACCGCCCACGCCGCCCGCGCCGGGTCGTGGCCAAACACGCTCACGGCGCCGCCACACCGGCGGACGAGGCCGAGCACGACCCGCACGAGCGTGCTCTTGCCGGCTCCATTGGGGCCGACCAACCCGGTGATGCCCGGCGGCACGTCGAGGGTCACGTCGTCGAGCACGGTCTGGCGGCCGTAGCGCTTCACCACGCCCGTCAGCCGCGCCGGGACGTCGTCGGATGCCCTGCCCACCACCATCGGTCGCGCCCTCCCGGCGGCCTCGTGCTCCCTTGTGTCCGTTGGCGGCGGCTCACTGCTCCATCACTTCCGATTCCTTCACCTTCGCGAGATCGCCGACCTTCGCCTCGAACTTCTTGGTGAGCTCCTGCACCTCCTCCTTGCACGACTCGCAGTCGTCCTCGGTGAGCGTGCCGTCGGTCTTTTCCGTGTCGGCCGCCTTGTTGGCGTCGCGGCGGACGTTGCGGATCGCCACCCGCGCCTCCTCGGCGAGCTCCTTGATCCGCGCCGTCATCTTGCGGCGCACGTCGGTGGAGAGGGCGGGGATCGTGATCCGGATCACGCGGCCGTCGCTCTGCGGGTTGAAGCCGAGGTCGCTCGCCTGAATCGCCTTCTCGATGTCCTTGATCGTGCCCGGGTCGAACGGCCGGACGACGATCTGGTTGGGCTCCGGCGCGCCCACGCTGGCCAGCGCCTTGATCGGCGTGGGCGAGCCGTAGACCTCGACGCGCAGCGAATCGACGAGCCCCGGATTGGCGCGGCCGGTGCGGATGCCGGTGAGGGCGTGGCGAAACACCTCCGCCGCCTTTTCCATGCGTTCCTCGGCATCGAGCAGAATGTCATCGGCGGGCATCGCGCTTCTCTCCTCGCGGGTCGTGTCGGGTGGCTTCGCGGCGGAACGCGGCCCGCCGGCCCCCGATTGTCGCACGGGCCGCGCGCCGGCGGCAAGCGCGACGGCCGCCGGTCATTCCTTGCGCGTGCCCACCAGCGTGCCGACCCGTTCGCCGGCCACGGCCCGCTCGATGTTGCCCTCGCGGCGGTAGTTGAACACGAGGATCGGCATGCCGTGCTCCATGCACTGCGAGATGGCCGTGGCGTCCATCACGCGGAGATTCTGCTCGCGAACCTGCTGGTAGCTGAGTTCGCGGTAGAGCATCGCGTGGGGATTTTTTTCGGGGTCGTCGGAATAGACGCCATCGACCCGCGTGGCCTTCATGAGGATGTCGGCGCCCAGCTCCAAGGCCCGCTGGGCGGCGGCGGTGTCGGTGGTGACGTAGGGGCTGCCCGTGCCGGCGGCGATGATCACGATCCGGCCCTTCTCCAGATGACGGCGGGCGCGGCGGCGGATGTAGGGCTCGGCGACGCCATCCATGCGGATGGCGGTCATCAGCCGCGTTTGGGCGCCGAGGCTTTCGATCGCATCCTGGAGGGCCAGGCCGTTGATGACCGTGGCGAGCATGCCCATGTAATGGGCCGTCGCCTCCTGGATCGCCGCATTGCCCGCCTTGAACGAGCCGCCGCGGAGGATGTTTCCCCCGCCGATGACGACGGCCAGCTCCAGGCCGCGCGACACCGCCTGCACGGTCTGCCTCGCGATGTGCACCACCTCCTCCATGGAGATGCCGCGCTCGCCCTGCCGCGCGAAGCTCTCACCCGAGAGCTTGAGGAGCACCCGCTTGTACGGACCGATCTCCATCGGCACCTCCACGTCGGTGCCCCGCGGTCAGCGGTCGCAGGTCCGCCGCGCCGCGGCGGCCGAGGGCCTGCGGCGGCTCAACCGCCGAGCTTCCAGTTCTCGACCTGCTTGATCTCGAGGCCCGCCGACTTCGCCAGCTGACCGACGGTCTGCTTGTCGTCCTTCACGAACGGCTGCTCCAGGAGCACACACTGGCTGAAGAAGTTGCGCAACCGGCCCTCGATCATCTTCGCGATGATGTTCTCCGGCTTGCCCTCCTTGCGGGCCGCTTCGGTGAGGATCTCGCGCTCCTTCTCCACCGCCGCCGGGTCGAGGTCCTCCTTGCGGATGGCCTGCGGCGCCAGCGCCACGACGTGCATCGCGATGTCTTTCGCCACCTCGGCGGCGTTCGCCGCGGTCACGTTGCCGCCGATCTCCACGATCGCGGCCTTCGACCCGTCGTGGTGCGCGTAGCCGCCACAGGCGCCGTCGATCCGCTTGATCCGCGAGAGTTCGAACACCTCCCGCATGCGGTTGAACAGGTCGTCCTTGAGCTCGCCGAGCGTGCGATCGGGGTGCGAGAGGCTCTTCTGGGCGAGGAGGTCGGCTGCGTTGGCGGCACCCGGCCCGAGGGCGAGCGTCTTGGCGATGTCGTTGGCGAGGTCCTTGAAGTCCTGGCTGCCGGCCACCGGCGGGCTCTCGCACTTGAACTCGATGATCGTGCCCACACCCTTGGCGGGGTCGGCGTAGACGGCGAGGCGACCGCAGGAGGTCTCGCGGTCGGCCCGCATCGACTGGGTCTTGATGCCCTGCTTCCGCAGCCACTCGACCGCCTGGTCGGTGTTGCCGCCGCATTCGTGGAGCGCCTTCTTGCACTCCATCATCGGCAGTCCGGTTTTTTCTCTGAGGGCCATGACGGCCGCCGCGGTGATCTCAGCCATGCTTCATCTCCTGGAATAAATCGATTCGACCGGCGGGAACCAGCGCCAACAAGCAGGCCCGCCGCCGGCGACCAACGCACAAGCCCCGCGGCCCGTGTCAGGCCTTCGGCTTCGGAACCGAACGCTTGGCGACCATCGGCCGCGCCTTGGGCTTCGGCTTGCCGCCTTCCTGCCCCCCGGCCGCTCCCTCGGCGCCTTCCGCGGCGACCTGCGACTCGGTGGCGGTCTCGGACTTCCCCTCGAGGATCGCATCCGCCAGCCGGGCGGCCACGAGTTCGATCGAGCGGATCGAATCGTCGTTGCCGGGGATCGGCAGATCGACCAGGTCGGGATCGCAGTCGGTGTCGATCAGGGCCACCGTCGAGATGCCCATCTTGCGGGCCTCGTTGACCGCGTTCTTCTCCTTCTTGGGATCGAACACGACGAGGCACTCCGGCAGCCGCGACAGGGTGCGAATGCCGCCGAGATTGCGGAGCATCTTCCGGTGCTCGCGCCGCAGCGACGACTGCATCTTCTTCGAATAGTTGCCGAACGCCTCGGACGGAATCAGCACCTCGAGTTCCTCGAGGCGGGCCAGCCGGTTGCGAATCGTGCGGAAGTTGGTGAGCGTGCCGCCGAGCCAGCGGTCGCTGACGTAGGGCATGCCGCAGCGGGCGGCCTCACGGGCCACGGCCTCGGCGCCCTGCCGCTTCGTGCCCACGAACAGCACGAGGCTGTTGGTGGAGGCGACCTGCTTGAGATACTTCCTGGCCCGCAGGAGCCCGCGGATCGTCTCGCGGACGTCGATGATGTGGATGAGGTTGCGGCGGCCGTGGATGTAGGGCCGCATCTTCGGGTTCCAGCGGCTCGCGCGGTGGCCGAAATGCACACCTGCTTCAATCAATTCTTGGGCCAGGACGTTCGACACGCTCTCACACTCACGGAGGGGGGGAAGGGGAGGTCAGACCAAATACCGAATTCGGAGCTTCGCAAACTATCGGCTTTTTTGGCCCCATGTCAACGCTTCCCTGGGACCCCCGGGCGCCGCGGGGTTCCGAAGCCCCCGCCGGCCGCGGCGGCGTGGCGGAGGCTTGAATCCGCGGCTTTGCCCAAATTAGACTCCGTCCGGCGAGTTTTTTCGGGCTTTTCCCGCACCCCCCACGGCCCCATCCACCATGCGACACGTCCTCTCGGCCACGGTCCAAAACGTCCCGGGGGTGCTCGCGCACGTGTCCGGCATGCTCGCCTCCCGGGGCTACAACATCGACAGCCTCGCGGTGGGGGAGACCGAAGACCCGGGTTTTTCCCGGATGACCTTCGTGCTCCGGGGCGATGACCGGGTGCTCGACCAGGTCCGCCGCCAGTTGGAGAAGATCGTCACGGTGGTCCGGGTGGACGACATCAGCTCCCGCAACTACGTCGAGCGCGACTTGATGCTCCTCAAGGTGGCGGCGACCGCCGGCCCCGCGCGGACGGAGGTCAAGGAGCTGGCCGAGATTTTCCGCGGCCGGATCGTCGACGTGGCCGCCGACAGCGTGATCGTGGAGATTTCCGGCACCGAGAAGAAGCTCGAGGGGTTCATCGAACTGATGCGGCCGCGCGGCATCCTCGAACTCGTCCGCACGGGCCGGATCGCCATGGTCCGGGGGAGCCCGGCCACCCGCGAGCTCACCGAAGCGGCCGACGGGGCCCGGCCCGCCGACTCGTCCCCGGCCCGCGAATCGCTCGCCTGACACCCTTTCATTCGTCCCGTTCCTTTTTCCCTCCCTCGGAGTTTCCTGTGCCCGCCACGATCTATTACGACGCCGACGCCGACCTCAAGGCCCTCGCTGGCAAGACCATCGCCATCATCGGCTACGGCAGCCAAGGCCACGCTCAGGCACAGAACCTCCGCGACAGCGGGCTGAAGGTCGTGGTGGCCCAGCGGCCGGGTGGACCGAACTACGACCTGGCGAAGAGCCACGGCTTCGAGCCCCTGTCCGTCGAAGACGCAGTGAAGCAGGCGGACGTGGTCAACATTCTCCTCCCGGACGAACTCCAGGGGGATGTCTACCGGACGTCGATCAAGCCCAACCTCAAGAAGGGCGCCATCCTGATGGCGAGCCACGGCTTCAATTTCCACTTCGGCCAGGTGGAGCCGCCGGCCGGCCACGACATCATGCTCGTGGCCCCCAAGGGCCCGGGCCACCTCGTCCGCAGCGAATACGTGAAGGGGGGCGGCGTGCCCTGCCTGATCGCGCTGGGGCCGAACGCCTCCGCCGAGACGAAGAAGATCGGCCTGGCCTACGCCAAGGGCATTGGCGGCACCCGGGGTGGCGTGATCGAGACCACGATCGCGGAGGAGACGGAAACCGACCTCTTCGGCGAGCAGGCCGTGCTCTGCGGCGGCGTCTCGGAACTGATCAAGGCCGGCTTCGACACGCTCGTCGAGGCGGGCTACCAGCCGGAGATGGCCTACTTCGAGTGCCTCCACGAGATGAAGCTGATCGTGGACCTGCTGTATCAGGGCGGTCTCGAGTACATGCGATACAGCGTGTCGAACACCGCCGAATACGGCGACTACACCCGCGGCAAGCGGATCATCACCGAGGAGACCCGCCAGGAGATGCGGAAGATCCTCGAGGAGATCCGCTCGGGCGAGTTCGCCCGCGACTGGATCCTGGAGAACCGGGCCGGCGCGGCGATGTTCAAGAGCACGCGGCGCCGCGAGCGGGAGCACAAGCTCACCGAGACCGGCCGCCAGCTCCGCAAGATGATGAAGTGGATCGAGTCGAAGGAAGTCTGATGACGCCAGAGGAATACGAGGCCCGCGGCCTCTACGAACAGCTTCAGCCGGGAGACCGGGTGGAGGTGGTGCACGGTGTCACCGTTGGCTCGAGCGCCAAGTGGAGCACGACCACCGTCGGCAAGGTGTTGCGTCGGGAGCGGCGGCGTCATGGCCTGCACTTCCGTCGCAACCCGGACGACAAGGTCTACAGCGACGTGCTGATCCTCGCGCGGGACGACGGCGAGCTCACGACCGTGACCATGGACGAGTTCACGCGGCTGCGGCGGCTGTAGCGGAGCGGCGGCGCGGCCGGGCCGTCAGGCCACCCGGGCGATCACGCACTTGAGGTATTCGCCTTCCAGGCAGCTGGCGCTGACGGGATGGTCGGCGGCCGCGCCCCGGCATTCGAGGATCTGGATCGGTCGGCCCGACCGCTGCGCGACGCCGGCGAGCATCTGCAGGAAGTCGTCCCTCGACACCGACCCCGAGCAGGAGCAGGTGGTGAGGAAACCACCCGGCTCCAGCAGATCGACCGCCACGCGGTTGATGCGATGGTAGGCCCGCAGGGCGTCGTCGAGCGAGGCGCGGCTGCGGGCGAATTTCGGGGGATCGAGGACGACCATCCCGAACCGCTCTCCCGCCCCCTTCAGGGCGTCGAGCTTCTCGAAGGCGTCCGCCGTCTCGACGGCGACGTTCGCGGCGCCGTTGAGATCGGCGTTGGCCTTGGCGAGCGCCGTCGCCTTGGCGCTCGAGTCGACGGCCAACACGCTCCGGGCCCCGCCCGAGACGGCGCAGGCCACGCTGAATCCGCCCGCGTAACAGAACATGTCGAGCACGCGGCGCGACTTCGCATAGCGGGCCGCGGCCTGGCGGTTGTCGCGCTGATCGAGGTAATAGCCGGTCTTCTGCCCCTCGGTGAGATCGACGCCGAACTTCAGCCCGTGCTCCGCGACGAAGATGGGGCCCGGCGGCGCCGCTCCGCGCATGAGCCGGTCGGGCAACTGCAGTCCCTCCAGCTTGGAGAGCCCCCGCTCCGCACCCCGGAGGAGGATGCCCCTGGGCCGCTCCAGCTCCTCGAGCACATCGCACACCGTGTCGAGCCGTTGGGCCATCGCCAGCGCCGTCACCTGGACGGCGAGAAAATCCCCGTAGCGATCGACGATCAGCCCGGAGAGGTCGTCGCCTTCGCTGTTGACGAGCCGGGCGGCGCCGGCGCGGTCGTCGAGCCCCAGCGCCCGCCTGAGCCCCACGGCCGTCTCCAGCCGGCTCCGCCAGAGCGCCGCGTCGAGCTTCACGCCCGGATCGAAGGTGTAGAGCCGAACCCGCAGCCGGCTCGACGCGTTCCAGAGGCCCCGGCCCACGAACTTCCCGTCGTGCGTGGCGAGATCGACGACGCCGCCGTCAGTCGGCGTGCCTTCGACCCGTTGCACCGCCGAGTCGAGCACCCAGGGATGCCTCCCGAAAGAGGGCCGGGCCCGCTTCGGCTTGAGGATCACCGTCGCCGTCGGCAGGCCGGTCGATCGATCGCCGGCCGGTTCACTGTCAGGCATGGACGACCTGCTTCACCGATCCGGGAGCGACGTGCGGCGGCGGCAGGGAATCGCTGCCCGGGTCGGTCTTCACCCGCTGGCGGCCCTCGCGGAGGGCCTTCTTGCGCTCGAGCCGCAACACGCTCCAACTGAACACGGCGCCCAGCGGCCCCGACAACAACGCGGGCATGAACACGAGGTTGCCCACCAGGGCGATCGTGAGCATCGCGAGCATCATGTAGCCAAACCGCTGCGTCGGCCCGAACGGCGAAAGCGAGAAGACGGAGAGGCCGATGCCGATCACGCCCCAGCTCTGATACATGGCGCGGGCGCAGCCCTTGTAGGCGAGCATCGTGGCCTGCTTGCGGTCGAGGCCGTCGGCGATGCCGCGGCGGAACCAGAGCATGAAGTGGACGACGTCGTCCACGGTCACGCCCAGGGCCACGCTCGGCGCCATCACCGTGCCGATGTCGATCAGAAGGTTGCCGGCGTCGAGCGACTTCAGGATCGCGTTGCCCCAGCCCATGCCGCCGAAGACCATCAGGGCCGGGAAGGCCGCCGGCAGGAGGAGCACGAGCCCGGCCGACGCGGCCCGGCAGAGCAGGATCATCACCGCCACGATGATGGCGAAGTCCCAGATGAACCCGATCTGGAGGCCGTCGAGCAGCGAGTGCTGCGCCTTGTAGACCAGCGGCACGAGCCCCGTGTAATCGACCGTGACTCCCTGCACCCCCTCCTCGTCGAGCCGGGCGAGGATCGGGTTGATCTTCTTCTGCAGGTCCGCCTTGAAGAGGGCGTAGTCAACCTCCTTGACGGCGCTGACCCGGGCGCTGATCCGCCAGAGTTCCTGGGTGTGCTCCCGGCCGTCGAGCGTCACCTTCGCCTCGCGGAGGTAATCGCCGTCGAGGAAGTCCTGCCGGTGGGCGACGAGCCGCCGGTTCAGCACGCTCCGCTTCAGCCGCGCGTTGACGCCGATGGCCCGGGCGGCCACCCCGCTGACGCCTTCGCCGCCGTCACCCGACTCGAGGTTGCGGCCGAACGTGACGGTCGAGAGCGAGCTGCCCACTTCGTCGAGGCCGCCGATCTCCCGCTGGATCTCGCCGACCAGTTCCATCCGCTCCAAAAAGTTGAGCTTGCAGTCGTCGGCGTCGATCCGGACCAGGATCTCCATCGGCACGAGCGGGCCGAGGTGCTTTTCCAGCCACTTGTAGTCCTCGCGGATCCGGGCCTTGGGCGAGAAGAGCCGCATCAGTTGCACGCTGCTCTCCACGTGCGTCATGCCGTAGGCCACCCCGGCCATCACGAGCAGGCAGGCGGCGGTCACGAGACCGTTGTGCCGCGTGATCCACTGGCCGACCTTCCACCAGGGGCTGGCCTCGATCGGCCGCCACGTCGGGCTCCCTTCCTCCTCGGACTGGCCGAGCTTGAGCCGGGGCGGGAAGAGCTCGAGCGCCGCCGGCATGAAGGTCACAAGGATCAGGAAGCTGACCACGACGCCCGCGGCGGAGAAGATGCCGAACATCCGGATCGGCACCAGTTCGCTGACGGCCAGCGTCGCGAGGCCCACGGCCGTCGTGCCGGTGGCGAGCGACAAGGGCAGCAGGGCGTGATGCACGGCGCGGCCGGCGGCCCCCTCCTGAATGCCCGTCTCCGCGAGCTGGTCGCGGTAGTAGTTGGCGAGGTGAATCGCGCCCGAGGTGGTCGCCACGTAGACCAGCGACGGCATCGTGAGCAGGATCGCATCGACCGGATACCCGGAGTACCAGACGACGGCGAGGCTGGCGAACATACTGTAGACGCCGGAGGCGATCACCATCGCCACGAGGGTCTTGCTCTTGAGGCTCCACCAGCTGACGAAGAAGCCGACCACGAGCGACAGGCCGAAGAGGATCGTGACGCTCGTCTGGCCGGCCTTGTCGATGGAGACGTTGTCCACCGGGGGGCCACCCATATGGAAGGTGGATTCGGGGATCCCGCACTCCCTGTCGGCCACCTCCTTGATCATGTCGATGGCGCCGTGCAGGTTGGCCCGGGCCGCGTCGGCGAGGGTCAGGACCAGGCACGTCTGCCGCTGGTCCAGCACGTCTTCGGGGGAACCGGCCGCGACGCCCTTGGGGGGCGGGCCGATCAGGGCCCCGGTCAGCCGGGAAATCGCCTCCTCGCGGTCGAGGTTGAGCGGCTCCGCGGTCATCCGTTCGACGGCCCGGGGGCCCGTCTGGGCGGTCTTGAAGTAGAGCGGCCGCTCGATCCGGGAGGCCTCTTCCGGGGGCGGGATCAACTTTTGGGCCAGAAGCTCCAGCCGGCGGTCGCTCATCGTGCAACCGTCCCAACTGACCAGGACGAACTCCTCCCCCGCGAAATTCCGGCGGAAAAACCGGTAGGTCTGGGTTTCGGGGTACTCGAGGGGCAGCCAGCCCTTCACGTCGTTGCGGTTGTTGCCCTTGGCCTTGATTGCCCCGACCACCACGAGCGGCAGCAGAAAGACCAGGACCGCCATGATCCCGACGCTATACCGCTGGTAGAGGTTGGGTCCGTGGTGCGACATCAGGCCGTCCGGGGCGTTTCGTCAGGGGGAGCTTTTGCGAGGCGAGACGAACAACCCTACAGGGGTTTTTCCGGCCAGTCCATATCGTTCAGGCCCGGCGGCGGGGCTTTTTTGGCTCCGTGGCATGACGTAAGTGTCTTTCAGGGAACACTTTCCATCCACGGAACACTCTCCGCAGGCAGAACAATCGGCCGCGGCGGCCCCTCAGCCCACCGGCAGACCTGCCGGCTACGAGGGCGGTGCCGGATCTGCGGCGGTAAAACCGCAGGTTTTGTGCGAACCGTCGCAAAACGGCCGGTTCTGCGAATGGCCGCACCGGCAGAGGGCCACGGCCCGCTTCCCGGCCGGCAACGGAAAGACCCGGCCCAGGTGATCGGTGACCCGAAGCGACAACCGCTCAAACTCGGGAGCCGTCGGCATCTCCACGACCAACGGGCCATGCTCCCGACAGCGGACAGTCACCGCGTCAGGAGGCAACTCCCGGGGAGGTGGCTGTTTGCCTTCATCCGGCCGCTCGGTACCGGTCACGGCTCGCTCCCGGCAGGGCCTTCCCCGGCCGCGGCGTCGGTTGCGGTGGCCGCCTCCACGAGCCGGATCACGAGCCGGCGCGGTCCGGTCTGGCCACCGGCCGCCTCGCCTCCTTCCAGGGGCTGGGCGGCGGCTGCCGGGGCTCGCTTCCGGTTCAGGGCCTGCCGCTTGAGATCCGGATCGACCAGCATCGCAAGCAACTCTTCGATCGCCTCCGGCGATCCGCTGACGACGACCTCCGTGGGGGTCGCTTCCGGGCCGGAAGGGAGCGTCCGCAACGCCTCGGCATCCGACTCGATCCGCACGCCGCTGGCCGCCAGGAGCTGTGCCACCTCCGCGCGTCCCTCGGCACCCCGCACCGTCACGGTCACGACGTCCGGTTCGGCGGCGGCAGCGTCGGCTGGCGGCTGCGAGCGTCTCGCGGCCACGTTCGCTTTGTCTGCAGCCACGCGGCTGGATGCGTCTTCGGTGACCTTTGCCGCGGCGGGCTCGGCCACGACGTCCTCCGAACGGGCCTCGTCGGCAACGCTTGTGCTGGCGACGCTTCTGCTTTCGACCGCTCGTTCCTCAGGCAGCCACGAATCGGCATTTTCACGTTCGCGAAATTCGCCTGCCGCTTGGTGCAAGGCCTCGGCGGCCGGCAGGGCCGGAGCCGGAGCCGATCCTTTCGGTGCCGGGTCGCTCCCGCGATCCGCCCGCGCGGGCGTGTCGGACATTTCGGCCGCGTCCCGCACCGCGACCTCTCGATCGCGAATGGCCGCCGGATTGTTCAGCACGACCGCCACAAGCATGCCGGCGGCCAGCGCGGCGGCCAGCGTGATCCACGGCCAGCGGGGACGGGACGGGGGAGCGGTCACGTCATCGGCATCCTCGCGGGCCTCGGCGATCTCTTCCGCGATCCGCTCCCGCTCGATCCGCTGCCATTCCGCCTCGACGACGGCATCCTCGGCGGCGGCACCCGCACCGGCCTGGGGGGGCGGGGCGGCGGCGATCGCCCCCATGACGCCGCGCGCGAAATCCGCCGGCACCGGCGCCCTGGGCATCGCCGCCAGCGCGGCCTTCATGACTCGCAGGTCCGCCACGACCCGCGACAGTGCGGCCGACGCGCCGACGAGCCGCTCCACCTCCGCCGCCTCGGCGGCCGGCAGCCGACCGTCGATCCATTCACTCAAGCGGGGATCATCCGGCTGGATGCCGGCGGAGAAGTCGTGCTGCCGATCGGTTCTGTCCATCGGATTCCTCATTCGCGCGTCAGGAGACGGCGCAGCTCCATGCGGCCGCGGTGCAGGCGGCTGCGGACAGTGCCCGGCGGAATGTCGAGCGCCTGGGCGATCTGCTCATACGACGCTCCCTGCATGTCGGCGAGCACCACCACTTCCCGATAGCGTTCGTCGATCCGGGCCAGCGCCGCGGAGAGCCGCTCGGCAAGTTCCGCGTGCTCCAGCCGCGCGGCGACGTCGGGAAGCGTCGCCACCGGCTCGATCGACCGGGCCGCTCCGTTTCCCGCAGCCGTGGCCGCATCGAGCGACACCACCGACCGTCGCCGCCGCGCGGCCGCCGCGGCATGGTTGCAGGCGATCCGGTAGAGCCATGTCGAAAACTCGCTGTGGTGCGCGAACGAACCCAGTTTCCTGAATGCCGACACGAACGTGTCCTGCGCCACGTCCCGGGCCTGCTCGTGGCAGCCCGTGAGCCGCTCGAGCAGGCCGAGGATCCTCCCCTGGTGCCGCTCCACGAGCGTGGCGAACGCCGTCCGGTCGCCCGCCACCGCCGCGATCACGAGCTCCCGGTCGGCGACGGTGCCGCCGGAGGTCGTGGAAGCTTGCGGGTGGCTGGCGGGATTGCCCACGGACGAGCGCCCTAAACGTTGGATGCGATCGGGCGGAAGAAAGTTCCCGCCCCGGGGCGTGGTTCGCCCCTGTGTCCAATGTGCCTGTCCCCGACGGGAACGTCAAAGCCGGGCCCCCGGGCCCGGTCCGCCGGCGGATGACCGCGGCGCGGCGCCGGCCGGCTGGCGGAGGATCCACCACCACAGCGCCGCCGCCAGGGCCAGGAGCACGAGCGACACCAGTTGCGAGATCGACAGCGGCGTGCCGAGCGCCGGCGGCTCGTCCACCCGAATCGCCTCCAGCAGCATCCGCGAGATCGGGTGCAGCGTCAGCACCAGCGCGAAGACCGCGCCCTCGCGGCGGGCCAGCGGGGTGAAGAGGATCGCCAGCAGCGCGAGCAGGCCCGCATCGATCGCGGCATAGAGCTGCGCGGGGTGGATCGGGAGGCTCCACGGCCGCGCGGCCGTCGGGCCCGCCGGCGGCAGCAGCCCGCGGGCCGCCTGGTCGAGCCACGGCGGACTCTCCGGCGGAAACCGCACCGCCCACGGCAGGTCGCACGGTCCGCCGTAGCAGCAGCCGTTGAGGAAGCAGCCGATGCGGCCGAGCGCGAGCCCGACGAGCAGCCCCGGCGCAATGCAGTCGGCGAGCCGGAGAATCGACAGCCCGCGGCGGCGGGCGAACAGCCAGGCGGCGACCGCCGCGGTGGGCAACGATCCGAAGACGACGAGGCCGCCCGCGGCGACGTTGAGAATCCGGGGGATCGCGGCCAGCACGCCGGCGTCGAAGAACTGCTCGTGGTATTCGAGCACGTAGAAGAGCCGCGCGCCGACGATGCCCCAGAGAAACACCTCCATGCCGAGGGCCAGGATCGTGTCGGCGTCGAATCCGCAGCGGCGCCCGCGCAGGATCGACAGCCACGTGCCCGCCGCCGCCGCCACGAGCAGCATCACGCCGTAGCCACGCACGGGCACGCCTTGCCCGTCGTCGAGCGCCGGCAAACCCCAGACGATCATCGCGGCCGCGACGAGCAACGGGATGCCGAGCGTCGTCGCCGCCGCCCGCAGGCCGTCGCGGGCCGCGGCCCGGACGAACCCCGCCCCGCCGAGCACCGCCCACGCCGCGAGCAGGAGGCCGATGCCGAACAGCGGCAGGCCGCCGGGCAGGTGCGCCGGGATGTGAAAGAGCGTCGATTGCATCAGCGGCCGCCGCTCCGCGGGGGCAGTTCCCGATTGTCGATGAGCCGCGTCGTGCCGAGCCGACCGGCGACGAGCGCCACCGCGGGACGGCGGCCGTCTTCCAGCGGCTCGAGCGACTCGGCATCGACGATGACCGCGTAGTCGACGGCCACGCCCTCTGCCTCCAGGGCGTCGCGCATCGCCCGCTCGATCGCGGCGATCTCGGCGCCGCCGGCCCAGAGCGCCCCGGCGCGATCGAGGCTTGCGGCCAACGCCGTCGCCCGGCGGCGGGCCGCCGCCGAGAGGTAGGCGTTGCGGGAACTCATCGCCAGCCCATCCGCCTCGCGCACCGTCGGACAGACGACCACGTCGATCGGGATCCCGAGGTCGTGCACCATGCGTTTCACGACGAGCGTCTGCTGCCAGTCCTTGGCGCCGAAGTAGGCGGCGTCGGCGGGGACGGCCAGGAACAACCGGCAGACCACCGTGGCCACGCCGCTGAAGTGCGTGGGGCGAATCGCCCCCTCGAACCGCCGCGACGGGCCCTCGACGACGACGCGCGTGGCATCGCCGGCGGGATAGACGACCGCCGCGTCGGGCGCGTAGATCCAGCGCACGCCCCGCTCTGCGAGCAGCGCCAGGTCGGCCGCGAACGTCCGCGGGTAGCGGTCGTAATCCTCGCCGGGCGCGAACTGCGTCGGGTTGACGAAGATCGACACCACGACGTCGTCGCACTCCCGCGCGGCCCGCTCGACGAGGCTCGCGTGCCCCGCGTGCAACGCCCCCATGGTCGGCACGAAACCGACGCGCCGGCCGGCGGCCCGCGCGGCAACCACCCGCTCGCGGATGGCCGCCGGATCACCCACGACCTCCGGTGCCTCGGCCATCAGACCATCGCCTCGACGGCCGCGGTCGCTTCGGCCACGGCCTGCGTGAGATCGGCGGCGTCCACCAGCACGACCGCCTTCGGCGTCCGCGGGCGGCGTTCGTCGGGGCAGCGGAGCCGCCGCACCAGGCGGTCCTGGAGCCGGAGAAGATGGGCGACCGAATCCGCGGTCGATTCGCAGACGGCCGCCGCGGCCGGCGCGAGATCGGCGAAGACGTCGGAGGCGCGACTTCCCTCGCGCGCGCAGAACGCCATCCGCTCTTCGAGCATCTCCGCACCGGCCACCAGCATGATCGCCACGTGCGGCGCGATCGTCCGCTCGGTGGCCCGATCGCATTCGGCCTCGAACAGGTCGAGTTCGTCGCGCGGCAGGTCCTCGGCGGCGGCGGTCGGCAGCGCCCCGATCCAGAAGTCGGCGATCGTGCCGTGGGGATCGTCCGCCCAGTCCGCGGACTCGAGCGGCCGCGTCCACGAGGCGAGCGTCTCGCGCCACCGCGCTGCATCGCGGCCCGCGCCCGGCTTGAACAACGGCGTGGGCGAGTGAACCACCCGCGCCATGAGTGCGTCACCCACCGCGGCCGCGACCTCCGGCGCTCCGCTTCCGGGAACGCCCACCACCGACACGAGCGGATGCGGGTGCGAGATGTTGTCGAGCAGCGCGCGGAGCGTGCAGGCGGCGAACGGATGCCGGAGGTCGGCCGCGATCTCCACGGCCGGCTCGAGCACGAACCGGCGGGTCGTCAACCGGGGATGGGGCAGCGTCAGCGCCGGGCTGTCGATCACGACCTCGTCGTAGAGGAGCAGGTCGAGGTCGATCGTCCGCTCACCCCAGCGCACGTTCCGCTCGCGGTGCAGGGTGTTCTCCACGGCGGTGAGCATGCCGAGCACCTCGTGGGGATCGAGATCGGTCTCGATCAGGCAGGCGCCGTTGAGAAAGGGGTGCTGGCCGGCTGGCCCGCCCACCGGCCGCGTCTCGCGGTAGCGGCTGGCCGCGACCACCACGACGCCCGGCATGAACCGGAGCAACTCGACCGCCCTGTCGAGCTGCTCCCGTCGATTCCCCAGATTCGAGCCGCAACCGACGAGGCATCGTGCCATGGCATTTCCCGCAGCCGTGAGGTCAGTGCGGCGATTCTACCGGCAACCCACCTCCCGCAGGCAAACGCGACCCATCTGTCGGAAACGGGGGGGACATCCAGGCCACGACCAAGGTCGTCGACTGTCGCTCCCTCAAGTCGTCGCCCCCCTGTATCCAATCCGACAGTTGATTTTTTCGAAACGCGAACCGTGTCTTCCTGGTGGGAATCGACTCCTCAAACCGGGCTTCGTGCGTCGCTCGGCTGCGGTTCGTGCTGATTTCGCCTGGTGTCTCGTCTTCGATCCGCCGCCATCCATTCAGTACGATGGGCGGTGCTGAACCATCACGTTGTCGTGTCGGTCCGATGGGGGGCATTCTGTGATGCGTGCGATTCTTGTCAAGGACTTCACGCATGGCTCGCGGCACGCGCGCGGGAAGGTGCGCGCAACTCGCCGCGAAACGGCTTTCGTCGTCGAAAAAAATTTTTTTGCCAGCAGTGCAAGCATTGTCGGGAGCACGCCGCGCCATGAACCGTCTTGATCGGGATCGCGACGCAGACGATCCATACCGCGGCGCGGAAGTGCCTGTGCCGGACGATCTCCTGGCGGGCTTCGACGAAGCCTTGGCCGGGGAACGGGCCGCCGACTCCTTTTCCGATGCGGAAACCGCGGGCGCAGACGATGGACAGTCGTACTGGAGCCTGTCCCGCACGCCGTTGACGAGCCTGGTGTTCGCGCTGCCGCTCGTGCTCGCCTACGAGGGCGGCGTGCTGCTGCTCGGCCGCGGCTCGCCGCGGAACGGGGCCGACGTCTGGCTCCGACACCTCCTCGACGCCCTCGGTTTCGGCTCGTATTTCCTGCTCCCGTTGCTCACGGTGCTGGGGCTGCTGGCCTGGCATCACATCGAGCACGACCGCTGGCGGTTCAGCCCCGCGGTGCTGGCGGGAATGGCCTTCGAATGCGTGCTCTGGGCCTGTGCCCTGATCGGTTTGGCCCGCCTGCAGGACCGGCTCTGGCCGCTGGCGGCCCCGGCCGGCTGGGACGGCATCGCGGCCCGTTTGATCGGGTTTTGCGGGGCCGGGCTCTACGAGGAGGTGCTCTTCCGGCTGCTCCTGTTGCCCGTTCTCGTCTGGGTTTTCGAGCGGCTGGGGCTCTCGACGGTCGCCGCGGCGGTCTCCGGCCTGGTGGCGTCGAGCCTGCTCTTCAGTGCCGCCCACTACGTGGGCCCGATGGGCGACACGTTCGACCCCTACAGCTTCACCTTTCGCGCGATCGCGGGCATGTTCTTCGCGGTGCTGTTCCTCGGCCGCGGCTTCGGTATCGCCGCCGGCACGCACGCCATCTACGACATCCTCGTCGGCCTGCTCTGACCGTTTCGCCGGCGGTTACTCACGCAGTCGATGTTGTCAAGCGGTACGGGCGAACTTTTTGCCCCCGCCTCGCGGCCCATCGTGCGCGGGCGGGCCACGCCGATTTCCGCGGCATCCGCCCCCATCGCGATTCGTCTTGGTGGGCTGCGCGGAGCACTCGTATAATCGCGGTCGAGGCACCTGGTTCACGGCTCTCGTCGTTCGCGAGCCGGCGCATGTCCCCGGAGTTGACCACGTCGTGCTTTCGGTTCGTCCCAACGTCGCGGAGTTGGTGTTTCAGCTCTACGGGCGCGTCCTGCACCCGGAGTTGTTCGAAATCTCCGCCTCGCGTTCGATCGACCGCGGCGGCTATTCCGCGACGGTGGCGATCACGAGCGCCGGCCACCTCGTCACCTGGCGGAAGGACGGCCTCACGCTCACGGAGGTGGCCACGAGCCTGAGCCAGCCCCTCCCCCAGAAGCGCCGCCTCCTCTCGCACCGCATCGCCGGCGAACGCAGCGACCGCCTGGAATGCCGTGGCGGGGCGAGTTACCAGACCTGTTTTCAGCTGGAGACCGTGGCCCAGGACGTGTTCTGGACGTTTCAGCAGGAACTCGCCGTAGAGGGGCTGAAACGCGGCCTGCTGCACCGGTTCGAGTCGGGAGGCCGGCTCGCGCTCGGCGCCCTCAGTTGGATCAACGTCGAAACGCGTCCTCGCAGCCTGCTCGTGCAGGCCTTTCACACGTTTCCCGGCGATCTGGCGATCGTGAAGAGCCAGTCGCTCTTCGAGGCTCCGTGAGGAGCGTCGCTGCCGTCCCCGTCCGCTTGCTCCGCGATCAAGGAAACGCGATGCCCAAACCACAAGCCGCCTCCGCCGCATCGGCCCCCGAGTCGCGCAAGAGCCGCGTGCTGATCGCCGACGACAACGAGCCGAATCGCGAACTCCTCGAGGTCTATCTCGCCGACCTCGATTGCGAGATCGGCACCGCGATCGACGGCCGCGACACGCTCGACAAGGTGGCCTCGTTTCATCCGGACGTGATCCTGCTCGACGTGATGATGCCGAAGCTCTCCGGCTTCGAGGTCTGCCAGCAGCTGAAGTCGAACCCCGAGACCAGCCCCATCATGATCCTGATGGTCACGGCGCTCGGCGAGCTCGGCGACATCGAGCGGGCCGTCGAGTCGGGCACCGACGATTTCCTGTCGAAGCCGGTGAACCGCGTCGAGCTCGTCAAGCGCGTGGAAAACATGCTCAAGCTGCGTCACGTCAGCGACGAACTGGAGCGGCTGCGGAGTTACATCCGCACGATGGACGACGACCAGCCGCCGCGGTGACCGGCGGCGGGCCGCTTACCCGCGGGTCATCCCCACGTGCTCGAGCACCCGGACCGTCGCCGGAGACTTGTTGAGCACGTAGAAGTGGATGCCCGGCACGCCCGCGGCGATGAGTTCCTCCACCTGCCGCGCCGCGAAGCCCACGCCCGCCTCGAACTGCGCCGCCTCGTCGTCGCCGGCGGCCTCGAAGGCCCGGTTGAAGGCCTCGGGCAGACGGGCCTTGCAGAGGCTGGCGATCCGCCGGATCTGCGCGTAGTTCGTGACCGGCATCACGCCCGGCACGATCGGCGCGGTGATCCCGATGGCGGCGCAGCGGTCGCGGAACCGGAGGAAATCCTCGTTGTCGTAGAACAACTGGGTGACGACCACGTCGCCGCCCGCGTCGCACTTCCGCTTCAGATTGTCGAGGTCGGCCTCGGCGCTCACCGCCTCCTGGTGCGTCTCGGGATAGCCCGCGACGAGGATGTCGAATGTCGGAAACTCGCCGCGGATGAGGGAGACGAGTTCCGACGCATACCGCAGGCCGCCGGCGACGGGCGTGAACGTGGTTTCGCCCTTCGGCGGGTCGCCGCGGAGGGCCACGATCGCCGTCACGCCGTGATCCCGCGCCTCGCGCAGGTAGTCCCGCAGTTCGTCGATCGAGCTGCCGACGCAGGTGAGATGGCTGGCCACCGGCACGTCGTGCCGCTTGCGCACGCCGTCGATCACCTCGAGCGTGGTGCCGCGGGTGGATCCGCCGGCACCGTAGGTGCAGGTCACGAGGGCCGGCTCGAACGCCATGAGTTCATCGACCGTGCGCCACATCAGCGCCGCCGACTCGGCCGTCTTGGGGGGAAAGAGTTCGAACGAGAGTCCGAATCGGCCGCCGCCGTAGGCATCCTTGATCGACACGGTTGTTCCTTCCTGCTCGCGTGACGACGGCCTGGGCCGTTCCCGGACATTGTAGCCATCCGGCGACGAGCGTTTCATGGACACGGCGTTCGGCCGGGCCTGTCAGCCCGCGTCGGCCGATCGCGGATCGCCCGAGAGCGCCTCGAGCAGTTCCCGATCCGCGGGCAGGCATGCGAGGCCGCGACGGGCCATCATGCGTTCGAGGATGGTGGCCGTCTGCTCGGCGGTGGACCGGCTGCCGCCGATGCCCCCCACGAGCATGTTGTGGAAGGCGGGCACGAGCTCGGGCACGGCGCCGCCGATCGAGGCGGCGGGGCCGATCCGGGCCCCGCAGGGGATCGACGTGTTGATTCCCGACTTCACGAAATCGGCCACAAGCCCGCCGAGAAACTGGCGGCCGGTGTGGACCGTGTAGCGTCTGCCGTCCGGCAGGAGATCGTGGAGCCGCACGGGTCCGTAGGTGGCCTTGAGGTTGCTCGTGATCGTGCCGGCGGCCAGGTTCGTCCAACTGCCGATGTGGCTGTGGCCGAGGAAGCCGTCGTGCGGCTTGTTGGAAAAGGGCTCCATCACGGTCGCCTCCACCTCGCCCCCGACGCGGCATTCGCGGCCGATGGCCGTGCCGGCCCGCAGCCAGGCGTGCGGATTGACGCGGGCTCCCGGGCCGATCCAGACCGGCCCGTCGATGCAGGTGAACGGGCTGATCTCCGCGTCGGCCTCGACGACGACGGGCCCGTGCCGGACGACCGCCCACTCGCTCACGCGGGCGCCGGCGGCGACGAACAGGCCGGGGCGAATCTCGGCGTAGTCGCCCGAGTCGATCCGGGCCGCGAGCGAGTCTGCGATCGATTCCTCGTGCGCCGTGACGACATCGTGCGGTTGTTTCAGCAGCGCGATCCCCGCATCCACGTCGGGCACACCGAGGCGCTCGAGCCCCGGTGCGGGCGACTCGGTTCCCGCGACGATGCCGGCCACCAGTTCGCGATCCGGACCGCCGCCGTCCGCCGCGAGGTGCAGGATCGCGGCGGCCACGCGGCCGTTGGTCTTCGCCACGCACCGCCGTCCCTGCTCGACGAGCGCGCGGAGCGCGGCGAGGGTGCCCCGGCTGGGGATCGCGCATGCGTTCACGAGCAGCGTGACGGCGCCGTGCCGCGACGCGGCGGGCTCGGCATGGACCGCATCGGGAACGCCGCCCCAGATGGCGATCCGCGAGCCGCCGAGGGCCGCGAGGTGGCGGGCGAGGTGGGGCCGGACAACGCGGCGGACGTTGCCGAGGTGGCCGAGGGCGTCGTGGAGCGTCCGCGTGCCGATCGTCAGGTCGCAGGCGGGCCGTGCCGCGACCACGACGCCGAGCCGATCGACCCCTTCATCTTCGAAGACGATGACGTTCATGCCGATGCACCCCAGGTTGCCGGACCGAACCGCGTGCGCGGGCCCCCTGCGAGCGGATCGACCGGGCCGGTCCGCTCGCGAATCCGGCTTAACTGTACCCTGTCTGGCAACGCCCTGCGTGCTGACGTAGTCTGTTCAGGGTCGAGACGCCTCTCACGAGCCGGAGTGGCGGAATGGCAGACGCGGCGGACTCAAAATCCGTTGCCCGCAAGGGCGTGTGGGTTCAAGTCCCTCCTCCGGCACTCTCGGCAACGCCCGCGCCGAGTCAACTCTGCGCGTGCGGAAACGGCAGGCCGAATTCGCGGGCACACGCCGGGCAGACCGTGGGGGCGAGGTCGGCGTCGGTATGGGCCGCGAGATAGTCGGCGACCTCCTGCCAGTAGCCCTTGTCGTCGCGGATGTGCTTGCACCACGCGCACATCGGCAGCAGGCCCTGCAGCACGCGGATCGAAGCGAGGGCCGCGGAGAGCTCCTGGTTCTTCTTCTCGAGTTGCTCGCGGGAGCGCCGCAACTCCTCCTCCTTCGCCTGCCGGTAGAGCCCGATCTCGATGGCCGCCCGCACCTCCCGATCGCTGAATGGCTTCGTCAAAAAACTCAGCGGGTTGCTTTCGGCAGCCCGGCGGATCGTCGCGTCGTCGCCGTAGGCGGTCAGAAAAATCGAGGGGATCCCATGTTCCCGCCGCATCTCTTTGGCCACCTCCACGCCATCGCGGCCGCCCTGGATGTTGATGTCCATCAGGATCACGTCCGGCCGGTCCCGCGCCACGATCGCCAGCGCCTCCTGGCTCGAGGCGGCACAGCCGACGACGCGATAGCCCATGACCTTCAGTCGCGACTCGATCTCCATCGCGATGACGGCCTCGTCCTCCACGACGAGCACCGCGGAGGCAGAGCGGGACTCGTTCAACGGCATCGCGGAATCTGTAAGGTCCATGTCGTTCCTCCTGGTCCGGTCATGCGGCTCGTCGTGCCGTGCAGTTGCGTGGCCAACCGCTCCACGATCCTGGAGCCGAGCCCCGCGGAATCGGGACGCGTGGCCTGGTCGTCGTAGCCGACGCCGTCGTCGCGCACCTCGATGGCCATGGCCGGCTCCGCGCCGGCTCCGTCCTCCAGCATACGCGCCCGGATCGCGACGTGCCCCTGCCGGCGGCCGGGAAATGCGTGCTTCACGGCATTGGTGGCCATTTCATTGACGATCAGCGCCACCGGCCCCGCCTGCTCCTGCGTCAGAACCAGGCCGGGCGGGCCCTCCACCGTGAACCGCACGTGCGCCGCCGCATCACACAGCGCCTCGCGAACCCGCCGCACCAGCTCCTCCAGAAACAGCACGAGATTCACCTCGTCCATCGTCTCCGAGCGGTACAGCATGTCGTGCAGGAGCGCGACCGCGGCGATCCGCGACCGGCTGATCTGCAACTGCTCGACCACCTGCGGCTGCGTGGCCTCCGTCTGCTGCAGGGCGAGAAGGCTGGAGATGATCTGGAGGTTGTTCTTGACGCGGTGATGAACCTCCTGCAGCAGGTTCAGCTTCTGTGCGAGCAGCGCCCCCTGCTCGCGCACCTGCTCCTCGGCCTTCACTCGCGACAGCCGCGACCGGCGTGCCAGGATCAGGTTCGTGTACGTGGCGATCAGGGGCTCGAGATCGTGCAGCATCCCCTCGTCATAGCCGCCCGGGCGATTGGCCGTGCCGATCATGCCGATGATCTTCGACTGCGCGATGATCGGAATGCCGAGGAACGCACGGAGCGGTGGATGGCCGACAGGCAGTCCGCCGCGGCGCGGATCGGCCTCGGGATGGTTGGAGATCACCGGCTCCAGCGTGGTCATGACCCGGCCGAAGAGGGTCTGCAGATTGCGGAACTCGAGCCCTCCCTGCAGGGTGTGCTTGGCGTAGAGCTCCCGCAGTTCGTCGGTCCACGCGATATTGGTCAGGGCGTTGGTCTTCAGATACGGGGCCCCGTCGGGATCGTGCAGAACCTCGCCGATGAAGCCGTATTCGCTCTGGGTGAACCGCAGCAGGACCAACAACAGTCGCTCGAATGCCTGCTGGCCGTCTGGCTGGAGGATGAACGCCTCCTGGACGGCCCGCAACTCGTCGAGGAGCTCGCTCTGTCGCCTGATGATGCCGCGCTGGTTCCGGGCCTCGCTCACGTCCCGCAGCACGAGCACCACGCCGCCGCTTTCGCCCCGCTGGCCGCGGAGCGGCGTGGCCACGAGATCCACCGCCGTCCGGGGGCCGCTCCGCGGCTCCAGGTGCGTCGTCTCGCCGATCTCGACGGGCTGGCCGGTCTCGATGACCCGCCGGATGGACAGTTCGAACGGCCGCCGGCTCTCCTCGTCGAACACGCGGCAGACCTCCGCGACCGGCTTGCCGTTCGCGTCGCGCTGCGTCCAGCCCGTCAGCCGCTCGGCCGCCAGGTTCATCTGCACCACCCGACCGTCGGCGTCGGTGGTGACGACGGCTTCCCGGATCGACCGGAGCGTGGTGGCCAGGTTCTCCTCGCTCTGCCGCAGCCGCTCCGCGGCCGCGATCTCGGCCGTGACGTCGCGTCCCGTCGCGTAGACGTTGCCGTCCGGGTCGGCGACGGCCCGCCAGGCGATCGTCTTCCATTCGCCGTTGGCGCACAGGTAGCGATTCTCGTAGCGGTGGAGGATCTCGCCTTCGGCCAGTTGCCGGAGAACGCCGACCGTGCCGGCGTGGTCCTCGGGATGGACGAATTCGAGGAACGACCGCTCCATGAGCAGCTCCGTGCTCCAGCCGAGCGTTTTCGAGAAGGCGGGGTTGACTCGCCTGAAGAAGCCGTCGATTCCGGCGATGCAGTGGAGATCGAGGGACGTGAGGAAAAAACTCGACAGGTCGTTCTCGGCCTGCTTGCGGGCGGTGATATCGACGGCAAAACAGCGGGTGTGGATCAGCCTGCCGTCCTCCCGGTACGGGTCGGCCGTGAGGGAGATGGTCTTGATCGTGCCGTCTTTGGCCAGCAGCCGCACCTCGCGATTGACCGTGCTCGCCCCGCGGGCCAGGTCGCGCGGCAGCCCCTCGGCATCGGCCGGGTCGGCCAGAAACTCGTCGATCCTGCGGCCCACGTAGTCGTCGCGCGAGTAGCCGAGCAGATTCAACTCGGCACGGTTCGCCCAGAGGATGGTGCCGTCCGGCCCGGTCCAGTTGAGGCAGACGCTCGCATTTTCGAGATAGTCGGTCAGGTGGCGATTGGTTCGCTCGATCAGCGACTGCGCCTTCTTGCGGTCGGTGATGTCGGTGCGGATCGCGATGTACTGCTGGGGCGCGCCGGCGGCGTCCTTCCAGGGCACGATCGTCGTGTCCACCCAGTACAGCGACCCGTCCTTCGCCCGGTTGCAGATCTCCCCGCGCCACGTGCGGCCACCGGCGATGGTGCGGTACATGTCGGCGAAAAACTCGCGCGGATGATGCCCCGAATTGATGAGCCGGTGGTTCTGGCCGATCAGTTCATCGCTGGAGTACTGGCTGATCTGGCAGAATTTGTCGTTGGCGTACGTGATCCGCCCGGTCACGTCCGTGATCGCGACGATCGCATGCTCGTCGAGCGCATGCTGCTGCTGGGCGATGCGGGCGAGCAGGCTCTCCCGGTCCGTCGCCGCCGGGTTCGACGCCTCGTCGCCCGCCATCGCGGCGGCCGGCCGTGCTGCGGCGTCGGGGCGGCCACGCTCGTCGGGTTTCATCGCCGGCTGTGTCCGGGGGCCGCATGCGGGCATCGGCTTCGATCACGATTCATCGGGGCGTGCCTCTCCTGCTTCGAGCGCGGCCAACCGGGCGCGGAGGGCGGCCACCGCCTCCTCGAGCGCCGCCACCCGACCCTCCAGACCGGTGGCCCCGTCCGCGACGGCCCCCGCGCCGGAATCCGGCTCGGCGGCCGCGGCCTCCGGCGCCGGGAAGCCGCCCAGCGCCACCTGCGCACGCACCTTCTCGAGCTTTTCCGGCGGGAGGAGGCCGTGCGTGAGCAGCCGGCCACGGCCCGGAGGCGAGAGCCAGATCACGAGCCCCCGGGCGGCCAGGTTGTCGAGGTGCGTCCGCAGCACGTTCAGGTCGGAGATCGGATCCATCCGGCTCGCCCGCCCCCGGAGATCGCCCTCGCTCTGCTCGCCGCGCAGGAGCAGTTCGGCAATGATCGCCAACTCCTCCTTGCCCACGCCGAGCCACTCGTAGGCGAGGTGCCGGTAGCGCGGAATCTTGCCGCTGCCGAAGACCTCCGCCATCGCGCCGCACTGCCGCAGGCTCGCCACCGCCCGCATCACCTGCTCCTCGTCGAGCGTCATCACGGGGTCGCGGTTGCTCTTCTGATTGCAGCCGGTGACGAGCCCGTTGAGCGAGAGGGGATACTGATCGGGCGTGGTCTTTCCCTTCTCGATCAACACGCCGAGCACCCGCCGCTCATTGGCGTCGAGCGGCCGGATCGCCTTTCCGCCCTCGGACCTGTCTTCGCTCATGGTTTCACGCTCGGCGCGGGCTCGTGGTGGGGACAGCCATCCGGGCTGAACAGGCTGCTCGACTCCTGCCCCCGGGCGGCGACGTAGGCGATCAGGTCGAGCACCTCGTCGCGGGAGAGCTTGTCGAGCAGGCCCTTCGGCATGATCGACACCGGCGACGTCGTCCGCTCCTCGATCTCGGCCCGCGGAATCCGCAGCGGATCGGCCTTGGCCAGCGGATTCTCGACGATCGCGACCTCGTTCGGCGTCTCCTCCACGACGAGGCCCGTGACCGCCCGGCCGTCGTCCGTGAGGATCGTCGTCGCCCGATACTTCTCCTCGATCCGCAACGACGGCTCCAGGATGTGGCGGGCGATCTCCACGGGCGTCATCGCCGCGTCGAGCTTCGACAGTTCCGGCCCGAAGGCGTTGCCGGCATCGCCGATCTTGTGGCAGGAGATGCACGACGCCGTGCGAAACAGTTCCCGGCCGTGCAGAAACGACCGTCCCTTCTCCAGGGAGGCGAGGCTGTCCTCCAGGTCCGACAGGGCCCAGGCCGTCCGCGGCCGGCGATCCTCGAGGAGGGCGTCCTTGATCGGGAGCGGATGCGCCGCCAGATACGCCTTCGAGTCGGCCAGATACGACTCCAGATCGTCCACCACGTAGAGGGCGCCGAACATCCGCCGCCAATGCCCCGGGTAGGTGCAGACGTAGGGATACACGCCCGGCTCGGTCGGCGCGGTGAACGCGACCCGCTGCGAGGCCTGCGGCTGCATGAGCGTGCTGGCGGCGAGCACGTCGGGCGACGCCGGCACGAAACCTTGCTTCGCGAACTCGGGCCGCTGCGCCTCCTGCTCGGCCTGCTCGCCCACCGCCTGCATCCGCCCCGGCTTCGTGATCACGAAGTTGTGCGGCATCGTGTCGGCGTTCTCGAGCACGAAGAGCACCGGCCGGCCCGCCTGCACGGCGACCGTCTCCTGGTCATACGCCATCCGCTCGTAGACCGTCCCGATCCGCACGACACGCACGCCGAGGTCGGCGAGCACCGCCCGGCGGGCCTTGCCCTCCGCGGGCGGCAGGAGCGTGGTGAGGTTCTCGGCAAACTGCCAGGCGGCCAGGCCGCTGTCGCTCGCCCGTTCGGCCGCCGTGGCAGCCTTCATCGCCCCGGTCAGCGCGTCGAGCAGCGGCTCCGCTTGGTCGGCCGGCCAGGCCGAAATCGGAATCGTGGCCAGCGCGCGGATGGCCGCGTCGCGATCGACCCCGCTGCGAACGTAGGGCGCGAGCTTCTCGAAGGTCTCCCGTTCGCGGCCGCGAACGCCGGCCAGCGCCGCGAAGGCGGCCCGCCGCACGGCCACGGCCAGCATCTCGGGCTTGGGGGCCATCTCGAACTCGGCGGTCAACTCCGGCGCGGGCTGGTTCTCGGCCATGAAGACCTCCTTCCGGTCTCCATCCAGCACCGTGATCTTGAATTCCTTGAGGCGGGTGCCGAGCGCCCCCTGGCGGTTGTGAATCATCACGCGCTCCACGATCCGCGGCGTCCCGAGATCCACCTCCCACCAGGGATCGTTGGTGCCCGGCTCACTGTGGGTCTGGCTCCCCTTCTGGAAGTCCGGGTCGGGGTTGCCGTCGATCGCCCGCCCTGCCACGCCCCCCTCTGCGGTGTTCTTCTGGGAGGCGGTGCCGCCCAGGGCGACGTTCACGCCCCCCGAAAACACCTCCACCTCGGCGAGCGTCAGGGTTCGGGTCGTGCCGAAAATCTGCACCCGCACATAGCGGCACGGCAGTCCCGACGCCTGCGGTTGCCCGCCGGCCGGCAACTCGACGAGGGGCAGGAGCCGTTCATAGAGGCTCGCCCGCGCGGCGGGATCGGAAACCATCGACAGCGCGCCGATCAGGTCGATCATCCGCGCGGAATCCCCCTGCGCCAGCTCCCATGCCTTCGCCGTGGCGTTGCCGCCGCCGGCCGCATCGACGGCCATCACCGCCACGTAGCCGACCCGCCGCATGGCGGGCCGCCGCGCCGAGGTGGCGAAGCGCTCCATGTCGCCCCGAAACGCCGCGACCTCCGCCGGCGGCTGATCCAGCAGCAGCCGGATCAGCTCGTAGATGGTGTTCGGATCGACCTCCCCTTCCTGCCGATCGACCGCGGCCAGCGCGTCGGCGACGACCTTCACCACGCTCGTCTTGTCGGCCTTCGCGAGCTCTTCCACGGCCAACCGCCGATACTTCTCCTCGAGGCCGTTTCTGAGGAGCATCTCGCGATACACGTCCACCGACGGCGCCTCCCGCACGAGCTCGTCGTTCGTCAGCAGCCGGAGCACGTACCGCCGCCCGATCTCCGTCGTCAGGGCCGTGCCTGCCGGACGGGCCCGCCACTGCGGATGCAGCACCCGGGCCGCCTCCTTGGTCACGTATTTGAGAAACCGGTCGCTGGGAAATTGCTCCACGAGCGCCAGCACTTCGACCGCTTCAGGCGCCGTGAGGAACGTGGCCGTGCGGACCGCCTCCAGCCGGACGCGCGGATCCTCGTCCGCCGCCGCCTTGCGCACCCACTCGAGCGACTCCGGCACGCGCTCCACGATCGTGGAAAGCACCCGGAGGCCGGCCGTTCGAGCGCGGGCGTCGCGCGACTCGAGCACCTTCCCGAGCAGCGGCAGATCGACCTGGTCGAAGTGCCGCAGCATCCAGAGGGCCTCGAGCTGGTGGTGTTCGTAATCGGCCGCGGCGGGGTCGAGATCGGCGAGCCACGCCCGCACCGCGGGCAGCACCTCCGCCTCCGGCCGCCCGGCGAGTTCGATGCGGGCACGATACCGCACCCGGTCGGCCCGATCGGCGAGCAGCGGCACGAGCTTCGCGACCGGCTGGCCGGCGATCGGCGGCGACTTCACGAGCGGCCGGTCCGCCACCACCACGCGATAGACGCGGCCGTGGATGCGGTCGCGGCTGGGATCGCGGAGGTTGTGCTGCATGTGACCGATGATCGGGTTCTGCCAGTCGGTGAAGTAGAGCGCGCCATCGGGGCCGATCTCGAGGTCGGCGGGCCGGAAGTTCGGATCGCTCGACGACACGATCGGCTCCGCCTCGACCGCCACCGGAAACGAGTCGCTGCCGGGGTTGAACGCATACCGCAGGATCCCCTGGAAGCCGATCACGTTGCCCACGAGCAACTGGCCTTCCATCTCCGGCGGGAAGTGCCCACCCGACACGATCTCGATGCCGGGGCAGGGCCGCGTGCGCTGGGCGTAGACGGTGGGAGCCGCCGTGTGCTTGTCGAGCCCGTTGAGCCGCGAGGAAAACACCGAGCCCCAGAACGGCGCGGCCATCGTGCCGTCCACGACGATGTCGTCCCCCCATCGCCCGAAGGCATGGCCGTGCGGGTTGGCAAACTCGTACGACGTGTAGAGCGCGATCCGGCCGGTCCGCGGCTCGTAGCGGAAGACGGCGCCGTTGGCCACCCGGACGGGCGGCCCCCAGGGCGTCTCGGGCTGCGAGTGGTGGAACGTCCCCTCCTGGAAATAGAGGCTGCCCGACGGGTCGAACGCGAAGCTGTTGGCGGCGTGGTGGGTGTCGGCGGTGTCGAGGCCGTGGATGATCCGCCGCTTGACGTCGTAGCGGTCGTCGCCGTCGGTGTCCTCCAGATAGAGCACGTCCGGCCCCTGCGCCACCATCACGCCCTTCCCCCAGAACTCGAAGCCCGTCGGGTTGTGCAGGTCGCCCGCGAAGGTCGTGACCGTGTCGGTCTTTCCGTCGCCGTCCACGTCCTCGAGGATCAGGAGCTTGTCGTCCATCGCCTCGTCCGGCTTCCAGTGCGGATAGTTTGGCCAGGTGGCGACCCAGAGGCGGCCCTTCGCGTCAAACGACATCTGCACCGGGTTGATCAGCTCCGGAAAACGCACCTCGTCGGCCACCAATTCCACGCGCATCCCGGAGTGGACGGTCATCCGGCCGATCGCGTCGGCGCCCGAGAGGAACTCGTGCCGACCCCCTTCCAGCGGCCCCGGCTTGTTGGTCTTCACCGCCAGCAGTTTCGGCAGTCCGACCTCTTCGACCGGCGGCAACGGCGCGGCCGGATCGGCGAGCGTCGCGGCGGTGGCCCAGATCCGCCGGTCGCGGTTGGCCGTCATCACGTCGATGTATTCGAGCTCCCGCTGCCCCACCTCGTAGTTGCTCTGCTGGTCGGGCTCGAACTTGAGAAACGCCCGCTCCCCGAACACCGAGTAGCCGTCGGTGGCGCGATACCGCTGGAACCAGAGGCGATTCTTGTCAGCCACGGCCTTCTGCAGACGGGCGAGCGACCGCGGATCGCGGGCCGGGGCCGCGCCGAAGAGCGACTCGTCGATGATCCGGGAGATCTCCCGGTCGCCGCGCTCGTTCGGATGGATGCCGTCCTCGGTGAGCGGCTCCTTGATTTTCGCATAGGCCTCGGTGGTGGGCGTGAACAGATCGACGCACACCACCCCCCGCTGCGCACAGACCTCCTCGAGCGCGTCGGTGTAGATCGCGAGGTTCGCGTTGTGGGCGGACCCGTCGGGCCAGTGCGGCCGGGCGAGGTCCTCGTGGGCGATGGGAGAGAACATCACGAGCTTCGGCGACTCGACGCCGTCATACTTCTGCCCGAGCGTGTGCGTGATGAACGCGTCCACCTGGGCCTTGAAGGCGGCGAGCCCCTCGGGACCGGCGTGGGCCTCGTTCGAGCCGAAAAAGGCGAAGATCACGTCGGCCTTCGTGTTGGTGGACTCGAACCGGTTCTCGCGGACGTGCTCCTTGCTGGCGAGCGCCGCCGGCTTGGGAATCGGGGCCGAGCCCGACAGCCACTGGTCGGGGGTGCCGAAATGGGCCGACCGCAGCCGCTTGGCGGGATCGATTTCGTCTCCGTCGAACCCGAGGTTGCGAATCGTGAGCCGATGACCGGGGAAGCGGCTGTGAAGCAACGCCTCCAGCCAGCCGGTGTGCTGCATGGCGTCGGCCAGGCCACCGCCCACGATGCAGACGTGATCTCCTTCCCGGAGGTCGAGTTGATCGGCCCGGGCCAGGCCGGCCTGGGCCACCAGGCAGCAGAGGATCCCGACGAGGGCCCGCGAAACGAGCCCGGGCACATTCGGCATGCAGCGGCCGCACGTCATGCGTGGCGCCTCCATGAATGGATACGGGAAGAGGAAGACGCCATTCTACTTTCTCGCGATCCCGCCTGCACCCCGCACCGCCCTCCGGGCGGATCAGGCCAGCAGGTCGGGGACCACGTGAGCCGGCTCGACGCCGGTGAGCCGCTGATCGAGGCCGAGATGCCGGTAGGTGAGCCGCTCGTGATCGAATCCGAGCAGGTGAAGGACGGTGGCGTGGAAGTCCCGGACGTGCACCGGGTCCTTGACGACGTTGTAGGAAAAGTCGTCGGTCTCGCCGTAGATCTGCCCCGGCCGGCTGCCGCCGCCGGCCATCCACATCGTGAAGCACCGGGGGTGATGATCGCGGCCGTAATTCTGCTTGGTGAGCCCGCCCTGGGAATAGACCGTCCGGCCGAACTCGCCCCCCCAGACCACGAGCGTGTCGTCGAGCAGGCCCCGCTGCTTCAGATCCTGCACGAGCCCCCAGCAGGCCTGATCGACGTCCTTGCACTGCATCGGCAAACGGCCGGAGACGTTGGCGTGGGTGTCCCAATTGTTGTGGTAGATCTGCACGAACCGCACGCCTCGCTCCACCATGCGGCGGGCCATCAACGCCGAGTTGGCAAACGTGCCCGGCTTCCGCGCGTCGTCGCCGTACAGGTCGAACGTCGTCGCCGGCTCGCTCGCTAGATCGGTCAGTTCGGGCACGCTCGACTGCATCCGAAACGCCATCTCGTATTGCGCGATCCGCGTTCGCGTCTCCGGATCCCCGAGCTGCTCGAGCGTGCGCTGGTTGAGGGCCTGCAGCCCGTCGAGCGTCTTGCGCCGCACCTCCGCGGACACCCCGGCCGGGTTGCTGATGTAGAGGATCGGGTCGCCGGCGGAACGGAAGCTCACCCCCGCGTGCTCGCCCGGCAAATAGCCGCTCGACCAGAGCCGGGCCCCGATCGCCTGCAATTGCTCGGTGTTCGACGACTTGGCGACGAGCACCACGAACGTCGGCAGGTCGTTGTTGAGGCTTCCCAGCCCGTAGCTCGCCCACGCCCCCATGCAGGGCCGGCCGCTGATCTGGTTGCCGGTCTGCATGAAGGTGATCGCCGGCTCGTGGTTGATCGCCTCGGTGTGCATGCTGCGGACGAAGCACAGGTCGTCCACCATCTTCGCCGTGTGGGGCAACAGGTCGCTCACCCACATGCCGCACTCGCCATGCCGGGCGAATGAGTACTTGGACGGCGCGATCGGAAAGCGGGACTGCCCCGAGGTCATCGTGGTCAGCCGCTGGCCGTTGCGGATGCTCTCGGGCAGGTCCTTGTCGTACCACTCGGCCATGAGCGGCTTGTGGTCGAACATGTCCTGCTGCGGGGGCCCTCCCACCATGTGGAGATAGATCACGCGCTTCGCCTTCGGCGCGAAGTGCGGGCCGACGGCCCCCGGCACGCGGACGACGCCGTCGCCCGGCGGCGCGCCGGCCGCCATGAGCCGCTCCGGCAGGAGCGTCGCCATCGCGGCGGAGCCGAGCAGATGGCCGCCCTGCTCGAAGAAGCGGCGCCGCGTGAGGTTGAGTCCCAGCTCGGCCAGCGGCGCGTGGGGCATTGTCCGGCGGTCGTTCATGACTGGGCTCCTACTTGCAGAGAACCTCGTCGAGGTTCAGCAGTTCGTTCGCGAGCATGGTCCAGGCGGCGAGCACCGCCGCGTCGTCCCACGTCGGCTTCGAATCGCCGATCGCCACCAGCTTCCCGGCGTCGTCCGGGTGGGCCGCATACCAGCCGGCGAGGTCGGCGAGCGACCGCTTCACGATGGCCGTCTCCTCGGCGTCGAGCGGCCGGGCCAGCAGCCGCCGCGCGATGAAGTCGATCCTGGCCTCGTCCGTGTCGCCCCCCTCCCGGAGCGCCCGGTCCGCGAGCACCCGAGCCGCCTCGACGAACTGCGGGTCGTTGAGCGTCACCAGGGCCTGCAACGGCGTGTTGGTCCGCTCGCGCTTGACGGTGCAACTCTCGCGCGACGGCGCGTTGAAGATGTCGAGCGAGGCCGGGGGCGCCGACCGCTTCCAAAACCAGTACATGCTGCGGCGGTAGAGGTTCCCCCCCTGATCGCGCTTGTAGATCGCCGTGTCGCTGACGTTCATGGCCACCGCCTCCCAGACGCCTTCGGGCTGGTAGGGCTTTACGCTCGGGCCGCCAATCTGCCGCACGAGGAGGCCGCTGGCGGCGAGCGCCTGGTCGCGGATCATCTCCGCGTCCATCCGATATCGCGGCCCGCGCGAGAGCAGCCGGTTGGCGGCGTCGGTCGCCAGTTTTTCCGGCGTCGCCACCGCCGCCTGGCGGTACGCGGCGCTGGTCACCATCAGCCGGAACAACCGCTTGACGTCCCAGCCGCTTTCGCGGAACTCGACCGCCAGCCAGTCGAGCAACTCGGGGTGGCTCGGCAACTCGCCGGTGATGCCGAAGTCGCCGCTGGTGCGCACGAGCCCCGTGCCGAAGACCTCCTGCCAGAAGCGATTGACCGTCACGCGGGCCGTCAGCGGATGCTCCGCCAACAGGAGCCATTGGGCGAGGCCGAGCCGATTCCGGGGCAGGCTTTCCGCAAAGACCGGCAGGATGTCGGGGGTCTCGGGACCGACCTCGTCCTTCCGCTTGTCGTACTCGCCACGGTCGAGCACGTAGGCCTTCGGCATGTCCGCGCTTTCCTGCATCACGTGGGCGACCGTGCCCCGCTTGACGATCTCGGACCGCTCGGCCTCGAGCGCGGCGAGCCGGGCGGAGGCCTCCTTGAACGGCTGGTCAAACCGTTCGAGCCACCAGTCGAACACGCCGTCTGCCTGCGCGGCCCGCTCGGTCGGCGGCAGTTTCAGGAGGGCCTCGATCGTCGGCTCGAGGCACAGCCGCACCACCTCCTCGGAGGTGAGGCTGAGGCCCCAGAGCGACAGGCCCGAAAACCCGATCGCATCCGCCGATCCACCCACCGTGAACGGCGCATCGGTCCGGATCGTCTGCCCGGCGAGATTGTCGCGACGCACCAGCGTGGGCACCGGCTGGCCGTCGTAGTACACCCTGACGCCGGAAGCCTTGCCGGAGCCGTCGTAGCAGATGGCGACGTGCACCCACTGGTTCACGGGGAGGGGCCGCTTCGCAAGCACCTCCAGGGAGGCATCGCCGCCGGCGTGATCCAGGTCGAGCGTCACTCCCTCCTTCTGCTCGCAGGTGATGGACCAGCCCCGCGACTTCGGATCGCTCGACGACCGCGATATGACCGTGGCCCGGGGATGGCCGTCGCGCACCCTCGTCAGAAAGGTGACCGTGAACGGCTGGTCGAACTCGAAATCACCGACCGAGGGCAGTTGCGCCACCGTGCCATCCAGCACCAGCGCCCCCCGTCCGTCCGGGCCCGGCTGCCAGCCCGACTGGTTGGTGAACGAAAGCGGCAGGCCCATCTGCTTGCCCGCCTGGCCGATCCTGGTGCTCCCCCCTTCGCCCTCGGCCAACGGCATCTCCAGGAGCGGCGTCTCCTGGGGGGCCGTCGCGGCGGCCGCCTGGGGCGTGAGGCCGGCGACCCAGTCCGCAAACGTCGTGCGCCCCTGGTCGGCCGTCTCCTTGATCCGCTGCCTCGCCGCGGGGATGGTCTGCTCGATCGCCGCCCATCGATCGCGGTCGGGAGCCGCAGGCACCGGCAGGATCGGCGGCGTGTCGCGGACGTTGCCGTCCAACGCCTTCTGCGTGGTGTTGTTGAAGAAGGCGGCGAGTTCGTAAAACTCCCGCTGCGTGAGCGGATCGAACTTGTGGTCGTGGCAGACGGCGCAGCCGGCCGTGAGGCCCATCCAGACCGCGGCCGTCGTTTCAGTGCGGTCGCGGGCGTAGAGCACGAGGTATTCCTCGTCGATCACGCCCCCTTCGTTGGTCGTCATGTTGCAACGGTTGAAGCCGCTGGCGATCCGGTCTTCGAGCACCTGGTGCGGCGCGGCCGTCGCGTCATCGTGCTGCACGAGGTCGCCCGCGAGCTGCAGGATCGTGAACCGATCGAACGGCATGTTGCGGTTGAAGGCGTCGATCACCCACTGCCGGTAGGTCCACATCTCGCGGTAGTTGTCGAAGTGGATCCCGTGGGTGTCGGCGTAGCGGGCGTAGTCGAGCCAGTGCCGGCCGCGATGCTCGCCCCATGCGAGGTTCGCCAGCAGCGTATCGACGAGCCGCTCGTAGGCGTCCGGGGCCGCATCGTTGACGAAGGCCTCGACGACGGCGGGCTCCGGGGGCAGGCCCGTCAGGTCGAGCGATGCACGGCGCGCGAGCGTGCGCCGGTCGGCCTCGGCGGCCGGCGCAAGTCCCTCGGCTTCGAGCCGCGCGAGTAGAAAGCGGTCGATCGGGTTCCTCACCCAGCCGGCGTTCTTCACGGCGGGCGGCTCGGGCCGCGTCGGCGGGATGAACGACCAGTGGGGCTCATACTCCGCCCCGGCGGCGATCCAGCGCGAGAGGATCTCCTTCTGCTCGGCCGTGAGCGTCTTCTTGGCGTGCGGCGGGGGCATGATCTCGTCGGGGTCGTCCGAGAAGATCCGGTCGAGCATCGGGCTCGAGTCGGGGTCGCCGGGCGTGATGGCACCGAATTCCACGGCGTCGTCGCGGACGTCCAGCCGGAGGTCGGCCTTCCGCCCGGCCGAGTCGGCCCCGTGGCAGGAGAAGCAGTTCTCCACCAGAATCGGCCGAACGTCCTTGTTGAACGACAGCGGCTCGGCGGCCGCAGCACCGTCGCAAGCCAGGGAAACCAGCGCGGCAGCCAGCAGCGTCGCCCGTCCAATGACCGGCGTTGCGTGCGGGAGGATGCGCGGCATGGGATGTCCTCGCAGCGGCGAAGCCGGTGGCACGATTCACGCGGGCGATTGGGGCGGGAGCGGGTTCGCCGCGGGCGATCAACTCATTGTAATCCCTGGTTTCCGCCGGAGCCACGGCTTTTTGGGCCCTGCGGCCCGCTAGCCGCTAGGTCGGGCGGCCCGGGAACCTCACGCCGGCGAACTGCGTCTAAACGAAGGCTTCCGCGTAAACTTTGCGGTCGCTGCCGGCCGCCACGCCCCCGCTTGTTCGCAGGAGATTGTTCCCGTGCATTTCCTCATGCCTGCCGTTCGGCGCACGATGGCGACCCGCCGCGCCGGTTCGCCCCGTTCGTCCGCGGGGTTCACCCGCGCGATCTGGTCCGCGGTGATCCTTTGCCTTGGAGGCCATTGCCTGATGCCACGCTCCACCGCCGGTGACGAGGTTCGAGGTCCCCGCGAGGCGGTTTGGTCCGCCGTGCAGAAGGCGCTCGACGAGGGCAAGCCAAAGACGGCGGCCGAGGCGCTCGCGGGTGTCGAGGCCGAGGCGACGCAGGCCAAGGCGTGGGACGAGGTCGCCCGGGCGATCGCCACGCGAATCCTCGCCGAGACGGGCGACCGGCCCGGCGACGACCCCGAGCGCGTGATCCGCCTCGCCGCCGCGATGGAGAAGGCGCCGGCAGAGACCCGCGGCGTCTTGGAGGCGATTCGCGCCAATTGGACGCGGGGCTACTTCCAGATGAACCGCTGGCGGTATCAGCAGCGCACGCGGGGAGGCGCGAAGGCCGACGACCTCGCGAGCATCGCCGAGTGGGATCTGCCGACGATCGTCAAGGAGATCCGCGCTCGGTTCGCCGCGGCGGTCGGCGCGGCTGGCAGCCCCGAGCGGGCGGCCCTGCAAAAGCTCCCCGTCGCCGAATGGTCGGCGCTCATCGAGAAGGGATCGATGCCCGACGCCTACCGGCCTACCGTGTGGGACGTGATCGTCCGCGACGCGATCGCGTTTTCCAGATCCGGCGAACGCGGCCTCGTGGCCCCGGAGGACGCCTTCGAGATCGGCGCCGACTCGCCCGCCCTCGGGCTCCCCGAGGAGTTCTGTGCGTGGAAGCCGGAAACGGAAAAGGGCTTCAGCGATGCCGCCTCGCCACTCATCGACACGCTCAAGCTCTACCGCGACCTCCTCGACTTCCACCGGGCCGATCAGGATCGCACGGCGTTTCTCTCCGCCGACCTCGATCGGATTCTCTGGGCAAGCGGCGTGGCCGTCTCCACCGGCGAGCCGGGCGATCTGGCGGACCGCAAGCAGCGGGCACTCGAGACGTTCGTCGAGCGGGCCGGTGATCACGAGACCGCGTCGCTCGGCCGGTTTCATCTGGCCACGCTCCTCCGTCAGGGCGAAGACGGCGAGCCGGGCGACCTGGTCGAGGCGCGGAAGATCGCGCTGGCCGGTGCGGAGGCGCATCCCACGAGCCCCGGCGGGGCGATGTGCAAGAACCTCGTCATCGAGATCGAGGCGCCGGAACTGTCGTTTCAGACCGAGAACTCGTGGGCCGACCCGTGGCCGGTCGTCCGCGTCTCCTACCAGAACCTCGCAAAGGTGCACCTCCGGCTCGCGAAGGCCGACTTCAACGCCCGGCTCAAGGCGGGCAAGCCGCACTTCGGCTGGTTCGACGATGCCGACCGCAAGACGATCCTCGCCCTGCCGTCCATCAAGACGCACGCGGCCGACCTGCCGGCGACGCCCGATTACCGGCAGCGGCACGAGGACATCCCCGTCGCGACGGCCTTCGGCGCCGCCGACCTGGAGCCGGGGGCTTATTGGGTGATCGCGAGCCAGAAGGAGAACTTCGGCGAAGAGGACAATGTCGTCTTCGTGTCGATGGTCTGGGTGACCCGCCTCGCGATCGTGGCCGAACAGCAGCAGCACGCCGTGTTCGCCGACCCGGTCGCCCGCGGCCCGAATCCAGCCGCGGCACAAGCACGTCAGGGCGGCCTCGTCGCCGTCTTCGGCCACGTCGTGGACATCGCCTCTGGCGAGCCGGTCGCCGGCGCCACGGTGAAGGCCTTCGTCCGCGGGGAGCAGGGCGGCCCGCCGCCGTTCGGCCAGACCGCGACCGCCACCACCGACAAGGAAGGCCGCTACGAGTTTTCCGTGCCGCAGCAGGAGGAACTCATCGTCGTCGCGGCGGCCGATCTCGGCGGCAAGCGGCACGAAGTGGCGACCGGATCGACCCACGTGTGGCGAAACGAGCAGCCCTCCGGCTTCAAGTCGATCACGCTCGTCACCGACCGCGGCATCCACCGGCCGGGCCAGATCGTCCACTACAAGGGCATCGCCTGCGCGGGCGACCACGCCACGGCCGAGTATCGCGCGGTCGCCGACCGCGACATCGACGTGGTGTTCCGCGACGCCAACGGCCGCGAGGTGGCCCAGGCCACCCACAAGACGACCGCCAACGGCTCGTTCCACGGAAATTTCCCGATCGCCACCGGGGCCCTGCCGGGCGGGTGGTCGATCCAGGCCCAGGCGCCGGGCAACGACGGCTTCGAGGGCGGCGTCGCCGTCCGCGTCGAGGAATACAAGCGGCCGAAGTTCAAGGTCGATCTCGCCAAGCCCGAGAAGGCCGTGCCGCTCGGCGGCGAGGTTTCCCTTTCGGGCACGGCCACGACCTACACCGGCGTGGCGGTGGGGGCCGCGAAGGTGAAGTGGAACGTGGTCCGCAACGTCCGCTGGCCGTTCTGGTGCCGCTGGTTCTTTCCCTGGCTGCCCTTCGATCGGGGCGGCCAGCGGATCGCCCGCGGCACGGTCCTGACCGACGATGCAGGAAAATTCACGGTGACGTTCCCGGCCCGGCCCGACAGGAGCGTGCCCAAGGAGTCGCTGCCGGTGTTCACCTACACCGTCACGGCCGATGTCACCGATCCGAGCGGCGAGACCCGCAGCGACACCC
Organism: Planctomycetaceae bacterium; assembly: GCA_040376455.1. GTDB lineage: Bacteria > Planctomycetota > Planctomycetia > Pirellulales > UBA1268 > QWPN01. The sequence goes on along the minus strand of JBEIQP010000002.1, from coordinate 21,136 downwards.
AGACGGTGAGCGTCGGCTACACCGACGTCGAGGCGACGGTCTCGGCCGGCGACTGGCTGGCCGTGGAGGACGGTAAGCCGGCCGCGGTGAAGCTCGCGCTCGCCACGACGACGCTCGACGGCCAGCCCCGAGAGGCGACCGGCACGCTCACCGTCTCGCGGCTCGTGCAGCCGGCGGCCGTCATGCGGCCCGACCTCTTTGGCGGTCACGGGGGCCCGCGGCCGATGCCGATGCGCGGCCGTCGCGGCGGGGCGATCGCGGCCCAGCCCATCAAACCCGATCCCGCCGACGTGAACACGTGGGCCGTGGGCGAGCAGGTCTCGATGGAAAACGTCACGACCGACAAGGCCACGGGCAAGGCCGAGGCGACGGCGACGCTTCCCGCCGGCGTCTACAAGGCGGTGTTCGAGATTCCGGCCAAGGGCGACGTGCCGGCCGTGCGGGCCGAGACGGTCGTCGAGGTGGTCGATCCTCTCGCCGCGAAGTATGGCGTGCGGCGGGCCTTCGTGCTGAAGCCCAAGACGGCGACGGTCGAGCCGAACGGCGAGTTCACGGGACTCATCGGCACGGGTTACGACCGCGGCCGGGCGCTCGTCGAGATCGTGCAGGCCGGCAAGACGCTCGCGCGCTCCTGGACCGAGCCGGGCCGCACGCAGTGGCCGGTGAGCCTGAAGGTGACCGACGCGCACCGCGGCGGGTTCACGGTGCGGGCCTGGATGGTCCGCGACGGCCGGCTCCATTCCGAGAGCCGCACGATCGACGTGCCCTGGACGAACAAGAAGCTCGCGATCGAGTGGGAGCGGTTCACGCGGCGGCTCGAGCCGGGGGCGAAGGAGATCTGGCGGGCGAAAATAAAGAGCGTGGCGGATCCGGTGGCGGGGCCGGCGGCCCCGGTCGCGGCCGAGTTCCTGGCGCTCGCCTACGACCAGTCGCTCGACGCGCTGGCCGAGCACGCCTGGCCGGGCGACGGCCTGATGGGGATGTTCCGCCGCGAGTCGAGCTGGCTGAACCTCGCGTTTACGAACGAGGCCGAGGCCTTCAATCACATGCTCGGCCAGTTCGCGCACCGGGAAGTGGACGTGCCGTGGATGACCTACCGCGTGCTGCGCGATCCGTTCGGCGCGACGGCGAGGCATTGGGACAACGTCGTTTTCGCGGCGCGGAGCCGGCGCGGAGGCCGCATGGGGCCGGAGACGTTAACGTTGGAAATGGCCCAAGCCCCCATGAGTGCGGCGGCCGAGGGGAGTTTCGCTGACGCCGCGCCGATGGCGATGCCGATGGCGATGGCGTCGCGGAAAGCCGGCGGCAAGGCTGCCCCGAAGGCGGACGGCCCCCGGGAACCCGGCGGCACGGCGGCTGCAGCCCCGCCGCCCCCGCCACGCAAGAACCTCGTGGAGACGGCGTTCTTCCTGCCGACGCTCTCGAGCGACAAGGACGGTGTCGTGACGATCGAGTTCACGCTCCCCGACACGCTGACCACCTGGCAGTTCAAGGGCCTCGCCCACGATGCGGCGCTCCGCAGCGGGACGATCGTCGATACCTGCGTGTCCGCGAAAGACCTGATGGTCGAGCCGATCGTGCCGCGGTTCCTCCGCGAGGGGGACGTCGTGCAGATCCCGGTGAAGGTGAGCAACACCTCCACCGGCCGGCTCGCCGGCACGGTGAGGTTCGCGCTGGCCGACGCACGGACGGATGCATCCCGCGACGAGCTCGTCGACGGCCCGCGGGAATTGCCCTTCGACCTCGCCGCCGGCGAGTCGAGGCCGGTCGTGTTCACCGTGAAGGTGGCCGACGGCACCGAGACCCTCCGCTACCTGGCCACCGGCTCCGCCGGCAAGGCCGCCGACGGCGAAGAGGCCTTCGTTGTCGTCCTGCCGCGCAAAGTCCTCGTCAGTGAATCCGTCCCCGTCACGATCCGCGGCCCCGGCTCGCGAAAAGTGTCGCTGGATCAGCTCGCCCAAAGTGCCGGCACCGACATCCAGAGCCAGTCGCTCGTCGTCCAGGCCACGTCGAACCCCGCCTGGTACGCCGTGCTCGCGCTGCCCGCGATCATGGAGCAGTCCGACGAGAGCACGGAAACCCTCTTCACGCGGCTCTACGCCAACGCGCTCGCCCGGCACCTCGCCACGAGCGACCCGCGGATCGCGCGGGTCTTCGAACAGTGGAAGGGCACGGCCGCACTGGAAAGCCCGCTCGAGAAAAACACCGACTTGGTCAAGACGCTGCTCGCCGAGACGCCCTGGGTTCGCGACGCGGTGGACGAGAAGGAGGCGCGGGCCCGGATCGCGCTCCTCTTCGACGCCACGCGGGCCGAGAACGAGACGCAGGCGGTGCTCGCCCGGCTGGCGACCCTGCGCAACGGCGACGGCGGCTGGCCCTGGTTCCCCGGTGGCCGGACCTGCGACCCCGTCACGCTCGGCATCGTCGCCGGCTTCGGCCGGCTGCGGGCGGCCGGCGCGAAGATCGACATCCAGCCGGCCCTGCAGACGATCCCCTGGCTCGACGGCCGGCTCGTCGAGGAGCGGAACTGGGCTCTCAAGGCCTGGAAGGACAAGCCCGACGAGCTCGTCCTTACGCCGCTGGGCGTCTACGCCCTCTACGCGCGGAGCTTCTTCACGAAGGACGTTCCGCCCCAGGGCGACGCCGCCGCGGCGATCCAGTGGGCCTTCGACGTCGCCCGGAAGAGTTGGATGAAGCTCGACGCCCGGCTCTCGCAGGGGCAACTGGCGATCGCGCTTGCCCGCTCCGGCGACAAGCCGACGGCGCTTTCGATCATCGACAGCCTCAAGCAGCGGGCGGTGGACGCCGACGTCAAGCCCGGCGCCGAGAAGGAGAACTGGCAGGGGATGTGGTGGCGGGATCCGCACCCCGGCTGGTGGAGTTGGACCTACGCCCCGATCGCATCGCACTCGATCATGATCGAGGCCTTCGACGAGGTGGCCGGCGACAAGGATTCGGTCGAGGCCCTGAAGGTCTGGCTCTTGTCGCAGAAACGGACGAGCCACTGGCGGGGCAGCCGCGCGACGGCCGACGCGGTCGGGGCCCTGCTCGGCCGGGGCGACGACCTGCTCGCCTCGCAGGAGCTCGTCACGGTGGACGTGGGCGGCGAGCGGGTGGAGCCTGCGAAGGTCGAGGCCGGCACCGGCTTCTTCGAGGAGCGGTTTACTCGGCGCGAGATCACGCCCGCGATGGCCGCCATCACGGTTACGAAGAAGGACAAAGGCGTGGCCTTCGGCGGCATTCACTGGCAGTATCTCGATGACATCGCGAAGGTGCCGGCGGCGGGCCGCGAGGAGCTCTCCATCGAGAAGCAGTTGTTCGTGAAGCAGATGACGAAGGCCGGGCCGGAGCTCGTGCCGGTCACGGACGGCGCCGGGGTCGAGCTCGGCGACGAACTCGTCGTGCGGCTCGTCGTGAAGAGCGACCGCGACTACGAGTTTTTGGAGCTGGCCGACCATCGACCGAGCCTCACCGAGCCCGTGGACGTGCTCTCCGGCTGGCGGTGGGGCGACGGCGCGGGCTGGTACGTGGCCGTCCGCGACACCTCGACCCAGATGTTCTTCGAGCGGCTGCCGCGAGGCGTGCACGTCTTCGAGTATTCGCTGCGGGCGGCCCACCGGGGCACGGCGTCGAGCGGCTTCGCGAAGATCCAGAGCCGCTACGCCCCCGAGTTCAACGCCCACTCGGCGAGCGTGAATCTGGAGGTGAAGTAATCGCCGTCGCTCGGGCCCGCTACGGCAGCGGCACCTGGGCCGGCTGCATCAGGTAGCCGATCAGGTCGCGGATCTCGTCGGGCGTGAGCTGGTCGAGCATCCCTTCCGGCATCGGCGACTGCGCCGTGACGGTCACCTCGTCCACGTCCTCCACCGCGATCACCTGCTTGTCGGTCGGCGTCACGAGGGTGAGCGTGTGTTCGTCGCGCGCGGTCACGAGCCCATTGAGCACGCGGCCGTCGCCGAGCAGCACGACCGACATCCGGTAATCGCGGTTCACCACGCCGCTGGGATCGACGATGTTCTCGAGCAGGTAGTCGATGTTGGAGCGGTTGCCGCCCGTGAGGTCGGGGCCGATCGACTCGCCCGCGCCGAAGAGTTTGTGGCAGCGGCCGCAGCTCTTCTCGAAGATCACCCGGCCGCGCGACACATCGGCGGCCGCCAGCACCGCGGGCTGGAGCTCGGCCTTGAGCGTCTCGATCCGCCGCCGCTTGTCGGCCGAGGTCTCCTGCACGCCTCCCCATTCCTGCTCGATGCGGGCGTCGAGTGCGGGATCGCCGAGCGACCGAATCTGCCGGAGGTCGTAGGCGGTGATCGCCTCGCGGGGAATCGTTCCGGCGGCTGCCGCCTCCAGAAGCGCCGCCGCGAACGTCGGTCGCGAGCAGAGCACGCCGACCAGCTTGGCCCGCTGGCTCCGCAGCCGGCCGCAGGCGGTGACGATCGCCCGGGCGACCTCGGCATCGTCGGTCCGCGCGAGCCCCTCCGCCGCGATGCCGGCAAACCGGTGATCGCCGAGCAGGCCGAGGCAGATCTCACGCAGCGCGTCGTCACCCTGCCGGATGAGCGCCTCGAGCGCCGACCGCCTGACGACCGGATCGGTCGCCGGGTCGCGAACCAGCGCCCGGATCTCGTCCATCGCGCGACCGTCTCCGAACAGGGCCGAGAGGTCCCGGACCAGCGCCGCGAGCTCCCCCTCGCCGTGACCGAGCCGATCGGCCACGGCGTCCCAACCGGCGGGCTTCGGGGCCCTGCGCCAGCCGGCCAGCCCGGTGGCGATGCCCTCGAGAAGGCTCTGTTGCACGGCGGCATCCGGCTTTGCGGCGATCGCGGCCACGAGCCGGGCCACGCCGTCGGGTTGCCGGTCGATCAGTCCGGCGAGCCGTCGGGCGATCAACCGCCGGGTTTGCGGCCACTTCGACGCGACGGCGAGTTCCGCGGCCCGCACCGGATCCGCTTCCACCGTCGGCATCACGCCATACCAGACCAAGAGCGGCAGATTGTGGTCGTCGGCATCCTCGCCGCGATCCATGAGCGCGGCCGCCAGTGCGGCGCGGCGGTCGAGCGGCAGCCGCTGCAGCGTGGACGCGAGCGCGAGCCGCACGAGGCCGCTCGGATCCTCCGCCGCCAGCCGCAGCAGCTCGGGGGCGACGTCGGCGGCGGCCGCCGCCACCCGCTGCGCCTCGGCGGCCGAAACCACCGCCGGCCCGAGCACGCCGTCGATCGGCCAGGTGTCGGAAAGGAGGCGGACGCCCCAGGCACGCAGATGCTCGTCGGGATGGCGGAGCAGTTTCCGCAGCAGGCCCGTGTCGCAGCCGCCGGTCGCGTGGAGCGTGAGCACCGCCCGGCAGGCGACTCGCGGGTCGGACGAGTCCGCCAGCCGCCGCAGCGCCTCCTGGGCCTCCCGCAGATCGGCCGCACCGGCGCTTCCCGGCTCCCCCGCGCCGGCCCGCTCCGCCAGCAGGATCCGCGCCTGCCGGGGAAACCATTCGTTGGAATGGGTGACCAATTCGGCGAGTTCCACCGCGGAACGGTCGGCCAGATCGCCGGCCGGCCGCGCCGGCGTCCGGCCGTGCGCGATGTGGAAGATCCGGCCGCTCTTCCGGTGCACGCCGGAGGTCTCGTGGCATTCTCCCGTGTCGCTCCAATCGATCGCCAGCACGCTCCCGTCGGGACCATAGGCCAGGTCGATGCCGCGGAAAAACGGGTCGTGGCTCTGCAGCATGTCGCGTCCGTGCCTGGCCACGTAGCCGCTGCCCTCGCGTTCGAGCAGTTCCTGATTCGCCCGCTGGCCATGGAAATTCCAGGTGAACAGCCGACCGCGGTATTCGAGCGGCCAGTTGTCGCCCAGGTAGATCATCAGGCCGCTGTGGGCATGCCCTCCCCCCAAGTCGTCGGCGGCGCCGTGCCGCGACTTCTGCCAGCCGCCGCTGGTGTCGAAGTGCCAGTGGTCCGCGTGCATGTCGATCAGCTCGTAGGCGTGCGGATTCGGGTCGAGCGATCCATGGCGGGGATATCGGGCGCCGGGAATGATGTGCCAGAGGTGACCGGTGACGGTGTTGATGAAGAAGCCGTCGCCGAAGGCGTTCCAGTCGTGCCCCCAGGGGTTCGTGGTGCCGTGACAGAGCACCTCGAAGCGGCCGAGCCGCGGCGAGTAGCGCCACACGCCCCCTTCCAGCCGCACCCGCTGCTCGGCCGGCACCCCCGGCGGCCCGACCCGCCCGGGACAGGCGCCGCCGCAGCGGCCGTAGAGCCAGCCATCCGGACCGAACCGCAGGCCGTTGGCGAAGTTGTGGTGGCTTTCCGCCAGCGGATCGAAGCCATCGAGCATCACCTTCGGCGGGCCGTCGGGCACGTCGTCTCCGTCGCGGTCAGGCACGAAGAGCAGTCGTGGCGGGCACATCAGCCACACGCCTCCGAGGCCGATCTCGACACTCGTCAGCCGCTGCAGGTCGTCGAGGAAGACCTTCCGCCGGTCCGCACGCCCGTCGCCATCGACATCCTCGAAAATGAGCACGCGATCGCGGAGCCGCGAGTCGTGCTTGAGGGGCCACTCCGCGTAGGTGTGGTTCTCGGCGATCCAGAGGCGGCCCCGCGGGTCCCAGGCCATCGCGACCGGGTTTTGCACTTCGGGCTCGGCGGCGAACACCTGTGCGCGAAAGCCCTCCGGAACCTCCATCGTGGCGGCCGCATCCACCGCGGGCATGGGGCTGGCCGCGGCGTCACGTTCGCTGTTGAAGGGCTCCGGAAAGCCCTCCGCCGCGGTCCGCGCCGACGCGACACACGCGGCGAGGAACACCAGGGCGGCGACGTTCGTGGGCCACGGGGAGTGCATGCCTCAAGTATAGCCCCGCTGCACCGCCCTGGCGGGCCGGCGGCCGGCCGCCGCGCGGGCCCGGCCCCAGGCTGCTATCTTCTCGGGATGAACGAAACTCGCCCGGTCACGGATGGATCGCTCACCAACGAACTGGCCCGCGAGCGCAACCGCGAGGCGGCCGACCGCACGCTCCTGGCCTGGATTCGGACCAGCCTCGCGATGATCAGCCTCGGCTTCGGCATCGAGCGGCTGGGTCAGGCGGCGCTCGAATTCGACGGCCGGCTCAGCGGCTTCACGCCGCTCAAGACCCGCCTCTTCGGCGCCGCGCTCATCCTGCTCGGGGTGGCCGCCACGCTGGCCGGCATGTGGGAACACCGCGGCGTGCTCGCGGCGATCGTGCGGAACGACTACCGCTATGCCGATCGCCCGCCGATCGCGCGCTACATGGCCGTCGCGCTCGTCGCGGTCGGGCTCGCCGCGCTCGCCGTCGTCTTCATCGGGCTCTGAAGATGCCCTGGTCGCAGGTCTACGATCCGCTCGGCGCGCCGTGGGCGTCCACGCTCGTGGCCACGCTGCCGCTGATCGTCCTGCTGGGCCTGCTGGCCGGGGGCGGGTGGACGGCGCTGCGGGCCGCCCTGGCGGGGCTGGCGACGGCGCTCGCGATCGCCGTGGGCATCTTCGGCATGCCGGCCGATGCCGCCGCCGCCGCGGCGCTGCACGGCGCCGCGTTCGGCCTGTTTCCGATCGGCTGGATCATCGTGACGGCGATGTTCCTCTACCGGCTGAGCGCGGAGGCCGGCGCGCTGGCGGTGATGAAGCGGTCGGTGACGCGCCTCTCGGCCGATCACCGCGTGCAGGCCCTCCTCATCGCCTTTGCGTTCGGCGCGTTCCTCGAGGGGGCGGCCGGGTTTGGGGCGCCGGTGGCGATCTCCGCGGCGCTCATGGCGGGGGCGGGGTTTCCGGCCCTCGAGGCCGCCTGTCTCGCGCTGATTGCCAACACGGCGCCCGTCGCCTTCGGTGCCCTCGGCACCCCGATCATCACGCTCGCCCGGGTGACCGGCCTCGACGAGCAGGCGATTTCGGCGATGGCAGGCCGGCAACTTCCCTTGTTCTCGGTCGTGGTGCCGGCGTGGATGGTCTGCACGATGGCGGGCTGGCGCGGGCTCGTCGGCGTCTGGCCCGCGGTGCTGGTCTGCGGGGCGACGTTCGCCGTGGTGCAGTTCGCGATGGCGAACTTCATCGGGCCGACGCTCGTGGACGTGGTCGGCGGCCTGGCAAGCCTGGCGTTGCTCGCCCTGTTCCTCCGGTTCTGGCAGCCGCGGGAGATCTGGCGGCACGGCACCGCCGCGGCGGAAGCCGCCCCGGCCATCGACCCCGTCCGCACGGTCGCCTGGGCGTGGATGCCCTGGCTCTTTCTGTCGGCGATGGTGCTGCTCTGGGGCCTGCCCCCCGTGAAGGCGGCGCTCGAAGGCCGCGGGCCGACCGCGCACGCCGCGCCGCTCCTGCCGCAGCGGCTCGTGGCCCCGGAATTTTCCGTCCCGTGGCTCGACGGCCGGATCGCGAAGGTGCCGCCGGCCACCCGCGCGACGCAGGAGATCGAACGGGCGGTCTACCGGCTCAACTGGCTCTCGGCCGCCGGCACCGGCATCCTGCTCGCCGCCATCGTCTCGATTCCGTGGCTGGGAGTCTCCTGGCGCCGGGCCGGGGCGATCTGGTGGCAGAACCTGCACGGCCTCTCGGCTTCGCTCGGCACGATCGCGGCGATGCTGGCGCTGGCGTTCGTCACCCGCTATGCGGGCACCGACGTGACGCTCGGCCTGGCGCTGACCCGTTCGGGCGCGATGTACCCCTTCTTCGCCCCGCTGCTCGGCTGGCTGGGCGTCGCCCTCACCGGCTCCGACACGTCGAGCAACGCGATGTTCGGCAGTCTGCAGCGGGTGACGGCGGAGCAGTTGGGCCTCGATCCGCTGCTCATCTGCACGGCCAACAGCACCGGCGGCGTGATGGGCAAGATGATCGATGCCCAGAGCATCGTGGTGTCGGCAACCGCCACGGGCGAACACCGCCGGGAAGGCGCGATCCTGCGCCGCGTGTTCCCCCACTCGCTGGCGCTCGCCGCCCTGATGGGCCTGCTGGTCTGGCTGCAGACGGGCCCTCTTGCCTGGATGGTGCCGCACGCCCGTTGAGCCGCGGCGCGTCATCGGCCACACTGCCTGTCATGAACACGCGAGGCTTCGGACGAACGGGCTGGCAGGTTTCCGAGATCGGCTTCGGCGCCTGGGGCATCGGCGGCGGCCAATGGGGCGGCGCCGACGAGACGGAATCGATGGCCGCCCTGCATGCGGCGCTCGACGCCGGCATCAACTTCTTCGACACGGCCGACGTCTACGGCGACGGCCTCTCCGAGCGGCTCCTCGCCCGGTTGCGGCGCGAGCGTCGGGAGCCCTTCTTCGTCGCCACGAAGGCGGGCCGCCGACTCTTCCCCCACGCGGCCGACGGCTACACGGCGGACAACCTCCGCGGCTTCGTCGATCGCAGCCTGCGGAATCTCGCCGTCGAGCGGCTCGACCTCCTGCAGCTCCACTGCCCGCCGACGGAGGTCTATTACCGGCCCGAGGTCTTCGCGGCCCTCGACGATCTGGTCGCCGCGGGCAAGGTCGCCTACTACGGCGTGAGCGTCGAGAGGGTCGAGGAGGCGCTCAAGGCCGTCGAGTATCCGCACGTGCAGTCGGTGCAGATCATCTTCAACCTGTTTCGCCTGCGGCCGGCCGAGCTGTTCTTCGAGGTGGCGCGGAAGAAGCAGGTGGGCGTCATCGCCCGCGTGCCGCTCGCCAGCGGGCTCCTCTCCGGCCGCTTCGCCCGCGACACCGATTTCCCCGCCGGCGACCACCGGGCCTTCAACCGCGACGGCGCCGCCTTCGACCGGGGCGAGACGTTCTCGGGCGTGGACTACGCAACGGGCCTCGCGGCCGTCGAGCGATTGCGGCCGCTCGTGCCCCCCGGCACGACCCTCGCCCAGTTCGCGCTCCGCTGGATCCTCTCGTTCGACGCGGTCTCGTGCGCCATTCCGGGCGCGCGGCGGGCGGCGCAGGTGATCGACAACGCGCGGGCCGCCGACCTGCCGGCCCTCGACGCGGCAACGATGGCCGCCGTCCAGACGATCTACGACGACGCCATCCGGCCGCTCGTCCACCACCGCTGGTAGAGGCGGGGCGAGACGCTCGCCCGACGTGATCCGCAGGAACCGGTGCGATGCCTCAGCCGACAGCCTCATCCCCAGCCTCGCCCCTGGCGTCGGCCGCCGGCCGCGCCGACATCCTCGTCATCGGCGCGGGAGCCGCGGGCCTCTGCGCGGCGGCGTGGGCCGGCCGCACGGCGGCCGAGGCGGGCGTCTCCCTGGCGATCCGCGCCGTGGACGGCGCCCGGAAGCTCGGCGCGAAGATCCTGGTGGCGGGCGGGGGCCGCTGCAACGTGACGCACGTCGAAGTCGGCGAGGCCGACTATGCCGGCAGCACGCCCCCGGCGATCCGCAAGGTGCTGCGCCGCTTCACGGTGGCCGACACCGTGCGGTTCTTCGAAGAGGCCGGCGTGATCCTCAAGCAGGAAGACACCGGGAAGCTCTTTCCCGTGACCGACTCCGCGCGGACCGTGCTCGAGGCGCTGATCGGCGAGGCCCGGCGCGGCGGCGTCGAGATCGTGCATCCGGCACGCGTCACGGCGCTGACGCAGGAGGCCGGCGGGTTCACGGCCGTGACCGACGCGGGCGTCGTGCGGGCCGCCCGCGTGATTCTCTGCACGGGAGGCAAATCGCTCCCCAAGTCGGGATCCGACGGCGGCGGCTTCGCGCTGGCGCAGCGGCTCGGCCACTCGCTCACGACGCCCATCGTGCCGGCGCTCGTGCCGCTGCTGCTGCCGGCGGGGCACTGGATCACCGGGCTCGCCGGCCTGACGCTGCCCACGGAGGTCTCGCTCCATGCCCCGGGCGGCAAGCGGCTCCGCGCAGCGGCGGGCAGCACGCTCTGCACCCACGTGGGGCTGTCGGGGCCGGCCGTGCTCGACATCAGCCGCCACTGGCTCGTCGCGCGCGACCGCGACCCCGGGGTCGCGCTCACCCTCAACTGGCTGCCGGGCACGACCGCCGACGAGGCGGACCGTCTCCTGGTGGAAGGCCAGCGCCGCGGCGCGCTGGCCGTGCTGCGCGATCATCTCCCGGACCGTCTGGCCCGCGCGCTCTGCGGTCTGGCCGAGGCGGCTCACGCGGGCGACGTGCCCCGGGACGTGCGGCGTCGGCTCGCCGGGCTCCTCGTCGCGACGCCCTTGCCGATCACGGGCGACCGGGGCTTCGCCGTGGCCGAAGCGACCGCCGGCGGCGTGCCGCTCGCGGAGGTCCGGCTGGAGACCATGGAGAGCAGGATCTGCCCCGGGCTGTTCTTTGCCGGCGAAGTGCTCGACGTCGATGGCCGGATCGGCGGCTTCAACTTTCAGTGGGCATGGGCCAGCGGGTTCGTGGCCGGGTCGTCCGCCGCACGCATGGCGATTCAGGCGGTCTCGGCGTCTGATGCCAGCGCGGCAAGGGCCGACTCGGCCGACCGCGAGACCACCGTGTAGCGGTAGGCACCCTCGCGCAGGTCGATGGTTCTGATCGTCGGGCCCGGCGTCTGCGGCGACCGTGGCATGGCCTCCGCCAATAGCAGGTCGGTCCGCCGGCACACCTCGGCCACGGTCAGGTCTTCCATCGAAGCCCTGCCGAGCGGCCACCGGAGATCCCGTGCGGTTCGGCCGCCCAGCGCGGCCCGCAGCCTGTCGAACCGTCCGCGAACGACCCGCGACGACCGCAGCACCTCGCTTCGGGTCATCCACGGGCACCACTGGTTGGGGTCGGTCGGGCCGACCAGCACCGCCACCGGAATCCCGAACGAGGCGGCGAGGTGCACCAGCCCCGTATCGACTCCGATGCAGAGGTCCATCCGGGCGATGAGCCCGCCGGTTTCGCGGAGCGAGAGGGACCGCGAGAAATCGTGGACGTGACGGGCGATGTGCGGGGCGAGGCTTTCCTGCAACGCGTCGTGCGCGTCGGCATCGGCCCGCCCTCCGCAGAGAACGATCTCGCAGCCGCGATCGACGACGAGCCATTCGACGAGACGCACCCACCGCTCCGGCTTCCAGAAGCGGTGCGAATCGGTGCCGCGGACGGCGAGAAAGACCCGCTGCCTGCCGGCGGGCAGCGGCTCGACCGCCCGCTCGACGCGACGCCCCACCGTCTCGTGGACCCAGTTTTCGTTGTGGCCGTCATCGACGGCGATGCCGTCGGCCCGGAGCAGGTCGAGATACGTCTCCACCTGGTGGCGGCCGCGGTGGACGCGGACCGCCCGCGAGAGAAGCGGCCGGCTGCACTCGGTCGCGAATCCGACGCGCTGGGGAATGCCGGCGAGAAACGCCAGGATGGCCCCGGACGTGGACCGCTTCAGGAGATAGGCCCGCGCGTAGCCGCGCGACCGCAGCCATGCCGCCTGCCCGCGGATGCCGGACAGCGACGCCCAGCGGCCTCGCTTCCGCGGCCGCGCCGGTCTCGTCCAGGCCAGCAGTTCATCCGGATACGGGCAATCGGCCAGCACATCGCGGGATCTGCCTTCCGCGAGCACGTCGATCACCGCGTCGGGAAAGGCGCGGCGCAGGTTCCGCAGGAACGGGATCGCCAGCACGGTGTCGCCGATGTAGCGGGTGCAGACGACGAGGATCCGTTCGCGGGGCTGGGCGGCGGCGGGAGGGTGCGTGGAGGGCCTCATACGGCCGCATGATAGACGGGAGGCCCGCACGGCCGCAGCGCGAATATCCCCCGCATCCAGCGGCCAAAACGGCCTGCCGCGCGGGCGGCGGCTCCCGTCCGGCTACCGGGCGAACCCGACGAAGAAGCTGAAGATCTGCTTGCTGTCGTAGGGGGCGTAGGCCACCGGGAAGGCGAAGTCGAGCGCGATCGGGGCCGGCCCCATCGCCGGCAGCGTGATCCGCATGCCGAAACCGGGCGCGACGCGCATGTTGTTGATCGACACGTTCGACTCGACGGTGCCGAAGTCGGTGAACACGACGCCGCGGAGCGTGTCGTCGGCCGTGATCGGAAACATGTATTCGACGGTGTTGAGCCACTGGAACGGACCGCCGACGATCGCCAACTGGCCGTTGGTTCCCGCCTGGCGGGGGCTCGCACCGCGAAACACGAAGCCGCGGAGGGTGTTGTAGCCGCCGGCGAAGAAGTTGTCGTAGGCGGGAGTGTCGGGCCCCGACATGCCGAGCACCGAGCCGACCGAGAGCACGTGCCGTCCCGATCCGTCCGGCCGCTCGTTGAGGAGGAAGTACTGCCGACCCTCGAGGATGCCGCGCGGGTAGACGAAGGTGCCGATCACCTGCTCGAACTCGAACGTCGCGAGGTGGCCCTGCGTGGGCAGGAACGGGCTGTCGCGCGTGTCGTGAATCAGGCCGCCGCTGAAGCCGTACAGCCCGTTCGTGCCGAGCATCCGGTCGATTTCCGGCACGCCCGGGACGCGCGGATTGAAGACATCCACGCTCTCGCCGCGGAAGCCGGCGTTGACCGAGAGGTCGGGCGCGAAGGCGAACTGGTATCCGAGCCCGATCCGGCCGCCGGTTCGCGACTCGGCCCAGTCGTAGAACGCCCGCGTGTAGTAGGAGGCGGAAAGCGACAGCCCGATTCGCGTGTCGAAGAGATACGGCTCCTGGAACGTCGCCATGTAGCGCTGCAACTGCGTGCCCGGCGCGGCCTCCAGGCGAAACCGCTGCCCGGCGCCGCGGAAGGCGGTGCCGTTCTTGATGTCGTCCCAACTCCTGGGCAGCCGGAGGATGTCGAAATTCTGCTCGTCCACGACGATGTTGCCGACGAGCCCGGCGTTGGAGTTGACGCCGGCACCGATCATGAGGCGGCCGGTCTGCGTTTCCTCGGCATCGACGTCCACGACCACGTAGGGCTCGTTTCCGGGGAAGACCGGCATCGGGCTGCCGCCGAAGTCAGGCAGCATGCCGGGCTGGAAGCCGGGAGGCTGATTCGGGTTCATCTGCGCGACGGGCTGCGCCGGGAAGGGAGCCCCGGGGGCGAACGCCGGCTGGGCCATGCCGGGCTGCAGGCCCGGGCCCGCCGGTGCGCCCGGCGCGAATTGCTGCTGGACGGTGTAGACCGGCGCGGCCGGCGGCGGAGCGACCATGCGGGAATAGTCGATCGCTTCGGGACCGGCGGGGGCCAGCGGTTGACCGCCCCACGCCGCCGGCGGCTGCATCGGCTGCCCCGTCATCTGGGGCTGGGGGAGGGCGGGCTGCACGGGCACGCCGAAAGCCTGCCCGGGGGCGGGCTGTTGCACCCAAGGCTGCTGGACCCACGGCTGTTGCGCGTACGGCTGCTGTCCGGGCACCGCGGGGGCGGGGCTCTGGCCTCGCCAGACCGGCTTCGCCGCCACGGCTCCCGTCTCGGCGGCCGCGGGGGCCACCGGCAGCGCGGCCGGCTGCGGCGCGACCTGCCAATCGCCTTCGAGCATCAGATCGAGCACGGCATCCGCCTCCTCGCCGTCGGGGCTCTGCCCGCGGAAGCCCGGCCGATCGGGATCCTTCGCCATCCGCTGGCCGTCGTCCTCCGGCTTGGAGAACACGATCTTCGGCCCTTCCCCCTTGGATGCATCGGCGAGGAACAGGCTGCTCGCCTTCAGGCGGCGTTCGTCGTCGCGGAGCTTGCGAATGTCGAGGATGTCGCCCGGCCGGAGCGACAGCCGGTTGAGCACCGTGCTGTGCTTGGTGTGTGGATTCTCGCCGCGGATTCGCACGTTGATCTTGCCGACGCGGTAGCGCTGCCCCTCCTCGACGTTGTAGACGAGGTCGAGTTGCCCGGGCTGCTCGAGAAACCGCGGGTCGGCCTTGATGTCGGCGAACACGAATCCCCGACCGCCGTAGATGTCGCGGATCAGATTCAGGTCGGCATCCATCTTCGACTGGTTGAAGTGCTCGCCGCTCTTGAGCTTGAGGTCGCGCTCCAAAAACTCGGTCTTGAACTTGCTGTTGCCGACGAAGGCCACGTTGCGGACGGTGTATCGCGGCCCCTCGTTGATCACGTAGGTCAGGTAGGTCCAGTCCTTGCGGCCCTCGTGAACGACGTCCACCTCGCGGCCCACCTTGGCCTGGAAGAAGCCGAGGCTGCGGTAGTAGGCGGTGAGTGCCTCGACGTCCTCGTCAACCACGTTGCGATCCACGTCGCCGCCGAAGACCCAGAGAATGCCCGGCTTCGACTTGATCTGCGTGAGGAGGCGGGCGTCGCTGGCGATCGTGTTGCCCACGAAGCCGGTCCAGGCCACCTTGCGGCTGCGCCCCTCGTCGATGAGGAACACGGCCCCCTTGTCGCCCGGCTTGCTTCCTTCCACGGTCGTCACGCGGGCGGCGTCGTAGCCCTTCTCGTGGTAGTGCGATTCGATCCGGCGGCGGGCCTCCTCGACGACGTACGGATCCATCGAATCGCCGACGTCGATTTCGGCCTTCTTGCGGAGCGTGCGGGTGGTCACGTGCGTGTTGCCGACGTACTTCACGTAGCGCAGCATCGGCCGCTCCACGACCTGGAAGATCACCACGACGCCCTCGGTAACGCGGACGTACTTGGGGTGGACGTCGACGAACTTCCGGGTGCGATGCAGCGTGCGCACGTCCTTCTCGATCGCCTGCGGATCGAAGATCTGTCCGGCCCGCGTGACGAGCTGCGGCAGCTTCGACACCTCCGTGGCATGATTGCCTTCGATCCGCACCTCGACGATGCGGTTGGCCTCGTCGGCGGCGGCGGCAGCGGCTTGGGGGGCGGGCTGCCCGACCGGTGGCAGCGGCATCACGGGCGGCGGCGCCGGTGCCTGGGCGACGGCCTCTGCCCCCATGCAGCCAATCAGGGCCACGACCAGCCAGTGCGGGATCGCGGCCGCGGGTCGTCGGGAAGTCGTGCGAGTGGCCATCAAGGATGCCGTTGCGGGAGGGGGCGGCTGCCGAGCCGCGGAGGAATAGCGGAGCCCGTGCCCCTGCCACAAGCCGAAAACCCCGTGGCGATCGCGGGGCCCCCAACGGGCCGCAGCCCGGCGGGGAACCGAGGAGCGTCCGTGCCGCCGCGCTCGCGACACGGCTTGCCCAGTCGCCGATCCTTGACTGCGCCCCGCAAACCGCGGTATTTTTCCCTATTCCAAACCCCTTTTTGTGCCGATTTGGCCCGCCCGCCCCCGGCCATGTCCGGCCCCACCCGGCGGATCCATGCCCCCGATGGTGATCGATCTGCGCCGGACCGAGGATGCCCGCGATGTCGTGCATCGCGCGGTGCAGGCGCTCGCCGAGGGGCGGATCGTCGTCTTTCCGACGGAAACCGATTACGTCGTCGCCGCCAGCGCCCGGGATGCGGCCGCAACGGCCCGGTTGTGCGACGTGGCGCCGAGTCGGGAGCGCGAGCCTCGGCTGACGCTCGCTCTCAAGAGCGCCGAGGAGTCGCTTGACTGGGCGCCGCGCATGACCGCGATTGGACGCCGCCTCGCCCGCCGCTGCTGGCCGGGACCGGTGGCGATGATCGTGCCCGACGATCACCCGGACAGCCTCGTCCACCGACTGCCTGCGGCCTGCCGCGAGGCCGTGATCGGCGCCGGCCGGCTACGGCTGCGGATTCCGGGGCATCCGATGCTCAACGACTGCCTGCGGATGCTGGCCGGGCCGGTCGTCTTGGCGGAACCGGTCGGCGGGGATCAAGCGCCCGCCGTGACCGTCACCGATGTGATCGAGCGGGCGGGGCGGCTCGTGGGGCTGGCGATCGACGATGGAAGGGCCCGCTATGCTCAGCCCGCCTCGACGATCGAGATCGCCGACGATTCATTTCGGGTCGTGCGGCCCGGCATCGTGTCGGAGGAAACCCTCCGCCGGCTGTCCAGCCTGATGGTGCTGTTCGTCTGCACGGGCAACACCTGCCGCAGCCCGATGGCGGAGGCGCTGTTTCGGGCGCTGGCCGCCGAACGGCTCGGGTGCCGCGTGGACGAGATCGAGCGGCATGGCGTCGTGGTGGCCAGTGCCGGCATCTCGGCCTGGGCGGGTGGCAAGGCGAGCACCGGTGCCATGGACGCGATGGCCGAGATGGGCGGGGATCTTTCCGGGCACGAGAGCCAACCGCTGACCGAGTCGCTGGTCCGCCAGGCCGACGTCATCCTCACCATGACGGCCACCCACCGGGCCGCCATTCTCGCCCAGTTCCCCGAGGCCGGCGGCCGGGTGGCGATGCTCTCGCCGGATCGTCATGATGTTCTGGATCCGATCGGCGGCACGCTGGAGACCTACCGGAAGTGCGCCCGACAAATTCAGGGGCATTTGACCTCGAGAATCGATACACTCGGGATCCCCCCCGGTGGGCAATGAGGCGGCGGGGGCGGGTTGGCGTCTCTCAACTACGGAGCTTGTGTCTTTCATGCGGATTGCAATCGGCAGCGACCATCGGGGCGTGGATGCGCGGAGGAGGCTCATCGGCCTGCTGGAACGTCTCGGCAACGAGGTGATCGACTGTGGCTCGCAGGGCGAGGAGGCCGTTGACTATCCGGACATCGCCGCCGATGTGGCCCGTCGCGTGAGCCAGGGCACCGTGGATCGGGGCATTCTCCTCTGCTGCACGGGCGTGGGGATGGCGATCGCCGCCAACAAGCTCGCCGGCGTGCGGGCCGCCACCTGCCACGACGAGGTGACCGCGGAGATGAGCCGGCGCCACAACGACCTCAACGTGCTCTGCCTCTCGGCCGAGATGATCGGCGCCGACGTGCAGGACAAGATCATCCGCACCTGGCTCTCGACGCCGTTCGAGGGCGGGCGGCATGCCCGCCGGGTCGCCAAGATCACGGCGCTCGAGTCCGGCTGCTGACCTGACCACCGGCCCGAGAGGGCCGGCCGGTGGCAGCGATCCCGCCGCGGAACCAGCCGCTTTCCGCGGCGGGTATGGATCTCCGCGGCCGGTCTTCCGGCCCTTCTGGGGATTGGAGCGGGGCGACTCCGGGCTTCCGGCAAACCCGGGAACAATGGCGGATGACGGAGAGTCGTCACGTTGTACCGGTCGTACCGGCCGGAGGCCGAAAAAACCGCTGTTCCACGGGCCGCGATTCGTTGAACGGGTGGCCTCCGTTGGTATCGTCGGCGGTGGAAGTCGGTGATCCGGCTTGTCGGCGCGAGCCGGCGCGACGGATCCATCCCCACCTGGAAATGGCCTGGCATGCCCCTCGCACACCATCCCGATTCGGAAGAAGTGGACTGCCTGATCCGCAACGGCGAACTCCGCACGGCGATCGAGCCGTATCTCGACGAGTCGATCTGGGAGATCGACTTTCACACCATGCCCACGCAGGTCGAGAACCGGTTCCTGGAGTCGATGCTTGCCTGGGAACTGGCGCCCTTGGAGCCGATCGCCCGTTGGTTCGAACCGACGCTCGCGCTGCAGCCCGCCTGCACCCTCGATGACGAGCAGCTGCGGGAACGTCTCTGGCAGACGATCGAGCGGCTCTATTCGCGGCGGATCGTCCTCGATTACACCGACCATCTCTCCGATCGCGAGTTGTATGCGCTCATTCGCCGCGACATTCTCCCGGCGACCGTGAAGCGGGTCGACGTCCCCGACAACTACTATCACTGGGACTGCAGCGCCACCGACGCCGAGGACGCGACGATCTGGCTCACCTACTACGCCAGCGACGAGGAACGGGAGTCGTGGCAGCTGGAGGAAGGCCGCGATCCGCCGCCGCGCGAGGTGCCTCCCTACCCCCGGGCCCTGCCGACGTCCCCGGTCTGACCGCGGGCACGTGTCCGGGCCGGGCCGGCGAATGATTGCCCGCCGCGGGTGAAAGTTTCCCCGCACGGGCCGACGCACCTTTCGGGGGCCGCTTGGACGAGCGTATTCTTTCCGGTGTTCGTCCTGAGTTCTCCACCGCGAAAGGTGACCCATGAAGGCATTGCGAGGTTCGTTGGCAGTCTTGCTCGTCTGCGCGAGCCTTGTGCCCGTGGCGCAGGCGGCCGACCCCGCCGCGATTCGTGATTCGATCGCCAAGGCCTCGAAGTACCTCGTCGAGAAGGGGCAGGCTGAGGACGGCAGTTTCGCCTCCGAAGCCGGCCCGGCCGTGACGGCCCTCGCCTTGAACGCCCTGGTGAAGTCGGGCACCCCGGCCGACGCCCCGGCGGTTCAGAAGGGTATCGACTACCTGCTGACGTTCGCCCAGCCCGATGGCGGCATCCACGCGCCCGATTCGCCCGTCAGCAACTACGAGACGGCGCTCGCCATGCTGGCTTTGGCCGCCTGCAACAAGGACGGCCGCTATGACCGGCAGATCAAGGCCGCCGAAGCCTACGTGAAGGGGCTGCAGTGGGACGACGGCGAGGGGAAGGGCCGGGCGGATCCGGCGTTCGGCGGTGCGGGCTATGGGAAGAAAGGGCGGCCCGACCTCTCCAACACGCAGTTCATGATCGAGGCGCTCCGCAGCATCGGGACGAGCGAAAACGACCCGGCGATCCAGAAGGCTCTCGTGTTCGTGTCGCGGACGCAGAATCTCGTCGGCCCCGAAAACACGACGCCGTTCGCCGCGAAGAACCCTGACGGCGGCTTCTACTACACCCCGGCCGCAGGCGGAGAGAGTCAGGCCGGCACGACGCCCGAAGGGGGGCTGCGCAGCTACGGCTCCATGACCTACGCCGGACTGAAGAGCATGATCTTCGCGGGCCTCACCAAAGACGACTACCGCGTGAAGGCCGCCCTCCAATGGCTCGGCAAGCATTACACGTTCAAGGAGAACCCCGGCATGGGCCAGGCCGGGCTCTTCTATTATTTCCACACCGCCGCCAAGTCGCTCGACGTGATCGGCGAGGAGACGTTTACCGATGCCGAGGGGAAGGCTCATTCCTGGCGAGCCGAACTTTCCGACGAGATTCTCGGCCGGCAGCAGCCGGACGGCTCGTGGCTCAACGCCAACGGAAGGTGGATGGAAGACAACCCGAGCCTTGTCACCAGTTACGCGCTGCTGGCGCTCGCCTACTGCCTGCCCAAATGACCGCTGGCGGGCGCGGGCCCGGCGGCCTTCCTGCTGAACGGCCGCGGCCAATGGCTCGCGATCAAGGGGCCATCAGAACGACGACACTATTCATGCGCAGCGGCGCGACCAGTAACGCAACGGCGCTTATTGCAGCAATTGCCAAGTACAGGCACGACAGGATTCGTCGCGAGGGCGTATCCGGCCCGAACACGACGTCGAGTTTCGGGAGAATCGAGTTGAGGTTGAATCCCGTCGCTAGGCCGAAGAAGCCAGCGACAAGCACATTCACGACTAGAGACGCGACGATGATCGGCATGGAAATAACCTACCCTGCACTGCGAACGACCGCGATGAGCAGTTCGCGGCCTTGGACGAACCACACCGCAGGACGCTGACGCGAGGCTGCTGCATCGCCTGGTTCGGGACGCCCTCGGAATCCCATGACCTCGCACGCTCTTCCATTGCGGGGAGCAGGTCAGGCCAATCATGAAGGGTAGCCGGATCACAATCGGCGCCGTTCGGCCAGACCAAGGTGTGGACCTCCGGATCCAACCGAACCTGGCCGAAAAGATTCGGATCACGGAGAGGGCCATACAGAGATCCGGCAAGGATCGGGCGGAAATCGATTTCGCGCACCAAGCCATCACGAAATGCGATTCGCAGGCGATGCGGACCAACAACCTCGAAATCGGTGACGCGATGAAGAGCGTGAATCATGTCGGCACCTACGGAAGCGGATCAATTGGCAGAGGTTCTGAACCGGCCTGCCATCGGCCCCAATCGGCAACCAACTCCGACTGATGCAACTCGGCCCAAGCCTCCACTAGTCTGGCTTGCCGACGAGGAAGGGTCCCAGCGAGCAACTCTATGGGGTCAAGGCCATACACGGCCTCATCGTCGCTATGGTAGGCGTAAAATTGGGTGAGTGATGGGGCCCCAACTCGCAGTACATGCGAATGATGATTCCGTAAAAGCGACTGAGTTCAGGCATGGCTACGTTGACCGGGCTTCAGAGGCAGCCCCTCCAGCATCGCGAATCAATGTCCCGAACGACTCCGATCAGCGGCTCGCGACCTTGGACTTTCCATCAGGACCGATTTTATCGCGAGCCCGCTGCATTGCGTGGTTCGCCATTTCACTCACGATACTCAAAAAGCCGGTGTCCAATCTTCTTAACTGTCCAACTCGACGTGCGAGGAATGAAAGTCGCGGCGGTGTTTGTGACGACGACCATCAGGCCTTGATGGGAAAACCCTCCCGCAAGCTGGATATCG
>JBEIQP010000035.1:0-23971 GCA_040376455.1 Planctomycetaceae bacterium | reverse complement strand
GGCGACCGCGGCGACCACCGCGCCGCAGGCCGCCTCCACGGCCGCATACCGCGCGGGAATCGGCCGGCCGCAATCCCGGCACTTGCCCCGCAGCCAGATCCAGCCGAGCACGGGCACGTTGTCGCGCGGCCGCACCGGCATCCCGCAGTGGGGGCATCGCGAACCGCCCGTCACCACCGATTCGCCGCGCGGCGTGCGATACGCCACGACGTTGAGGAAGCTCCCCATCATCGCCCCCCACACGAAGGCAAACGCGATCGTCGCGATCTCGAGCCAGGGAAGGAGCGCGAGCCACGACGAGAACGGGGATGCAGGCATGTCGTCTGGGAGCGGGGAGGGGATTTCGTGTAGGGTACCCGCAAATTCGGCGGGGATCACGGCACGATGCCCTTCCCCGATGCGATCTGCTTCCGTTCCCTGTGCGCCGGTCTCGTCATGGACACCTCCGCCACCGCCGCCGAGCCCTCGCAGCGGCAGGCCCTTCCCCCGTGGCTCGGCGTCGTGGCCCGCGTGGCGGCGAGCGTCGGCCTCATGGCCTACGCGCTCCGCGGGGTGCCGTGGCCGAGCCTCGTCGATCAACTCCACAAGGCGGACTGGCGGTGGTGGCTCGCCGGGCTCGCCGTGACGATCGGCGTGCAGGTGCTGGCGGCGGTCCGCTGGGCCGCGTTGGCCAGGCCGATCGGCTTCCCGTTCCGGCTGCGGGTCTTCGTCTGGCGGTTCTTCGAGGGGATGTTCTTCAGCCTCTGCCTGCCGGGGTCGATCGGCGGCGACGTGTTCAAGGCGTACCGGCTCGGCGACACGACGCCGCGCCGGCTGCTGGCCGGCTGCACGGTGCTCGCCGACCGGCTCACGGGACTCGCGGCGCTCGGGGTGCTCGCCGGCACCGCGATCCTATCGACGAAGTACGCGCTCGGGCCCGCGGCCACGGCCGCCGTCGGAGCCGGCCTGCTCGGTGCGGCCGTGGGGGGCTTCTGGCTGGTCGTGTCGTCGCTCGACCGGATCATCGATCTGATTCCCGCGCCGCATCCCGCGCGGGCGTTCATCGCGCAACTGCTCCCTTACCAGCAGCGGCCGAGCCTCATGACCCGCGCGATCGGCTGGAGCCTCCTGGTGCAGATGGGCGGCGCCGTGTCGGTCGCGCTGATCGCCAGGGCCCTCGGCGTGAAGCAGCCGCTCCAGGTCTGGTTCTCCGTGGTGCCGCTGATCGCGCTGGCGATGGTGCTGCCGATCAGCATCAACGGCGTCGGCGTGCGCGAGGGCGGGCTGGAGGTGCTTCTGGCTCCCCACGGAGTCGTGGCCGCCCAGGCCGTGGCGGTGGGGCTGCTCTGGTTGTTGAGCACGACCATCGCGGGGCTGATCGGCGGCCTGATGTTCCTGTTCGACCGCCGGCCGACGGCACCGCCGGAGCAGGCAGACGCGGCGTGAGTCAACCCTGCCCGGCGCGGCGCCGCGCGTCGATCAGAAGGATGCCGGCGATCGTCTTGGCGTCGTCGATCCGCCCGTCGCAACACATCGCCACCGCCTCGTCCCAGGCGACCACCCGCGTGCGGATCAGTTCGCCCGGCTCGAGCGCCTGCGGGCCGGCCGTGAGATCCTCGGCCACGAAGAGGTGCATCCGCTCGCGCAGGATGCCGGGCGACATCCAGAACGAGCCGGCCGGCCGAATCCGCCCGGCGCGATAGCCGGTTTCCTCCGCCAGCTCGCGGGCGGCCGCGTCGGCGAGCGGCTCCGTGCGATCGAGCGTGCCTGCGGGCAGTTCGAGCAGCGTCTCCCCCACGGCCACCCGCACCACCTCCACCAGGCAGACCTCCGTCGGCGACACGAAGGGCACGACCACGACGCTGCCGGGATGGATCACCACCTCCCGCTCCCGCAGCGACCCGTCGGCGCACGGCTGGCCGACGCGGACGACGCGAAACCGTTTCGTCTCGAGCAGCACGTCGGCGGGCCGCGGCGCGGCGACGGCCTCCACCGGCAGCGACACGATCCGCGCCGCCGCCCCGTCCACCTCCACCGGTCCGCCTCCTGCCAGTGGCTTCGTCTGCGCGAGCGCGAGGCCGAGGCCGCATCCGAGCCGCGGCGAGAAACAGGCCGACGTCACCCGCCCCACGACCTCGCCGCCGCACCGCACCTCCGCCCCGACCGGTGGCGGGGCCGCCGTCGCGATGCCGACGAGCCTGCGGTTGACGTGCCCGAGCGCGTCGATCCGCGCCACCGTTTCCTGTCCGAGATAGCAGCCCTTCGTGAACGAGATTGCCCGCTCGTCGCGGCCGAGTTCCTGCGGCAGGGTCTTCTCGACGATGTCGGGGGCCTCCGGCAGGCCCTCCTCGATCCGCGCGGCCTCCACCGCCTCCAGGCCGGCCCGCGGCAGCGTCTGCGCCGCCAGCCATTCGATCAGCCGCGGAGCGTCGGCCGCGGATGCCTGCACGAGAAACCCGCCGGGGCCGCACCACTCGACGCGCACGATCGTCACCGGCACGTCGCCGAGCTGCGCGATCGCATGGTCGAGCCGTCGGCCCGGCGCTGCCGCGCCGATCCACTTCGCAAGCCACTCCTCGGCCTGCGGGCCGGCGACGAGCAGGCTCGCGCGGTCCGACGACGCGTCGTCAAACGTGATGTCCTCGCGGATGTGGTAGTGCTCGAGGTGATCGCGCAGGCGCGGGGCGAGCCCGCCCGGGGCGTCGATCCAGAGGCCGTCTTCGACACGCAGGATGTTCACCAGCGCGATCACCCAGCCCCGCGCGTCGGTGAAGAAGCCCTCGCAGCCCGCGCCGACCGCCAGCCGCGCGACGGCCGCGGTCGTGAAGGCGTCGATGAATTTCACCGCGTCGCGACCGCGTGCCACGAGCGCCGTCCGTCGGGGCAGCGGCGTCCAGGCGGCGGACGTCCTCAGGGCCTCGGAGCCGGAGGCCGGGGCGGCGGGACGGGGCGTGGCATCCACGGGCAAGGGCCTTTCGGGGGTTCGAAACTCGGGTCGTCGCCGCCGCGGGGCCGAGGCGGCCGCGGGGCGGCTCAGGCTACCACGCCCCGCCTGCCCGGCCCCCGCCGCGAACCCCGAAATTTTTCCGGCGGCCCCGAACGAATTCCGAACCACCCGCGTATTGCTTGCACCGCGACGACGAGGCCTTCCGCACAAGCCCGTTCGTCCGCCGCCGAGGAGCCCAAGCATGGCAACCGTGCACTACGATCGCAACTGCCACGACGATTCGTTCGACGACTCCGACGACTCCTTCCAGGATCCTCTCGCCGTCGCCGACACGGAGCATTCCGACGTGTGCCGCGCGGAAGACGAACTCCGGATCGACGCCGTGGCCGGTGGCCGGCGGGAAGCGCCGCTGCACCGCATCGCCGATGTCCGGCGGCGTCAGGGGGTGACGCTCCGCAACGTCGCGCGGCGGCTCGGCATGTCGCTGACGGTGGTGCGTCGCCAGGAACAGTCCGACTGCGATCTGCGGCTTTCCGAACTGCATCGGTGGCAGCAGGTGCTCGACGTGCCCGTGGCCGAACTGCTCGTCGAGGGCGACGGCCAGTTGTCGGGGCCCGTCCTCGAACGGTCGCGCATGGTCAAGTTGATGAAGACAGCGGCCGCGATCCGCGAACGCACCGCCGGCACGCCGGTCGGCCGCACGGTCGAGATGCTCGTCGATCAGATCCTGGAGATCATGCCCGAACTCGCAGACGTGACCCCGTGGCACACGGTCGGCCAGCGGCGCACGCTCGACGACGTGGGCCGCACCGCCCGCACGGTGGTTTCGGCCGACCTGTTCCGCCGGCAGTAGCGGCGTGGGGGCCGCGGCCGTCTTGTTCGTCGGGATGAAGCCGTCTACGATCGCTCCGCCGGCGGTGGACAGCGTTCGACCGCCGCGATCCCGATCCACACGGTCCCGATCCTGAGGGGTGCGGCCTTGTTTTCCTTCGTCGGCGTTTTGGGCATCACGCTCGTGCTCTTCCTGGTGGTCGCCGTCACGGCCCGGGCGATCCTGGGCCGCTGACCGCGGTGGCGCCCCCCTGGACCGCGCCCCGGACCAGGACGACGAAGAAGATCCCGATGACGCCGACGAACAGCACCCAGGCGGCGATCGCGAGCGTGGCGTAGTCGCGGAGCCAGACGAGTTCCGGCGGCTCGGCGCTCTTCGGCACCTTCCGCTGCACCGGGCCGTCGCGATCCGACTGGGCCCGCATGTCGTCGCGAAACGCATCCCACCCGGCCTGCACGGCCGGCCGGGAGAGCTCGGCGAGCCGGGCCTGCCGCCACTGCAGGAAGAAGAGCGGGGGCAGGAGCACGAGCGCGGCGACCGCCGCGACGCTGGCCCACGCGAGCAGGCCCCGCCAACTCTGGTTGTGCGACCGCGTCATGGGCATCCGCCGAAACTGCGCATCTTCCACCATTTCCCGGGGCCGCAATCAGTCTGGCATCCGCCGGCCTCCGCCGCTACCGTCCCGGGCCCCGCCGTTCCATTTTTGATGCCCGGCGCGACATTCGGAGGACTCCCGCCCGTGAATCGCCCCGCCTTGTTCCTCGTGCCACGGTTCCTCGCCCCGCGGATGGCCCTCGCCTGCGTTCTCGCCTGTCTTGGCACGGGCGCGGCCCACGCCCAGACCGGCTGGCTGCCGGCGTCGTGGTTCTCGCAGGATCAGGTCGATCCGCAGGCGATGTATCCGCTGGCAGAGAAGGACGGGCCGTGGCTGGTGCTGGCGACGACCTTCCGGGGACAGGGCGCCCGCGACGACGCCCGGCGGCTCGTGCAGGAACTCCGCTCGAAGCACAAGCTCCCGGCCTACACCCACGAGAAAGCCTTCGACTACACCGGCACGCAGAAGGGCGTGGGATTCAACCCCGACGGCACGCCGAAGACGATGCGCTACGCCCAGTCGGCGCAGGTGGTGGAGGTGGCGGTTCTCGTGGGCGACTTCGCCTCGTGCGAGGACGCGCGGGCCCAGAAGATGCTCCAGAAGATCAAGTCGCTCGAGCCCGAGGCGCTCGCCGGCAACAGCGGCAAGAGCCGGGCCTTCTCCGACTTTCGCGCCATGGCCGGACTCGACAAGGCGAACAAGGGCCCGATGCACCTCGCGTTCATGCTTCCCAATCCGCTGCTGCCGGAGGAGTTCTTCAATCGACAGGAGGTGGATGCCTTCGTGCAGGAGATGAACGCCGACGTGACTCACAGCCTGCTCGATTGTCCGGCCCGCTACAGCGTGCGCGTGGCGACGTTCACCGGTTCGGGCTCGATCGGCCAGGCGGCGGCGCAGGAGCCGGCGTCGTCCGGCGGCGGGCTCGTCGATGTCAACTCGCTGATGAACGCGATGCGCGGCCAGGGCTGGCACAACCCGGCGCTCCGCACGGTCGAATCGGAGAGCCGCCTGGTGGAGGCGGCCGACAAGGCCCACCGGCTCACGCAGGCGCTGCGCCGCCAGGGCTGGCAGGCGTGGGAATTCCACGACCGCGAGTCGAGCGTCGTCTGCGTCGGCAGCATCAACCAGCTGGCCGTCCAGCAGCCCGACGGAAAGCCCGCCGTGAACCCCGAGATCACGAAGATCGTGGCCGCCCTCGGCCCGAATCCGGCCAAGCTCTCGCAGGGCGTGATCGAACCTCGCGCCTTCGACGGCATCCTGCTCGACGTCGATCCGAAGCCGATCGACGTGCCCCGGGCCGCCACGCGGTAGCCGCATGAGCCACGCCGCTCCCGCCACGCTCGTCCTCGGCACCACCAACGCCGGAAAGCTCCGCGAACTGGTCGAGCTCCTGGCGCCCTTTGGCATCGACTGCCGTTCGCTCGCCGGCCTCGCCAACGCCATCGAGGTGGAGGAGACCGGCAGCACGTTCGCGGAGAACGCCGCCCTGAAGGCCTCGCAGCAGGCGGTCGCGCTCGGCAGCTGGGTGCTGGCGGAGGACAGCGGGCTCGTGGTGGACGCCCTCGGCGGCGCGCCGGGCGTTTACTCGGCCCGGTATTCGGGCCCCGTGCCGCCGGGAGCGACCGGCAGCACCGACGAACGCAACAACGCCCTGCTGCTCGAACGGCTCGCCGGCCACCGCGACCGCACGGCCCATTACGCCTGCCATGCGGCACTCGCCGACCCGACGGGCCGCGTCGTGGCGGAGACGGCGGGCACGTGTGGCGGCCGGATCGCCACGGCGGCGCAGGGGGGCGGCGGCTTCGGCTACGACCCGCTGTTCATCGTGCCTGAGTATCACCGCACGTTCGGCGAGCTCGCCCCGGCCGTGAAGGCCGTCATCAGCCACCGCGCCCGCGCGATGCGGGCGATGATTCCGGCGATCGCCCTGCACCTCGGCCGCCAGAGTCACTGAGCGGCCGCGCGGCCGCGGGTCAGGCCGGCTCGGCCCCGGAAGCCAACGGGCTGCGGCTCCCCTGCCGCAGCCGGTTCTCGATCACCCGCAGCACGTCGGGCGTGCCGTCCATGCGGCCCGCCACGGCATCGAGCGCCGGTGCGAAGCGGTCGAGGCCGTCGATGAACGACCGCACCTGACCGCCCGCGACCTCCTCCAGCAGCGTGAAGCCGCCACAGCCCATCGCGGCGAGGAAGTGGCTGTTCATGAGCTGCTCGGCGTGCGCCCGTTCCGGGAGCACGAGCAGCGGCTTGCCGAGGTGGAGGGCCTCGCCGATCAGCTGGTTGCCGGCGGCCGACACGAGCGCCCGGCAGGCGGCCAGATCCTCGACGAATCGCCGCTCGTCAACGGGGTGAAATGAGACGCTGCCCACGGCGTCGCGCTGGCCGAGCCCGTAGACCCGCACCGGCAGGCCGCAGTCCGCCAGCGCCTCGATCGTCGAGAAGGGGGTGTGCTTCCGCAGGTAGCTGACGACGAATCCTTCATCGGACGGTCGGGCGTCCCGGATCTCGCGCCGCAGCAGGGGCCCCACCTGCACGACGTGCTCCCACCCGTGCCGCAGCGGAGGGCGGAAAAACGCGGAGACGACCGTGTCGGCGGCATCCGTCACGTACATCCACACCGCATGGCTCATGAACCACGCCTGCCATTGCAGCGTCCACGGCAGGGCGTCGAGGTCGTAGGCGACCAGGAAGTGCTGGTGATCGACGCTCACGAGCGGGATGCCGAGGCGGCCCGCCGCCCGGGGCAGTGCCGGCTCGAAATCGGTGACGGCGATCTCGGCGCCAAACGCATCGAGCTCCACGAGGAGCCGATCGACCAGCGGACCGAGTTGCCGGGCCTGATAGTCGAGGCCGGCCGTGATCGACCGCATCACGTCGAGCCGGCCGCCGGTGTATTGAAACACGATGCCCGGGATCTCGGCGACGCGGACCTGCGGGTGGCCCTCCGCGAACCGCTGCGCGAGCAGCTCGAAGGCGTCGGCCGCGGTGAAGACGAGGATCTCGTGGTCGCGCTCGAGTTGTTCGATGAGCGTGACCGCCCGCGTGGCGTGGCCCCGCCCTTCTCCGCACAGACTGATGGCGATCTTGGACACGGCCGGCCCAGCCCGGGAGGGGTCGTCTCGCGGCCGCTCGCGCCGGGCCGCCGCTGCTGTTGTAGCACCGATTCGCGACCGGCGCGCAGCGGCGGTGCGGCGGCGGTTCTGGGTGCCGCCTCGCGTCGGGCCGCGGCGGCTTCAGGCCAGCCGCGGGATTGCGTACGATGTCGGCTCGGGGGCGCGACGACCGCTGCCGATCCCACGACGACCCAGGCGAACGAGCATGGATGCGGTGACCTCCCTTGCCCGCGTGCGTTCCGGCGGCGGTTGCGTCGTCGCCGCGATCCTGCTGGCGGCGGTGGCCGTCGGCTCGGCTTCGGCCCGGGCGGACGAGGCGGGCGGGGTCGTGGCCCGGGTCGGCGGCGTGCCGATCTCGCGGAACGATCTCCAGGCGGTGCTGACGCGGAGCGGGGTCGGCCATCTCGCCGACCGCGACAAGCGGCTCGAGGCGGAGGCCGCGGCGCTCGAACAACTCGTCGAAGAGCGGCTCATGCAGGCTGCGGTCAATGCCGCCGGGATCGAGTCGCCTGCCGCCGACGTCGATGCCACGGTGGCGAGGCTACGGGCCCAGGCGACGGCGCAGGGCACCACACTGGAGGCCTTCCTGGCGCAGACGGGGCGTGATGAGCCGGCCCTGCGCAGCCAAGTGGCGCTCGAACTCCGCCTGCAAAAACTCCTCGGCCCACGGGTGACCGTCGCCGCGCTTGAGGAACTGTTCGAGAAGAACCGTCGCGAGCTCGACGGCACGCAACTGCGGATCGCGCACATCGTCCTGCGACCCGATCTCGGCCAGGGCGACGACGGCGTCGCCGCCTGTCTGGAACGCGCCGGCCGGATCCGGCGCGAGATCCTCCGTGGCGACATCTCCTTTGCCGACGCGGCCCGGAAATACTCCGCCGGGCCGAGTCGCCACCGGGGCGGCGACCTCGGCCTCGCGGCCCGGCACGGCGGCTTCATCGAGGAGTTCGCGCGGCAGGCGTTCGCGATCGCCAAGGGAGACATCTCCAAGCCGTTCGTCACCCCGTTCGGCGTGCACCTCGTGGCCGTCATCGACGTGCAGCCCGGCCGTCTCGACGCGGCGGCGGTGCGGCCGCAACTGGAGCGGATGCTGTCGCAGAACCTGCTCCGCGAGACACTCGCGAAGACGAGGCTTTCGACGCCGGTGGCGTATGCGGCCGGCGTGCCGCACTTCGATCCGGCCGGGCCGGCGGGGGGCTCCGGTCCGCGGCCGGTGGTGGTGGATGGCGTTCCGGCAGGGCGGTAACGGGCCGCTTTCCGGGTTGCCACGGCCGGACGGTGCCGGTACCCTCCCCGCGCCATGAAACTGCGTTCGTACGTCCTGCTCGCCTGCATGATCGTCGTGCCGATGCTGGCGATGTTTTCGCACCACATTCCGCGCGATCTCGTGGCGACCACGAGGCGGTCGCTCTGGAATCCGGCCCTCGCCTGGAGCCGTTCGCTCTTCGGCGGAACGCCGTCCGCCTCCCCGGCGGGCGGCATCGCACACACTCCCGCACCCGGCGCGACGGCCGCGGCTGCGACCGCTTCCCTGACCCCGACCGAGGCAACGACGCCACCGGTGTCGCTGCCGTACATGGTCCCCACCATGATGACCTCGCCGCCGGTCGGCGGGCCGCCGCCGGTGGTCACTGCCGGTGGAGACGTCACCGGCAAGCGGCGGGTGGCGGAGGAGGGGCTCCAGCGGCTGGGTGCCGTGGCGATCGACTGCCAGCCTCTCGCGGGCGCCGAGGGGCTGCACCTGGGCAGTTGCCGCGTGGCGGTGGATCCCGAGGGGCAACTGCAGCGGGTGTTTCAGGCCTCCGGCCCCGATCCGGCGTCCGCGCTCGAGAGCCTGCTCGGCGACGTGTCGGCCTGGCGGCAACGGACCGCGGCGCGGCAGGCCGCGACCGTCCCGGCGGGTCCTGCGCCCGCCTCCCGCGCGGTTCCATTCTGATCCGGTTTCGACTTCGTCCTTCGTTCGGCAGTCCCCATGCACCGCCGTGCGTCCTCTCCGCGCAGCCTCTCCGACTGCATGGCTCGCGTGCAGCGGGCCGCGGGCCCGTTCGCGCAGCCGCTGCCGCTCGGGGCGCACTCCGTCCGGCGGCGGTGGCGGCCCGCCCCGTCTGACGGCCCGGAGGCCCACGGCGGCGGTGAGCCAGTGCCGGCGGCCGGGCCGTACTGCCGCGGCGAGGAACTCGCCCGGCTGGAAGCGGCGCTCTTTCTCGCGCGCGAGCCGCTCTCGACGCGGCGGCTCGCCAAGCTGGCCCGGCTCACCGACGGCACGCGGGCCCGCACGCTCGTCCGCGAGCTCCGCGGCCTGCAGGATGCCGCCGGTTCGGCGTTTCGGGTCGAGCAGATCGCCGGCGGGTATCAGTTGCTCACGCGGGCGGCCTTCGGCCCCTGGGTGCGGCGGCTGCGAGACACCGCCCCGGCCGCCCGGCCGTCGCTGGCGGCCCTCGAGACGCTCGCCATCGTCGCCTACCGGCAGCCGGTCACGCGGGCGGAGATCGAGGCGATCCGCGGCGTGGGGAGCGAGGAGATGCTGCGGCAGTTGCTGGAGCGGGATTTCGTGGCGATTGGCGGCCGGGCCGAGGATTTGGGCCGTCCCAACGTCTACGTGACCACGTCGCGGTTTCTGGCCGCCTTTGGGCTGCCCCGTCTGGAGGATCTGCCGCCGATCGAACTGCTCCCGGGGGGGCCGTCCGACGCCGCCGCGGCCCCGGAGGCCGACCCCGCCGGCTGACGTTTTCCGCCGGTCACTTGCACCCGCGACAGGGGACCGACACACTTGCGGTCCCGACGGAGCGATTTTTTCAGTCGTGCGGCGCCGAAAAGTTTTTTTCCTGCCGCCGATTGGACGATGTTCCCCCGATCGGGTACAGATTTCTGCCGAGTTCCCAGTCGCCAAATAGTCTCCAGGAGGTTTTTGCCGTGACGATCGCTGCGAGTGGCAGAGGACATGACGACGCGATGATGGCCGACGTGTTCTCCTGGAACGAACTCCCCGAACTCCTCACCGCCGAGGATCTGTTCGACGGCATCGGCGCCGGCGGTCGTGCCGGCCATGACCTCGTGGCCCGCGACGAGGAAGACGACGACGAGGATGAGGAGTTCGACGACGAGGAAGACGAAGACGACGAAGAGGATGACGACGAAGAGGAAGATGTCGAGGACGAGGAGTGGGAAGAGGTCGAGGACGACGACGACGAGGAAGATGAAGACGACGAAGAAGAAGACGAGGAAGAGGGTGACGAAGAAGAGGAAGACGAGGACTGGGAAGACGATGACGAGGACTGGGAGGATGACGACGAAGAGGAAGAAGAAGACGACGATGACGACGACTGATCGTCTCGCCTGACTCGGATCGCCGCCAACGGCTCCGGTCGAACGAACAACGAAAAGGCATGGCCGTGATGGGCCATGCCTTTTTTCGTTGCTATCGAGGCTCGGCCGGCCGGGGCTGAACGGCCTGCGGGCTCGGCGGCGTGCCGTCGGCCTGCGACGCCAGGGTCACCTGGAGCAGTTTTCCCCGGCGTTCGACGTCGAGCACGACCTGGCGGCCGGCGGCCGTCAGCCGTGCGACCATGTCGGCCTGGTTGGCGAGGACGCCGCCATCGACCTTCAACAGGCGGTCGCCGGGCAGCAGGCCGCCGGAGGCCGCGGGGGAACCGGCCGTGACCCGCACCACCACGGGCGCCGCGGGATCGCCCGCATCTTCGCGCGTGCCGATGCCCCAGCGGCCCCGGCGCTCGGCCACGGCGTCGGCCGCGACCGCTTCCAACTGGCGCCGCGTGGCGTTGGACTCAACCAGCGCCGCCTCCCGAAACGGCATGCCGCCGCCCGGATCGTCGGCCAGCGCCCGCACCACGCCGAACGTGAGCCGGGCCACCGGCTCGATGCCCTCGACGTTCACGAGATGGGAGTCGTCGCTGGGGCGGTGGTATTGATCGTGCAGCCCCGTGTGGAACATCAGGGTGGGAATCCGGGCGACGATGAACGGATAGTGGTCGGAGTCGTCCTCGATGGCCCAGTCGAAGAAGAGTTCGAGGCCGGCGGCGTTGGCCGGATCGTTGTTGGCCCGCACGAGGGCGGAGCGGAGCCCCGTGGACGTGCGGGCTCCATAGACCTCGAGCCGTCCCCCTCGCAGCCGTCCGATCATGTCGAGGTTCACCGAGAAGACGATCCGCTTGCCGGCGACCGCCGCGGGCCGCGCCCGCAGGAAGTGGTGGGAGCCGAGCAGCCCCTTCTCCTCGCCGTCCCAGAAGGCGAAGAGGATCGGCCGCCGGGGGCGGGCGGGCAGCCGCTGCATCGCCTCGGCGATCTCGATCAGGCCGGCCACGCCGGAGGCGTTGTCGTCGGCGCCGTTGTGCACGAACCCGAAGGGCCCGAAGCTGGTCTCGGCGTTGCCGTATCCGACGTGGTCGTAGTGGGCGCCCACGACGATGAGTTGGTCGGCGACGGTCGGATCGCTGCCGGGCTGCAGGGCGAGGATGTTCCGCATCGCGCCGAACGGCTGGTAAAACCCGCCGTCGTGGCCCGCCGGCTGAAGGCCGAGGGTTCCGATCGCTTCGACGATGTAGCCGCCGGCCGCCCGACCGCCGCGGCTGCCTCCTTCGCGGCCCTCGAAGGCGTCGTCGGCCAGGGCTCTGACGTGACGGCCGGCGTCTTCAGCGCGGATGCTGGCGTGGGCGGCCGACAGCATCTCAGCCGCGTGGGCGGCCGCGGGCAGCCCGGCGAGCCAGGTGGCGGCCGCGAGCGTCGCCCGGAGGCGTCGTCCCGTGCCGGAGCGGGTTCGGGTTGCAAACACCATCGTCGGCGGTGCCTCCTTGCGGGATGGAGTAGCGGCGTCCAGAATAGACTCCGTTCGAGGCCCTCGAGTCCACGGGGGTTTCGGCGCGAACTGGATCCGGGCGGTGCGGCGGCGCGGGATCGTGCATCCCGGCGGGTGCGGCGGCGTCCGGGCGATGGTTTCGCGGTTTGGGAGAGGTGGCAGAGCGGTCGAATGCGCGTCTTTGCTAAAGACGTGTCCGGTCAAAAGCTGGACCGCGGGTTCGAATCCCGCCCTCTCCGTTTTTCGGTTTCGCAGTTGCCGCTGTGGATGTGTCGCGGCACGGCCGTTGGTGAATCAGTCGTCGCCGGCCCCGACCTCCACCACAACCCGGAAGCCGACTTCCGGCCAGCGTGTGTCGGGGTGGCCATAGGTGCGGCGGGCTGAGCGCACGAGTTCAAGGTTGCGGGCCGCAAGGTTCAATCCCGAGCCGCCGCGCAGGACGCGGAACATACCGGTTTCCGGGCCGGTCGGATTGTCCGTGGGGCCGATGGCGTAGTAGTCCTCGCCATATCGGTCCTGACACCACTCGAGCACGTTGCCGTGCATGTCGTACAGGCCATAGGCATTGGGCTTCTGCGTGCCTACGTCGTGTGGATACTCGCTCTTGTAGACGGGAACTTCGGGGTGATACCCCAGGTACTCGCTGCCTTTGGCGGCGAGATCATCCACATCCCCGAAAAACCACTGCGTTGCCGTGCCTGCCCGGCAGGCATACTCCCATTCCGCTTCTGTCGGCAACCGCACAGTCGTGCCGGTCTTCCGGCTCAGTTTCCGGCAGAAATCCGTGGCGTCGTTCCATGAGACGTTCGCGACAGGCTGATTCGCGCCACGGCGCAACGGTTTCTCACCCATCACAGACTCGTACTGCGCCTCGGTCACCTCGAAGGCGCCCATGTGGAACGGCCTCGTCATTCGCACGCTGTGCTGAGGCGCTTCGCTCCTGTGATGCGCCCAACTGGTGGTGGCGCTCCCCATCAGAAACTCGCCCGGACGGACCAGTTTCAACTTCAGCTCTACGCCGTTTCCCAGATCGAGAGCGAGCACTTCCGGCAACCGCTCCACCGGCTCGAGGGACCTCGTCCCTCGCTCCCGAACGAAGTCCGGTGGAATCTGCCGGTGGACCCTCCCAGCCTCTTCGAGAAAGACGTCGAACGTCCAGGTCCAGTAGAGGAAGGCCTGACGGGCTTGCCCCGGCGTCGTGCCCGCCGGAGCCTCGAGTGCAGGCGCGGAGGTCGGAGCTCCGACCTCCGCGGGAGCGTCGGGACGAAACCGGGCACCTGCGTCGCCCTCCTTCTCGATCGCCGCCAGGGCCCGGTCACGCAGGGCCTTCATCCGCGCAACCACGTCCGGTGGCCAGATCTGCCGAAACTGGTCGTCAGGAAGGCGGAACTCCTGCGCGAGATACCCCATTCCGCCCACCCCGGGCAGTTGATCCCGATGCAGGTTTTCCGCCGTCAAGGGCCGCGACAGGGGAGTGTTCTCCCAACGATCGCACTGGAGTCGCAGCAACTCCAGGGCGGCGTCCGCGCCGGGCCCGAACAGCCTTCGACACATCTCGTCGAGCGTGGCATCCACGTCCAGATCGGGGTTCCACAGCACGCGCCTCCACACGTAGTGCGTGGGTGCGCTGGTGATGAAGATCCGCGAATTGTAGGTCGTCAGGAACGACCCGCGAATGAAGTCCTTGTTCCTGCCATAGAAATCCCGGACGACGTGCGGATACTGGACCGGACCGTACGTCCAGTCGCTGGGGCCGGCGGCGGAGCCCCACGTTGTGACAGCCCCCCATCCGCGAATCCGGTCCTCGAATGCGTGGCCATGAGAGGGGTGCATCGCCTGCCCCAGTGCGCAAAACTCTCCCCCGGGAGACACGAACGCAACCCGGAGGTTGTCAGGGAACGTGATGCCCGCGGGAGGCCTGCTTTCCGAGGCGTGATACACCACTTTCTTGTCCGGCCAGTGCAGTTTGACAGCCTTGCACAGCCCCTGGAGGAACAGGCCGAAGACCTGCTCGTGGGCCAATTCCTCGACAATCTCGCAGGCCCGGCGTTCGCCGTGTTTCGCGACCAGGCTCTTGGATAACGCGCGATCGTCCCTGTACCTGGATGCTGTCTTCTTGCAGGCCGGGCAGTGACAGGCCAGGCCGCCGCTGCCTGGAAACCAGACGGTGAAGCTGGTCTTGGTGATCGCATTGTGAGTCGTAGGAACCGACTTCGTGCCGTTCCAGTAAGGCTCCAGCCGAGCAATACAGGCATCGATCGTCTCCGGCGCGCTGAAGCAGTTCCATTTCGTGTTTCGGGTGCCGTCTTCGTTGATGGCAAACACCGCTTCGCTGCGGAGCGGATCGCCTTCCGCGCGGGAAACGACCATGCGGCTTCCCGTGTCTGACGCCTGTATTGCCGCGCTCATGAAATCGAGACTGCTGCCATAGCGCACCAATGGCCAATGGTGCCCCGGCGTTCTTCCACCCCTGACGCGCGGCGCGAAGGGGAGCGGTATCTGGTCGCCCACATTGTGCCCTTCAAACGCGAGCGCCATGTCCATATTTGCCTCGTCGCATGGCGGGCTTGTGTACGTGCCGCAGAGCTCCATGTCTCCACCGTATCTGTAGTTCTGCCGCAGGTGAAAGACGGGCTGATCACGATAGTGGACGGGCGGGATGATGAGCGACGCGCGGTGGGGAACGGAGCGTCCGCCATACTTCGCCGGCCAGTACCAACGCACACCGACCAATCGCTCCAGCACGTCCGCCAGGGCCCAGGCGGTTCCGTCGTTGGGCATTGCCCCCCGCCCTTGCGGCTCCAGCGGCGCCTGCGTGCTGCCTACGAGAAAGAGGCGGTTCGGAGCGGTTTTGACGACAAACCCCTCCGGCGGAAGGTTTCCAGCGTCGATGCCGGCCCGACGTGTCTCTTCACAGTCGCCGATGACAATCGCGGGCGTATCGGCTGAAGGGGGTTTCTCGACGAACTCCAGTGTCGCGCCTGTGCCGATGCGAACCACCTCGACCAACTCGTGGAGCAGCTTCAAGAGCGCCGGCGGGTGATGCCTTGTGGTCGCATGAACAAAGGCACCGGGTTCGAGACCACGCAATGCCCGCAGCGATATCCGCACGGCCTCAGGATCGCCTCGCCGCAGGTCTGGGGGTCTGACATAGTGGTGGTCGCCGCTATCGAGACTTGGGTCAGGAAACGGATCTTCCCACCCGCGGCTGCCGGAGAGATGGACCGAAGCCATCTCCGCCTTCCTGAACCAGTCGCCCACAGCCGCGCCAGGGTCGGCGACATAGACCACGGCCACGGTCTTGCCGTCACGAACGAGCTCGACGGGCGCATGGTGCGGCGTCTCCAGCCACGTCACGGGCGTCAGATCACGGGGCCTGAGGTCGTCTGCCAACAGGGACGGGAAGGCAGTCAGCGCCGTCAACAGGAAGGCCAGCAGTCGCGTCTTGGCTGTCCGTGAAACAAGTCGTCCATGCCCTGCCACGTGATCGACCGCGGGAAACGCCGAGAGCTTCCTGGGGCGATGGCCAGCGCATTCTCCTCGGGCAGACGTGTTCCAGAGGCTGCTCGGTTTGCGACTCGCAAGCGGTGCGCCGCACACACGTGGACGGGTCGCGATGATGGCGTGATCTCCTTGATCGCTTTATGACTCTGCCTGGGAAACGCGTCGAACGTCCAGCGCCGGCATAAGAAGACGCTCCCGGGCGGCCGGTCGGGCCGTCGGCCGTGTGAACGATGGTCGAGCGTTGCGGGCACTATTGTCCGGAATTGCATGCGCTCTTGGCAAGAGCTGGGTTCTGGGGGTTGAATCGAACGGTCCGTGGACAAAGTTGTCCTGCGCGTCTGGCCAAGGCGAGCGCGAGCGAACCGACGGAAGGCACGCACCGGCGGCCCTGGAGGCGCAGGGCTACGCGGTTCGGTGATGCAGCAGAAGCGGTCTGGATGCGGCGCAGCCGGAGAACGCGCCTCAAATAGTGCGGCGGTGGTCATGTTCAAGGCCTCGTGGATCAACGGCACCTGTGCGGACTCGACCCCGCCGTCGCCGGCGGGCGGGTTTGCCCGCGCCGATGTGCTGATCGCGCTGGCGGTTCTCGGCATGCTCGTCGCCCTGTTGGCGACGGGCATGCAAGCCCTGCGGGAATCCGCCCGGCGGACGATCTGCGCGAACAACCTCCGGCACGTGGGGCTCGGCCTCGTCCGCTACCACGAGGCCAATGGCTGCCTGCCCCCCGCCAGCGGCGGCCCTGACAGCACGTGCACGCAGTGGGTTCCCAATCCACCGCGGCTCACGGCCCATCCCGCGGCCGGCTTCGGCCGCGCGAGCGGGTTCGTCATGCTGCTGCCCTACGTGGACCAGATGGCGGCGTACGAGGCGATCGAGGCCGCGGGCTGGCCCTTCATCAACCACCCGGTGTACGACTCGTTTCACGTGCCGACGTTCCTCTGCCCGTCGGACCAGGGCCGTCGGGCGCACAACTATCTGCTCTCGGTCGGCGATCGGTGGACGAGGCTTTACCCTCCCCGCCGCGACGTGCCGCCGGCCGCCGACGCGGCCTTCCAGGATTCGCTGCGTGGCCTCTTCGGTTTTCAGAGTCGCGTCCCCTTCGCCTCGATTCGCGATGGACTCGGCAACACGATCGCCGTGTCGGAATGCGTGAGGCCCACGGGATTGGGACGCCGGGTCGGCGGCGGGGAGCCGATCGACGGCCTGACCTATCAACCGCCCTACAACAAGCGCGTCGAGGCGGTCGCCAACGATCGCTTTGCTTCGGCCTACAGCCACCATGACGATCCGTCCGCCTGCCTGGCCAGCCTCGATGGCGGCCGATTTCCCCGGGGCACGATCGTGAACCCCCTGAACCAGTCCGCCGGGATTCGATACGCCGACGGTCTGCCCGCGTTGATCGCTTTTTCCACGGTGCTGCCTCCGAACGGGCCACGCTGCCACGGCGGCTGGAAGCAGGGCGGCTTGCTCACGCCGCGAAGCCGCCACCCCGGGGGCGTGTGCGGGCTGATGGCCGACGGCGCCGTGCGTTTCATTCGCGACACGATCGACACCGGTGCCGTCGCTCGAGCCGACGTGACCGTGGGGCCGAGCCCCTACGGCGTCTGGGGCGCGCTCGGCAGTCGGGCGGGCGACGAGGGCGGCGACACGCTCCCGTAGTCGGTTCGCGCGACGGCACGAGCCAGAGCCATCGTGCGCCACGTTCGCCGCGCCGCAGGCCCCGTGTTATCCTTGCCCGCGCTCGGAAAAACCGCCCCATGCCGCACCCTGAACGCTCGTTCCGCGACGCCCCGAATCAGGATGCGAGCGTTCGGCCCGATACCGCGTCTGCAGGCCGCGGCGACTCGACCCAGAAGAGCGCGGGCCTGTCGCTCCAGTCGGACGACTTCGGCTTCGGCCGTCAGGCCGGCACCGTGCCGACCGGCCCCGATCCACTGATTGGCGCCGCCTGCGGCGATGTCGTGATCGAGCGGCAGGTCGGGGAGGGGGGAATGGGCCGCGTCTACGTGGGCCTGCAACAGCGGCCGTCGCGGCGTGTGGCCGTCAAGGTGATGCGGCCCGATGTCATGACAGCCGCGAACGCCCTGCGCCTGCACCGCGAGGCGGACTTTCTCGGCGGCCTGCAGCATCCGGGAATCGCCCAGGTGTTCAGTGCGGGCACCCACACCGACGCGCAGGGGGCCCTGCAGCCGTACGTGATCCTCGAATATCTGCCGAATGCCCGCACGATCGTCGAATGGTGCGACCGGCAGCGTCTTCCGGAGCAGGGGCGGCTGAAGATCGTCGATTTCGGGGTGGCGTCTCGCGTGGATGTCGCGACGACGGCGACGAATCCGGCGGACCGCCGCAAGGTCGTCGGCACGCTGGCCTACATGAGCCCGGAGCAGCGCGACGGCGCGGCGGTCGATGCCCGCTCAGACGTTTACTCCCTGGGCATCGTGGCCGCTGAACTGCTGACCGACAGCCCTCCCGCTGCTGGCCATGCTGCTGCAGGACCGGTTCGCACCATCCATCTCGAGGCCGCTGGCCGGCCCCCTCGCCCCGCGCGCGGCTGGCGCGTCGGAGTAAAGCGTGAACGACACGCCCGCCCGCTCGGCGGCGGCCGCCGGTGAGCCGGGCTAGCCCTTCTCCTTCGGCGACTCGCTCGACGTGCCCTCCACTGCCGCCGCCTTCGGCTCGCTGCTCTCCACCACGGCGTCCGCCTCGTCCTCGGGCGTCACGTTCGACGTGGCCTCGGCAGCCGCGCTCGACTCGCCCTTGGGCGTCACCTTCGGCTCACCGTCCGCGGCCACCTGCGACTCATCCTCCGACAACGCGTGACCGAAGACGGACCACACCACGCCGTCGCCGACGACGGACAGGCTCATGCGGCCATCCGCGGTGATGATCAGGTTCAAGCCGCGGCCGTTCTCCACCCCGGAAAACACCCGGCCGGCATCCGACTCGTGGACCATGTCGATCTTCGTGACCTCGCCGCGCCGCGACGGCGGCGCCAGCAGCGTCAGTTCCTTTTTGGCGGCGTCCACGCGAAAGAAAGTGGGACGATCCCGGTCGCCCAGATCGGGAGGGCCCACCGTTCCATCCTCATCGACCGCGACGGCCGAGGCCACGGAACAGAGCCACGTCTGCTCCGCCCGCGCGCCGCCGCACAACGCCAGATTGGCCGCCAGGGTCAAAAGAACCATGCGAAACGCTGCTTGCATCATTCGTCCACTCCCTTGAATGCTGATGATCGTTCACTGGTGCGAATAGCCATCCGTCGGCGCCCATGCCGACCGCTGCCCGGCCTTACCTCACCGAGTAGCCCATCCCCTCCATGGCCGCGATGAAGTTCCTGTCCCACATCGCGAACTGCTGCTGGTAGGTCGCCGCCGCTGCATTGGCCGAACCGCCGGCCGCCCTCACGGCCCGCCGCGACCGCATGCCGCCGGTCATGCCGCCGGCCGTCGCGCCGATGGCCGCACCCTTGCCCGCGTCGCCGGCAATCGCGCCGATGGCGACACCCATGATCGCCCCGCCCGCGCCGCCTTTGACGGCACCGCCCACGGCGGCGCCGGCCGACTGTGCCGCGGCTTGGCCCTGCTGTTCCAGGACCGCCTTCGCCTGATAGGGATCCCACCCGGTCTGCTTGGTGGCCCAGTCGTAGGCGGCGTTTTCATCCACCCGCTGCTGCTCGGGGCTCTGCCCCTTCGCCGGGAAGATCGCATGCCTGCCCGGATTGGTGCTGAGCCCGGGGGGGCCGGCCTGGGCCACGGCTGCAACCACCACGCACGAGGCGAGGGTCAACACGGACGGAATCCGCCCCATCCGTGACTGGAATCGCTTGAGCATCGCGAGGTCTCCTGGATGACTTCTGCTGGACGGCCGAGGGAATACCCAATTTCGAGCCCCGGGGAAATACCGCTTCCCCGGGCCGACGGCCCCGCGCGGGCCGCTGACCGGGAGGCTCGGCCGAGCCCTTGCCTGGAACCAAGTGTCCGGCCGGCCGGCGGCGGCCACCCTGAGGCCGCCGGGGCCCCCGGGTTGACCGCGGCCGCGAGCGGCTTATTCTTCGCCACCCACGCAGGGCCGCGTGTCCCGCAGTGGGACGTGCATCGGCAGGCCGCCATCCTCCTGGCGTCGCATCCGATGACACTCGCCCCCGATCGTGCGCCCGTAGCCTCCGTCTCGGCCCGGACCGCGTCCGCGTGCCGCACCGGATTCACGCTCGTCGAACTGCTCGCGGTCATCGCGATCATCGGCGTGCTGGTGGGCTTGCTGCTGCCCGCCGTCCAGAGCAGTCGCGAATCGGCCCGGCGCACCCGCTGCGCCAACAACATCCGGCAGTCGGCCCTGGCCGTCGGCTCCTACGAGTCGGCCCGGCGCATCTTCCCGGCCGGCTGCGATCTGGTGCCCCGCCCGCCCGCCCTGCCACAGGGCACGCAGCATGCGTGGTCGTCGTCGATCCTGCCCTACATCGACGAGGCGGCGCTCGCGGCGCGGATCGACTACGCCAAGGCCTGGGACGCCCCCGGCGGCAACGACGTCGCCTCCGACACCGGCATCGGCCTCTACGTCTGCCCCAGCGGCATCGTGAGCACGCCCGGTAAGTCCGATTACGGGGGCGTCGCCGGCGCGTGGATCGTCGCGGACGGCGTGCCATTTCCCGGCGTGGCAGGCTTCACCAGCGGGCTGCTCTTCCCGGTCGATGGCGACCAGCGTGCCGTGCGGGCGGCGACGATCTCCGACGGCCTGAGCCGCACGCTGCTGGTGGCCGAGGCCGTCGATCGGGCCAACGCCGACGCGCCCGCCGACGACCCGGCCGCGACCGGCCGGTGGGCGCGGCTCAACTGCTTCGCGCAGGCGACGTCGTTCATCAACACCCGCGGCAGCGACATCGCCAGCAACCATCACGGCGGAGCGCATGCGGCGTATGCCGACAGCCATATCGATTTCCTTGACGAGACGATGGATCCGGTCGTGCTCGCGGCGATCTGCACCCGGGGCGGCGGCGAAGCATCCGCGCCGCACCGGCGGTGATCGCCACGGGCCGCATCGGGAGCGGTCGGCCGCGCGTTGCGGGCGACCGTGCGAGGGATCGCAGTGAAACGCTCCGGCTTCGACATCCCGTCGGGCCGGAGCCTCGCCTGGGCTCCTTTGCACCGAAAGGGTGATTCATGATCCGCAGACATGTCATTGCAGCGCTCGCCATGGTGGCGATCGGCTTCCTCGCCGCCGCACCGGCCCATGCCGGAGGCACGGGTGGTGCCGTCGGCGTCAAGAAGACCGCCAACGTGAAGATCCAGAACGTGGGCACGATCCCGGCCTACGTCGTCATCGTGCCGAAGGGCTTCGCGCCGCCGGCCACCGTGGCCGATGCGAAGAAGCTCGGCGGCATTCTCCTCGGCCCGGGAAGCCGGGCGATCTTCTATCCGGTGCCCTCGGGCAGCGGCACGATCGCCGTGGTCGATGCCACCCTCGTGCCGATGACGGGCTGGCTCCCCCCGCCCTCGGACACGGCCGACTACCAGGTCGGCACCGGGAAGATCGCCTACGCGAAGATCTACTCGCCGGGCCCCAGCGTCAAGATCGTGCCGAAGTACTGAGCAGGCTTCCGCGTGGACAAAGGTCAGGGACGACTTTTCTCCACCGGGCAACGACAGGATCCCACGCATGGGAGGATGGGGACGACGCGTCGGCTCGACGATCGTCGGCGCGGCCACCGCGCTGGCGACCGGCGTCTTGCTGGCCGTGCCGTGGCTCGACCAGCGGCTCGTCTGGTGCGAGTGGCTGGCGGTCGCCGCCATCCTGCTGATGGCCGGCCGGATCCGCGGCTGGCGCGGCGAGGCGTGGACGCTCGCCGCCGCCGTCACGGCCCTGGCGCTCGCGTTTCATTGGGCGCCGGCGGTTCTGGCTGCCGCGATGAATGCCGAGCACTCGGTCGGCCTGATGGTCGCCGCGCCGATCGTGCTCTGGGACGCCGTCCGGCTCGCCCTGCCGTTTTGGTTGGCGGCGCGGGTGGCCCGCCATCCGCTCGAGGCGTGGCTGCCGGCCGGCCTGGCCGCCGCGCACGCCGAGGCATTTATCCCCGCGATCTTCCCCTGGAAGCTCGGCTACGCCCAGGCCGCGTGGCCGGTGGTCGTGCAGGCGGTCGATCTGTTCGGCCCCGAGTTTGCGACCTTCGTGCTCTTCGCCCACGCCGGCGCGGTGGCCTGTCTCCTGCACGCGCTCGCCGCCGCCGCGCGGCCGGGACCGCGGTCCACCGACCGCCTGCCGCGGGCGGCTCTGCTGGCCATCGGGATCTGCGCGGCCAACGTCGCCTACGGCATCGCGGCCTTCGCCCACTGGCAGGCTCGCAGCACCGCGGCGCCGCGGTTCACGGCCGCGCTCGTGCAGGCCAACCCCGCCGACGAAGACGGCATCGAGGCCCTCCGCAGGCTCACGCACGAGGCCTGCTCCCGCAGCCCCATGCCCGACCTCGTCTGCTGGCCGGAATGCAGCGGCGGCTGCTACGAGGCGCGGCTCGATTCACTCGCCGATCCGGAACTGCTCGGCGCCCGCTCGCGGCCTCCTCATGGTGGCCTGCGGCCGCTGGCTCGTCCGCCCTGCCCCCTGCTCTTCGGAGGCAAGGTCTACGAGGGCCACCCGGAACGGCCGCGTGTCCTGCATCAGTCGGCGATCCTCCTCGACACCGCCGAGGCGGTCCGCGGCCGCTACCACAAGCGGCACCTGATGCCGTTCGGCGAGTACGTGCCGGGCGGCGACCTGATCCCCGAGATCAGGCTCCACTTTCCGATGGCCGAAGACTTCACGCCCGGCGACGAGGCCCGCGTGCTCGACTGGGGCGGCGGCCCGCGGCTGGGCGTGATGCTCTGCTACGAGGACATGGTTCCCGGCGCGGCCCGGTCGCTCGCGAACGCGTCGGCGAACGTGCTCGTCTCGCTCATCAACGGTTCCGCCTTCACGGAGCGGCTCTCGCTCGTGCAGCATCGGCTGCTCGCGCAGTTGCGGGCGGTCGAGAACCGCCGCTGCCTGCTCCGCTGCGCCGCCACCGGCGAGACCTGCGTGATCCTGCCGACGGGGGTCGTGGCCGCCGCGGTGCCGCTGCACGCCCGCGACGCGCTCGTGTTCGACGTGCCGCTCCTCGATGCCACCACGCTCAGCCAACGGCTCGGGCCGGCGTTTCCGCTCGCCTGTGGCGCGGCGGTGGCGGTGATGGTGTTGCGCCGGCGGCGGTCCGGCCGCCCCGTCAGCCCGCCCCGCTCAGGAAGCCCGCGACCTTCTGCCAGCAGGTCCACAAGCCGACCCCGATGAGTCCGGCGGCGGAGCACCACAGCAGCAGATCCGATGCCCGCGACGGCAGCAGCCGCCGATCGACCTCGCCGTAGCGGAAAAACAGCACGACGCCGCCGAGCACG
Organism: Planctomycetaceae bacterium; assembly: GCA_040376455.1. GTDB lineage: Bacteria > Planctomycetota > Planctomycetia > Pirellulales > UBA1268 > QWPN01. The sequence continues at coordinate 794 of JBEIQP010000035.1, read as the reverse complement.
GCGAGCATGACCGACTGCGCCGCGCCGCTGGCGAGCACCATCCCGACCGGCTCGCGGATCGCCAAGGCCAGCACGAGGGCCGCTAGCGGCCAGGCCACGGCGATCCGCCGCGACCATGTCGCCCGCGAGGCGTCATCCCCGGGAATCCATCCGGCGAGGATCAGGCCGTCGGCGATGATGCGTGCGTTGCCGTCCGCGGCGGCGAAGAGCGTCGAGTAGAGCACGGCGAACGCGCCGGTGAGAAACAGGCCCGTGGCCCAGCTGCCGAAGGCCGGGGCATACATCGCCCCCAGCGACCGCACCATGTCGCCGCCGGCCGGTCGCAGCCCGAGCCTGCCGAGCGTGGCGGCGCCGAGCAGGTAGAAAGCCACCGTCACGGTCGTGTAGACGAGCATCGACGCCCAGGCGTCGAGTTGCATCACCCGCATCCAGCAGCGGGCCCGGTCGGCCCACGCCGGCGACGCATCACGCGGCCCGACCGCCCGGCCGTAGCCCTTTTCGAGGCACCAATACGGATAGAGCATCAGTTCCGCGGCGCCGACGCCGATGATGCCGAAGGTGGCCAGGGCCGTAGTCAGGGGCGATCGCCCGTTGACCGCGGGGGGCAGCGAGGGCACGAGCCCGCTCCGCAATTCGGGCCACGAGATGGCCCAGGCGGGATCGCGTTGCAACAGCGCGAGCGCCACGAGCGTCACCACGGTGAACGTGCCGACGAGGGCGATCGAGACCCGCTCGATGATCCGGTAGCGGCCGCGGGCCAAGAGCGCGGCGGTGACGACCGCGACGATCACCGC
>JBEIQP010000206.1:0-3010 GCA_040376455.1 Planctomycetaceae bacterium | reverse complement strand
GGGATGGTGGGCGAGACCGACGAGTCGTGGGCGGCCACGGTGGAGAAGACGCTGACGCTCGAGCCCGACAGCGTGACGATCTACCAGATGGAGCTCCCCTTCAACACGGTGTTCGTCAAGGACGCCAAGGGCGAGGGCCGCGACGTGCCCGTCGCCGACTGGGCCACGAAGCGCCGCTGGGTGGGCGAGGCCTTCGACCGCTTTCTCGGTCGCGGCTACGCGGTGTCGAGCGGATACACGCTGGTGCGGGATGCGGCCCGGGTTTCCTTCCGCTACCGCGACATGCTCTGGGAGGGCGCCGACCTCGTGGCCCTCGGCGTGGCGAGCTTCGGCCACCTCTCGGGCGTGCACTACCAGAACGAGCCGCACTGGGATCCCCACCTCGACGCCGTTGAGGCGGGGCGACTGCCGATCCATCGCGGCCTGCGGCCGACCCGGCGGGAACTCCTGATTCGCGAACTGATCCTCGGCCTCAAGAAGGGCACCATCGACACCCGTCGGCTGGCGGCGAAGTTCGGCGTCGATCCGCTCGTCGAATGGGGGGGCGCCTGGGAGCGTCTGTCTCGCGACGGCTGGCTCGAGGCCATCGCCCCGCAGCCCGTGCTGAGCCGTGCAGGCCTCCTCCGCGTCGATTCGCTGCTCCCGGCGTTTTTCGAGCCCTGCGATGCGGAAAAGGCAGGGGCCTGACGATTCCGACCCTCGACACCCGGCGGTGGTGCTCCTAGGCTTCTGCTGGCGGTTCACCGCTCCTTCCCGCTCCCCCTGTGAGACAACTTGTGCACCACGTGGCGGTCGACGCGAATGCCGGGGCCGCGGCAGTTTCGCCCCGGGTGGCCCCAGTCCACGTCTGCCCAGACTCGCGTCAACTCCGCGAACGGCTTCGGGGAGCCGTGGCCGAGAGTGTCGCCGCGTGGAAGTCCGAGGGGCTCCCCCCTGCCGCCCGCTCGGCGGCCGGGCTCCGCCATCAGGCCGAGCGAATCGCGCATCTCGTCGGGGCGCCTGACGACGTGGTTGGTTGGACGATGGTGGCGCTGGTCTCGGAGTACTGGCGGGATCGACTCGCCGCGGTGTCGTCCGGCCGCCGGCTCCTGCTCCTCCCAGACTGCCCCCTGGCGCCCGAATCGGCCGACACCGGTGTGCCCCACGTCTGCGGTCCGTCGTGCGGGATCACCACGCTCTGGGCTGCCGCCCGCGATCAGGGGTGGGTCGTCGAATCGACGTCTCAGGCCGTGTCGGCGATCGGGTCGCTGCTCACCGGACAGTACGACGGTGTCCTCGGCGTCGCCAAACTCTCCGATCTCGAGAAGGCGTTCGCCATGCTCCCGGCATTCGCGCTGCCGATCGCGGCGGTGCCGTATCAGCCCGTGGTGGCGACGAGCGGCACGTGTGCCGAGGCGCTCGCTTCCTCGGCGATCGACGTTGACTGGGTGCTCGGGCTGCTCGGCGTTGCCGGCGGTGATCCGGCGCCAGCCGGTGACTACCTTCCACTGCTCCGCGAGGCTGCGGGCCTGTTCGAGGCCGGGGCGATCCGAACGCTCGTGGAACAGTTGGGCATGCCTGGCATGCTCGGGGACGCCGCTGCGGCCCCGGCCGACTGGGTGCCGCTCGAGGCCGCTGCCGGGATGTCGGGCGAGTTTCTCGCCCGCGGCGGCAAGTTCCTCCGGCCGTTCGTCACCCTGGCGGCGTTCGACGCCGTGACCGCCGATCTCGCCGACCATGCAGAGGCGCGGGTCGCCGCGGCTGCGTCGGATCGACGCACGCCCCGCGGCTCGGCGAAGGCGGCGGCGGTCGCCATCGAGATCTTCCACAAGGCATCGCTCGTTCACGACGACATCGAAGACTCCGACCAGATCCGCTACGGCCGTGCCACGCTGCACGAGGAGGTGGGCGTGCCCTCGGCGGTCAATGCCGGCGACTACCTGCTCGGCGCGGGCTATGCGATCATGGCGTCGCTGCCGGGCCTTGATTCAGCCACCATTCGCGATGCGGTGGCGATCCTTGCCGACGCACACGTCCGGCTGGCCCGCGGCCAGGGAGCAGAACTCTGGTGGCGGGATGGCGCGGCGGCGGGGATGCCGGCTCGCCTGCTGACACCGGACGAGGCTCTGGAGATCTACGGCCTCAAGACATCGCCTGCCTTCGAGGCGGCCGTGGCGCTCGGGGTGCGACTCGCCGGCGCCGCGCCCGTGAAGGCTGCGCCGCTTGGCCGCTACGCGCTGCACATCGGCGCGGGCTTCCAGGTGCTCAATGATCTCAAGGACTGGGCAGGCGACCTCGAGAACGATCGACGCGCTGCCGGCGACCTGATCGGAGGCCGGCCGACGCTGCTGTGGGCGTTGGCGGTCGAAGGCCTGGAACAGGCCGACCGTGCCGCGCTCATCGAGGCGGCTGCCCGGGCCCGGCAGTCAGGCGATGCCGCGGCGCTGGCCGAGGTTCGGCATCTCTACGACCGTGCCGGCGTCACATCCAAGGCGACGCGGATCGCCGCCAGGCAGCGGCAGTTGGCCAGCGAGGCTGTGGCCGCCTGCGGGATGCCGCGGCTGCGCGAGGTGCTCGAGTTCCTGCTCGACCTCGCGGTGCCTGCCGGCGCGACGGGCGGATGACGGGCCCGGTCCGATCGCCGCCGGATGGTGCCGATGCGGTGGGCCGCGCCGAACGTCTCGTGGCCCTCTTCTGCCCGCACGTCGCATCGTTTGGCACGATCACCAGCCTCGATGCCGGCGAACTGCCGGCCGTCGATCGGCAACTGCTCGACCACCGCAGCCATATGACCGTGACGATGGAGCGGCATCATGGGTGCCGCCTCGACGTGCGAGTCGTGGCTGAGCAGAAGGCGGCCGAGGGTGGCGCGACGAGGTATGCCCGCGAGATCCTGCTGGTCCGGCCCGACGGCCAGGTGGTGCAGTACGGCATCGTGCGGATCGATCTCGCGGCGGTTGATCCTGAGACCGCCGCCGCGATTCGCCGCGCCGCTGCGCCTCTGGGGAGGATCCTGATCGAGGCCGGGTTG
>JBEIQP010000069.1:0-13852 GCA_040376455.1 Planctomycetaceae bacterium | reverse complement strand
CGTTTCCTGCGGTCGATCAAGTGGAAAAAGGGCAGGGATGACTTTTTCCACGGACAGCTAGCGATGGGCGGCGAACCGCTTGCCGACGGCATCCCAGTCGATGACGTTGTAGAACGCGTTCACATAGTCGGGCCGACGGTTTTGGTAGAGCAGGTAATAGGCGTGCTCCCACACGTCGATGCCGAGCAGCGGCGTGTTGCCGTGCATGATCGGGCTGTCCTGATTGGCCGTGCTCTCGATGAGGAGCTTGCCCTTCGGGTCGGCCGAGAGCCAGGCCCAGCCACTGCCGAACCGGCCCATGGCGGCCTTGGTGAACTGCTCCTTGAACGTGTCGAATCCGCCAAACACGCTGCGGACCGCCTCGGCAAGATGGCCGGCCGGTTCGCCTCCCTTGCCCTTGCCGATCGTCTCCCAAAACATCGTGTGGTTGGCATGGCCGCCGCCGTTGTTGCGGACGACCGTGCGAATCGCCTCGGGAACCTTCTCGAGGTCGGCGATCAACTTCTCGACCGGCAGCGCCGCCAGGTCCGCATGCCCCTCCAACGCCTTGTTGACGTTCGTGACGTACGCGGCGTGGTGCTTGTCGTGATGGATCTCCATCGTGCGGGCGTCGATGTAGGGCTCCAGCGCGTCGAAGGCATAGGGCAGGGGGGGCAGCGTGTAGGCCATGGGAAGCGTCTCCTGAGGGGGCGGCTTTTCGTGGCGGGATCGTACCGTACCGCGGTCCCACCGGCAAACGGCTCGATGCTGGACCCTGCGGGTGGACGGGATTGAACCGGCTGATCCCGGAACAACGACCCTGCCGAACCTGCGACGAATGCGTCCTGCCCCGGCTGCCGGTGGCCGCGTGAATCCCGTCCCCGCCGGACGCCGAATGTTCCTTCGTGGGCCGGTTGCAGGCCGGCAGGATGCCGCCTCGGCCCACGGGATGCAGCGCGGCCTCGCTCGAGCGAGGACAGCGGCGCACCGGCCATCACTCGAACGGATTCGAGCCTCGACATGTCGCTCAAGGGAAGCCAGCGCCGCGACCAGCGGCGCCGCCTCGTCGTCTCCTGGAAACGCGCCGCCACGGCCGACGCCGCGGTGGATGCCAATGAACCACGGCCCATGGCCCAGTACGCGGCCGAGGCCGACCCGAACCGGCAGCGGGGCCCCGCGACGCTCCTCCCGACCGGCCTCGGCGGCCTGTTGCTCGCCGCGACCGCCATCCTCGTGCCGCTCGCCGCCATCCTCGCGGTGGGTGGTTGCGAGCCGATCCTCGGCCGGCCGCTGTTCGTTCCCGGCGGCCGGTTCGCCCGCACGATCCAGGTGGCCGCGGCCTGCTTCGACCCGCGGTCGATGCAGTCGCTGGCCGGCTGGCTGGCGCAGACCTTCCTCCTGGCGGCGGCGGCGGTGGCGATGATCGTGCGGCTCATGCGCCGGCATCGGCAAGACGACTACCACGGCCGCTACCGAGCCTGGGGCTGGCTGGCCGGGCTCTTTCTGATCACGGCCGCCGCGGCGGCGGTGCCGCTCGGACCGCTCGTCGGCGCGGCCGTGTCGGACGCGTCGGGCATCCGCCTCGGCCCCGGCGGCACCGGATGGTGGATCGTGTTGGCCACGGTGGCCTACGCCGCCGTGTCGCTCTGGACGGTGCTGCCGCTCCACGAGCGCGGCGCGACCGCCTTCTGGATGGTGCTGACGCTCGGCGCCTGGGCCGGCGCGGCCGGTTGCGGCTGGCTGGCCGCGGGCCGCGACACGCTGGTGGTCGCGGGGCAGGCTGCGTGGTCGCTCGGCGCCGCGTTCGCCGCGATCGCGATGCTCGCCGCGGCGCGGTCGGTCATCCGCGAGATCCGCGGCCAGTGCCGACCGGCCACGGCCGCACCGGATCGCGGCAAGCGGCCGACGGCCCAGCCGCCGCAGGAGACGAAATCCGAGGAACGATCGACCCGCCACGACGACGCCACCGACGACGAGCCTGCCGCCGACGTGTACGACGAGGCGGAAGGGGAGGCGTTCGTGGATGGATCGGAGCAGGAGCAGGAGCAGCGGCACCTGTCGAAGGCCGAGCGCAAGCGGCTCAAGAAACTTGCCCGCATGAACCGCGCGGCGGCGTGACCACGAGCCCGGGACACCGGGATCGGCTCCCCGTCGCAGGACGGGCCGAATCCCCGGCGACCCGCGGCACGACCTCCCGCGTCGGTTTGGTCCGTTCGCTATAGTCTGGCCGGAGACCGATCCGCATGCCGAAGACCGTCCGCACCCGATTCGCGCCGAGCCCGACCGGATACCTCCACATCGGCGGTGTTCGCACGGCCCTCTTCAACTGGCTCTTCGCGCGGAAGCACGGCGGCGTCTTCATCCTCCGGATCGACGACACCGACGTCGCCCGCAACGTGGACGAGGCCCTGCAGCCGATCCTCTCCGGGCTCCAGTGGCTGGGCATCGACTGGGACGAAGGTCCGGGCGTCGGCGGCCCCCACGCCCCCTACTTCCAATCGCAGCGGGCCGACCGCCACCGCGCGGCTGTCGAGCGGCTCCTCGCGTCGGGCCACGCCTACCGCGACTTCGCGAAGCCGGAGGAGCTCGACGAGGAGCGCAAGGCCGCCCAGGCGGCCGGCATTCCCTTCCTTTACAGCCGGCGGTTCGCCGCCTTCACGCCCGCCGAGGAGGCCCGCTGGTCGGCCGAGGGCCGCGCGAGCGTCGTGCGGCTGAAGATGCCGCGCGAAGGGGAGCTCGTGATCGACGACGCGGTGCGGGGCCGCGTCGCATTCGCCTGGCACCGCGAGCAGGATCATGTGATCCAGCGGGCCGACGGCTCCTGCCTCTATCACCTCGCCAGCGTCGTCGACGACAACGACCTCGAGATCTCCCACGTCATCCGCGCGGAGGAGCACCTCTCCAACACTCCGCGACAGGCGTTCATCGCGCTGTCGCTCGGCTACGAGTTGCCCGCCTACGCACACCTGCCGCTCGTCGCGGAGCCCGGCAGCCGCACGAAGCTCTCGAAGCGGAAGCTCGCGCAGTATCTGAAAAACGCCGACTTCAAGCAGGTGGCGGAACACGGCACCCGGATCGCCGAACGGATCGGCCTGGCCCCCGAGGCCGACACGTTCAACCCGGTGATCGTCGATTTCTACCGCGAGGTGGGCTACCTGCCGTGGGCGATCGACAACTACCTGGCCCTCCTCGGCTGGTCCTACGACGACAAGACGGAGTTTTTCTCGCGCGAGGAACTGGTCCGGCAGTTCACGCTCGAGCGGATCAACTCCTCGCCGGCGAGCTTCGACCCGAAGAAACTCTGGGCCGTGCAGGACCACTACATGCACGCCCTGCCGACCGCCGACAAGCTCGCGCTGATGCTGCCGTTCCTGATCCGGGCGAAGCTCGTCGCCGACCCGCCGCCGGCCGCGGCGGTCGAGACCGTCCGCCGGGTGATCGAGGCCTCGGGCGACCGCCTCAAGGTGGCCGGCGACATTCTCGCCTACGCCGATTGCTTCCTCGTCGCCGAGCCGCCGATGGACGAGGCGGCGGTGAAGCAGCGGCTCGCAAAGCCGGGCGTCCGCGACCTGCTCGGGGCCTTCGCCGCGGAGTTGAAGGGCGTGGAGCCGTTCGAGCCGGCGCCGCTCGAGGAGGCGCTGAAGCGGGTCGTCGAGGCCGCGGGCATGAAGGTGGGCGACCTCGTCCATGCCGTCCGCGTGGCCGTGACGGGCAAGACCGTGGGCCCGGGCCTCTACGACTGCCTGGCGATCCTCGGCCGCGAGCAGAGCCTCGCCCGCATCGACCGGGCGTTGCCGCTCTGCGGCTGAACGCCCCGCCGAGGGAGCGGGCCGCTGGACGCTGCGGTCCGCGACCCGATAGATTCGCGGCGATCCCTCCCTCGTTTCACCGGAGCCGTCCGCATGCCCCTGCTCGTCGTCGGAAGCGTCGCCCTCGATTGCGTCGAAACCCCCACCGCCAAGCGCGACGACGTGCTCGGCGGCTCGGCCGTCTTCTTCTCCTACGCCGCGAGCTTCTTCTCGCCGGTGAAGATGATCGGCACGGTCGGCGAGGACTGGCCGACGCAGCACACGAAGTTTCTCGAGGCCCGCGGGATCGACACCTCCGGGATCGAGACGATCCCCGGCGGCAAGACCTTTCGCTGGCGGGGGCGCTACCTGCCCAACATGAACGACCGCGAGACGCTGGAGGTGCACCTCAACGTGTTCGGTGAATTCAAGCCGAAGCTCAACGGCGGGCACAAGGAGAGCAAGTTTCTCTTTCTCGGCAACGCATCGCCGACGACGCAGCTTTCCGTCCTCGACCAGGTGCCGGGGGCGAAGCTCACCGTGGCCGACACGATGGATCTCTGGATCAACATCCAGCGCGACGAGCTGGAGGCGCTGCTGAAGCGGATCGACGGCCTCGTGCTCAACGATTCGGAGGCGAAGCTCCTCGCCGAGGACGAGAACCTGGTGCGGGCCGGCCACAAGGTCCGGGCCATGGGCCCCCGGTTCGTGGTCATCAAAAAGGGGGAGCACGGGGCGATGTTCTTCAGCGAGCACGAGATGTACGTCATGCCCGCCTATCCGACCCCGCGGGTGCTCGACCCGACCGGCGCCGGCGACAGTTTCGCGGGGGGCATGATGGGCCACCTGGCGGCGCTCGACCGCTACGACCCGCAGGCCCTCAAGGAGGCGCTCGCCTACGGCGTGATCACCGCCAGCTTCACGGTCGAGGATTTCAGTCTCGACCGGCTCGCGGGCATCGACCGCGGCGACCTCGACCAGCGGATCGCCGAATACCGCCAGATGCTGACGTTTTGACCACGCGGCGGGCGGTCGCCCATCGGGGGGCGGCCGTGGCCGCCGCGCATCGTGGCGATGAGGAGCAGCGACATGTCGCATCGGAACGGGATCGCCTTCGGCGGCGCCAGACTTCTGCCGCGGGGTGCGGCCGGGCTCGCCGCGCTCGTGGCCCTGATGCTTGCGGCCGCTGCCTGGTGCCGGGCGGACGAGGCGGCTGCGCCGGACCAGGCGCCGGTGCCGGCCGATGTCGATCCCGAGGCGGTGAAATACCTCGAGAAGGCCTACCCCAAGCCGGCCGAGGGCATGAGCCGGACCGTGATTTTCCTGCCCCACAAGGAGCGGGGCGCGGAGGACGACTTCAACGTCGAGGTCATCGTGGGCAAGACGATCGTCACCGACGGCATCAACCGCTACAGGATCGGCGGCGCGATCGAGGAAAAGGACGTGCCCGGCTGGGGGTTCTCCTTCCTGGAGGCGACGGGCAACTTCGACCACGTCAGCTCCACGCTCATGGCTGGCACGGAAAATCCCGCGCCGCGGTTCGTCGCCGGCCCGCGGCGGATCGTCCCCTACAACAGCCGGCTGCCGCTGGTGGTCTACGTGCCGAAAGGGGCCGAAGTCCGCTACCGGATCTGGCAGGCCGAGCCCACGATGCGGGCCGCCGCCGAGCGGTAACCGCGGATGACCGCGGGGCGTGGCCGGGCCGCCCAAAAAACCTCTTGCCAATCGCACCGCAAACCGATACTATACTCGCGTTCAGTGTTCGGTTTCGCGGCAAATCGCTCGATTCATGGTGGCGAAGCAACCACCCCGACGACGTGCCGGGAGCCGTGGGAGACAGTCGCCATGGTCATGGCCACAGCAGGAGCGAGCGTTCGGATGGGCAAGAAAGACGACAAGGCCGCAAAGGACAAGGAAGTCAAGAACGAGGAGGGCAAGGGCTCCAAGAAGGGCGTGAAGGGCGTGCCTTCTTTCCTCGAGGACAACGCCATCCTTCGCAACACGCTCGCCCAGATCGAGAAGGAGTTTGGTGAGGGCTCGATCATGCCGCTGGGGCTCGATGCCCAGGCGCCGGTCGAGGGCATCTCCTCGGGCAGCCTGTCGGTCGATCTCGCCCTCGGCGGCAAGGGTTTTCCCCGCGGTCGAATCATCGAGGTGTTCGGCCCCGAGTCGTCCGGCAAGACGACGATCGCGCTGCATTCCGTCGCCGCCGCCCAGAAGGCCGGCGGCATCGCCGCCTTCATCGACGCCGAGCACGCTCTCGACCCGAGCTGGGCGAAGAAGCTGGGCATCTCGCTGGAAACGCTGCTCGTGAGCCAGCCGACCAGCGGCGAGGAGGCGATGCAAATCGCGGAGCTGCTCATCAAGAGCAACGCGGTTGACATCATCGTGATCGACTCGGTCGCGGCGCTCGTGCCGCAGAAGGAGCTCGACGGCGAGATCGGCGACTCGTTCGTGGGGCTGCAAGCCCGACTGATGAGTCAGGCCATGCGAAAGCTGACCGGTGCGATCGCCAAGAGCAAGACGACCGTGATCTTCATCAATCAGATCCGCGAAAAGATCGGCGTGATGTTCGGCAGCCCCGAAACCACGCCGGGCGGCCGTGCCCTCAAGTTCTATTCCTCCTGCCGCATCGACGTCCGCCGCATCGGCCAACTGAAGGACGGCGAGGATGTCGTCGGCCAGCGGGTGAAGGTGAAGGTGGTGAAGAACAAGGTGGCGCCGCCGTTCCGCGTGGCCGAGTTCGACATGATGCACGCCGACGGCATCAGCGTGGAGGGGGACATCCTCGACCTCGCGATCGCCGCCAAACTCGTTGACAAGACGGGCACATGGCTGCGGTATGGCGACGTGCATCTGGGGCAGGGCAGGGAGAAGGCCCGGCTGTTCCTCAAGGAAAACCCGAAGGTGGCGCAGGAGCTTCGCCAGAAGATCCTCACCAGCAAAGACACCGTGATCGTGATGGCGAGCGATTCGTCCGGCGGCGAGTGACCTCCTCGGGGGCTGGGCCGGTTGTTCGGCCCCCGGCACCCGCACACCGACCGAGATCGTGACCGGTCTCCCAAACCACCCACGGGTGGGCCGACCCAAGCGGCCGCCCGTGGGTGGCGTCGTTTTCGAGGGCCATCGACTCCCCATCCCGGATGGAGACCGCCGCCCCGGTTGGCGGCGGCGTCTGCGTTGACTGCGGGACGGCGCGGCCGACGGAATCGGCAAATCCGGTTCACGCCCGCCATTCCCCCCAGCCGATGAACTGGCCGTCTCTCCGCCCCTCCGCAGTCGCCTCCGGAGCCCCGACCATGCAGCCGCGCATCGCCACGCGCCGACGAGCCGCATTCACCACGCCGCGTCCTGCGACCTTCTTCGAGTCGCTCGAAAGCCGGGGGATGGCGGCGGCCGACGCGGCGGTGCTCGACTTCGCCGACGCCGCAGCCGAGTACGTCGAGTGCGCGGTCGATGCACCACCGATCACCGACCGGATCGAGACCGCCGAACTGCCGACGGTGGACTGGGATCCGACCGCCACCAGCGGTGACGTCGCCGTGCCGGCCTGGCCGCTCGAGGCGGTCTGCGACTTCTCCTTCGATCCGGCGACCGTCGGGCCCGATGCGATCATGATGGCTTTCGCCTCACCGCCTCTCGACCGCGACGAGGCGGCGGCACCGGAGCCCGGACAATCGCTCGAGCCGCGAGCGGCCCGCGCGGACGCCGCGGCCGGCGGCTCGCCGCTCGGCCCGACCCTGCTCGGCTGGGCCGCGTTTTCCACCGACGAGGCCGCCCGTTTGGGCTCGACTGCCGGGCGCAAGCGTGGCGCGCGGCCTGTTTCACCGGCAGTCTGACGGCTCGGCGCCCGATGCCGCGGGCCCCGTGCCGTCCGGGGCGCCGAGCGCGGCAGGCGTGTATAGTGACGCACCTTCCAGCCCTTTTTTCCCGGAGCCGATTCCGACATGAAGGCCGATGATCTCCGCGAAGCGTATCTCGCGTTCTTCGAGTCGAAGGGCTGCGTCCGCCGCCCCAGCGACGTGCTGGTGCCGCGCTGGGATCCGTCGGTGCTCTTCACGCCCGCGGGCATGAACCAGTTCAAGGACCACTTTCTCGGCAAGTGCAAGCTGGAGTTCACCCGGGCGACCACCTGCCAGAAGTGCCTCCGCACGGGCGACATCGACAACGTGGGCCGCACGCCGCGGCATCACACGTTTTTCGAGATGCTCGGCAACTTCTCGTTCGGCGACTACTTCAAGCGCGAGGCGATCCACTGGGCGTGGGAGTTCCTGACGGCGAAGAACTGGCTGAACATCGCCCCGGAGAAGCTCTCGATCACCGTCTACCACGACGACAACGAGGCCTTCGCGATCTGGGCCGACGAGATCGGCGTGCCCGCCGCGCGGATCACGCGGATGGGCGAGGACGACAACTTCTGGCCGGCGAGCTCGCCGTCGCAGGGGCCCGACGGCGTCTGCGGACCGTGCAGCGAGATCTTCTACCGGATGCCCGACGGGAGCGACGTGGAAATCTGGAACCTCGTCTTCACGCAGTTCAATCGCGTCGGCCCGCCGCCCGACAACCTCCACCCGCTCCCCAGCCGCAACATCGACACGGGCATGGGCCTGGAGCGGACCTGCGCGATGCTCCAGGGCGTGGACTCGAACTTCCACATCGACATCCTCCGGCCGCTCGTCGAGGCGGTGGCGGAGGTCTGTGGAAGGCACTACGAGCCCGCCACGGACGACGGCCGGCGGATGCGGCGGATCGCCGACCATGTCCGCGCGTGCACGTTCGCGATCCACGAGAACGTGCTGCCGGGCAACAACGAGGAGAAGTACGTCGTCAAGCGGCTCCTGCGGCGGGCCGTGCTCGACGGCCGGCAGATGGGGATGCGGGAGCCGTTCCTGCACAAGCTCCCGCCCGTCGTGGCGGAGATGATGCGGAAACCCTATCCGGAACTGGGCGACACGACCGACCGCGTGGGCAGCGTGATCGAACGGGAAGAGGCGTCGTTTCTGGCGACGATCGACGGCGGTCTCGTTCGCATCGAGGGCCTCTTCAAGCAGCTCGGCTCGACCGGGAAGGCGGTGGTGTCGGGCGGCGATGCGGCCGAACTCTACACCACCTACGGCTTCCCGCCGGAACTGCTCGAGACGCTCGCGGCCGAGCGGAACTGCGGCTTCGACTGGGACGGCTTTCGCAAGGCGATGGACGAGCACGGCCTGAAGTCGGGCGCCGGCACCCGGGTGGAGGTGTTCACCTCCGGCCCGCTCGATGCCCTCAAGAAGACGATGCACGGCTCCGAGTTCCTCGGCTACGAGTCGATCGAGGCTGAGGGGAAGGTGATCGGCATCATCGCCCAAGACTCGCTCTGCGACCGGATCCAGGAAGTGGGGCACGCCCAGCCCGTGACCGTGGTGCTCGACCGCACGCCCTTCTACGGCGAGTCGGGCGGCCAGGTTGGCGACACCGGCCGGCTCACCTGGCCCGGCGGCGCGTTCGAGGTGACCGAGACGCTGCGGGAAGGGGGCTTCATGCTCCATATCGGCCACCTGCGGAAGGGGAGCCTCGACCTCGGGGCGACCGTGACCGCCGCGGTGGATCCCGACCGGCGGGCCGCCCTGCGGCGGGCCCACTCAGCCACGCACCTCCTCCACGCCGCGCTCCAGCACCACCTCGGCTCGCACGCCGTGCAGCAGGGATCGAAGGTCGATGCCGACCTGCTCCGGTTCGACTTCTCGCACACGAGCTCCATCGACCACGACACGCTCCGGGCGATCGAGGGCATGGTGAACGCAGGCGTGTTCGCGGCGGTGCCGGTGTCGGCCCAGCTCCTGCCGCTGGCCGAGGCCCGGCACGCCGGGGCGATGATGCTCTTCGGCGAGAAGTATCCCGACGTCGTCCGGATGGTGACGATGGACGGCGTGAGCCGCGAGCTCTGCGGCGGCACGCACGTCACCAGCACCGGCCAGATCGGCCTGGTGCGGATCGTCGGCGAGGAGAGCGTGTCGGCCGGCACGCGGCGGATCACGGCGGTCACCGGGTCGAAGGCCCTCGACCGCTTCCGCCAAGCCGAGCAGACGCTCGCCGAGGCGGCATCGGCCCTCAAGGTACCGGTGGGCGAACTGCCGCACCGGCTCGCGGCGGTCGTCAAGGAACTCCGGGAACTCAAGAAGGCGAAGCCGGCGGCCACAACGGCCGGCGCCACGCCCGACGAACTCCTCGCGACGGCCCTCGACATCGGCGGCACGCGGATCGTGGTCGCGGAGACGAAGGGCAGCGACGCCGGCGCGATGCGGCAGTGCATCGACCTGCTGCGGCGCAAGGCCAGCCCGATCGCCGTGCTGCTCGGCGCCGCGGAGGGAGACAAGGTGACGCTCGTCGCCGGCATCTCCCGCGAACTCGAGGAGAAGGGCCTGTCCGCCGGCAACTGGATCAAGGATCCCGCCGCCATCGTGGGCGGGAAGGGGGGAGGCCGCCCCGACCTGGCGCAGGCGGGCGGCAAACTCGTGGACCGACTTCCGGCCGCCCTCGAAGCGGCCCGGAAGTCGATCGAATCGATGCTCCGGGCGTGAGCCGACGGCCCCGGCCCCGTTCGGGGCCGGGCCGCCGGGCCCCGATCAGACGAGTCGTTCCAGCGCCGCGAGCGCCGCGTCGTAGTTCGGCTCCTCGGCCACTTCCTTCACGACCTGGGCGTATTGGACGACTCCCTTCGCATCGAGCACGAACACGGCCCGCGCGAGGATCTTGAGCTCGTCGATCAGCACGCCGAAGTCGCGGCCGAAGGCCCGATCCATGTAATCGCTGCCGTTCCGCATCCCCTTGATGTCTTCGGCGCCACAGAAGCGGTTCATCGCAAAGGGCAGGTCGAGGCTGACGGTGACCGCGGTGACCTTGTCGCCGAGGGTTGCGAGCCGCTTGTTGAACGTCTTCGTCTGCACCTGACAGACGGGGGTGTCGAGCGAGGGCACGACGCTGATGATCGCCGGCTTGCCCAGCAGATCGGCCTTGCGGATGTGCTCCATGCCGCCCGAGCCGTAGCACATCAGGTCGAAATCGGGCGCGGCGGCGCCCACCTTCACCTCATCCCCAACCAGCGTGAGCGGATTGCCCTTGAACGTCACCGCGCCGTGCCGACCCATGCTCGTGTCTCCAGGAAAGCGTTTGCGGACAGAACCCCGACCGGGGTGCAGGCAGTATTGTCGTGATCCCCGATTCGGCAAGCCGCCACCGGAATTCGGGGGGCGGGAAGGCCCGGGGGCGGCGGGAAACCAAGCCCCCGCCGCCGGCCCGAACCCGGACGTGCCGCCGCGGCGGGCCTCTTCCACGGTCTGCTAGGATTGCGGCCGGCGGTGCGCCGGGGTCGGCGGCCATCATTCGTGGCGGGGCGATGCAACCATGCAGTCCATCGGCAAGGCAGGCCAGATGATCGGGCTCACCATGCCCGCCCTGGCGGTGATCCTCGAACTCAACGGCTCGATCACGTCGCGGCCGATGCTCGTCATGCTGCTGTTCTCCGTCTGCTGCTTCTGGCTGGGACGGATCGTCGAGGGCTACGCGCGGACATGATGCATCCCCTGATCCTGTCGCCCATCTACCGCCGCTACCTCTGGGGTGGCCGCCGCTTCGCGTCCGCCCTCGGCCGGCAACTGCCCGCCGGCGACGATTACGCGGAGTCATGGGAACTGGTCGATCGCGGCGCGGATCAGAGCGTCGTGGCGGCGGGCCCGCTGGCCGGCGTCACGCTCGGCTCGCTCGTCCGCGAACGCGGCGGCGACCTGCTCGGCCGGCACGCGCCGCAGACCGCCTTTCCGCTGCTCTTCAAGTTTCTCGACGCCTGCCGCGACCTCTCCGTCCAGGTCCACCCGGACGACGCCCGCGCGGCCCGGCTGCCGAGCCCCGACCTCGGCAAGACGGAGGCCTGGTACGTCGTCGATGCCGAGCCGGGCAGCCGAATCTACGCGGGCCTCCACGCCGGCGTCGACCGCGACACGCTCGCCGCCAGCCTCCGGTCGGGCCGCTGCGACGAGGTGCTCCACGCCTTCGAGGCCCGTCCGGGCGACTGCATCTTCATCCCCGCGGGCACGGTGCATGCCATCGGCGCCGGCCTGCTCGTGGCGGAGATCCAGCAGTCGAGCGACGTGACCTACCGGTTGCACGACTGGAATCGCGTCGGACCGGACGGCGCCCCGCGGCCCCTGCATGTCGAGGCCGGACTCGAGGCGGTGACGCAGTTCGGCCCCGTCGCCCCCGTCCACCCGACCGCCGGCGGCGATCCGGCCATGCGGCGACTCGTGACCTGCGACGCCTTCCTCTTCGACGAAGTGAAACCGGAAGGACGGTGGCAGGTTGGCGGGGACGACACCTGCCACTTTCTCGCCGTGCTCTCGGGCACGGTGGCGTTCGCCGAGGGCTGGGGCCTGCCCGCGGTCGGCCGCGGCGGCTGCGTGCTCCTCCCGGCCTCGATCGGCCGACAGGCGTTGACCGTCACGGCGGCCGACAACCGGCCGGCCACGCTCCTGCACGTCGCGCTGCCCTGACCGGCTGCGGACAGACTGGCCGCGGACCCAGCCGTTCGGGCCATCCCCCAATCGGGACAGGCATGGATGGCGGAGGGCCGGTGCGGCCGAGGCCGACGCGTTCCGGCGGCATCGCCCCGGAAACCGGACTTGGGCAGGGGCAGGGCACGGCCTACACTCCCGCCCCCGCTCGCCCCAGGATGCCCCCATGCGCTTTCATCTCCTCGCCGCGGCCTGCCTCGCCGCGGTCGTCGCCTGCCCGGCCTCCGGCTGCGCGTCGCTCGGCAAGCCGGACTGGCTCGAGCCCGGGCCATCCCGCAATCAGCAGCGGCGCGCGGTCCGATTCGACCCCTTTCTGCAGACTGACGTGCGGCACGACTCCCTCTCGATCATGGACGGCAGCCGGCCGCGGGACTACGCCGAACCGGTGGTCGAGGTGAAGCGGTCCCGGTGGTGGTCGCAGCCGCTCCAGTAGACCGCGGGCGAACCGGGCGGCCGGCCCCCCTCGTTCGGCACGGTCTCGGCGGCACAAAGCACCGGTACCGCGCCCGCGTCGATCCCGCCCCTGTGTATGATCTGCCATCAGGGCTCGCGCGGCGATGTCGCGGCCGACCCGACACCGCGCCAGAGGCGCCTCCCCCCGAAGCGATCCAGACCCCATGAAAGATTCGACCCCCGGCCGCGGCCGGCGGCCCCAACGGCCGGCCCGCCCCCCGCGCGGCCCGCGGCCCGACCGCCCCACGCGGATCACCTCGCGTCGCACCCACGCGGCCACGCCCCCGAGTTTCGCCGACGAGGGGCCGCGGCGGCCGCCGGTCGACGACGACGGCCTGGAACGGCTGCAGAAGGTGCTGGCCGCCGCCGGCCTCGGCAGCCGCCGCGCCTGCGAGGAACTGATCACGACCGGCCGCGTCGAGGTGGACCGCACGGTCGTCACGCAACTCGGCACGCGGGTCGATCCGCACGCCCAGGAGATCCGGGTGGACGGCGAACGGCTCCCGCACCCGAAGCGGGTCGTCTACATGCTGCACAAGCCGGTCGGCGTGGTGACGACCAACTTCGATCCGACCGGCCGGCCGCGCGTCGTCGATCTCGTGCCCGGCGAACAGCGGCTCTTCGCCATCGGACGGCTCGACCGGATGAGCGAGGGCCTGATCCTGATCACCAACGACGGCGGCCTCGCCAATCTCCTCGCCCATCCGCGATACGGCGTGGAGAAGAAATACATGGTGCAGGTGGCGGGCGTGCCGAGCGAGGAACTGCTCGACAAGATCCGCCGCGGGATCCGGCTCGCCGAAGGTGAAGTGCACGCCAAACGCGTGTCGATCCGCTCGCAGCACAAGCAGAGCGCGGTGCTCGAGATGGTGCTCGACGAGGGAAAGAACCGGGAAATCCGCCGCATGCTCGCCCGCCTCGGCCACAAGGTGCACCAGCTCAAGCGGGTGGCCGTCGGCGGCCTGTCGCTCGGCAACCTGCTGCCCGGACAGTGGCGGCAACTGGCATGGAGCGAGATCGAGGAACTCCGCCGCGACGCCTTGGCCGCCGTGGGGCCCGATGCGGAACGCGAGCCGCCGCGACCCG
>JBEIQP010000095.1:0-10475 GCA_040376455.1 Planctomycetaceae bacterium | reverse complement strand
GGTTTCGGCGGCCGGGGCTTCGGCGCCGCGCGGTCGCGGTCGGCCGGGCCGCGCGTGGCCTGCTTGAGAAACTCGTCGATCTGCCGCTCGAGTTCCTCGCGAACGCCGCGGTCCTTGCCTCCCGGGGGAGCCGCCGGAGGCCTCGGCCTGATCACGACGGGCTTCTGCTGCTTGCCGTTGCCGGCGGCCCGAAAGAGATTCATCACCTGCGACACGATCCAAAACAGGACGAAGAGGAACGGCAGGAGACCCTCGAGCCACTCGAGTCCGGCGGCGACGAGCACCGTGGCGGGCAAGGTCATAGCGTCGGCCCCTCGTTGATTCGGTCCCCGCGACGGCGCTGCGGCCGCGCGGTCACTGGGCGACCGCCGAGTTCGGCGCCGCCCCCGTGGCGATCGTCCGCCGCATCTCGGTGTCGGCCTGCAGGTTCCGCAGCTTGTAGTAGTCGAAAATCCCGAGCGTGCCGGAGGTCAGCGACTCCGCCACCGCCTTGGGCACCTCCGCCTCCGCCTCGACGAGCCCCGCCCGGCTCTCCTCGATGCTGGCGATCATCTCCTGCTCCTTCGCCACCGCCATCGCCCGCCGGCCTTCCGCATTGGCGCGGGCCACGCGGGTGTCGGCCTCGGCCTGATCGGCCTGAAGGCGGGCGCCGATGTTGGCCCCCACGTCGATGTCGGCGATGTCGATGGAGACGATCTCGAACGCGGTGTTGGCATCGAGCCGGCGGGCGAGCACCGTCTTCGAGATCACGTCGGGATTCTCCAGCACGTCGGTGTGCCGCTCCGCGGAACCGATCGCCGAGACGATCCCCTCGCCCACGCGCGCGATGATCGTTTCCTCCGTGGCGCCGCCGATCAGCTGGTTGAGGTTGGTCCGCACCGTCACCCGGGCCTTCACCTTCAACTGGATGCCGTTCTTGGCGACGGCGTCGAGCGACTCGCGGCCGCTGTTGCGCCCCGGGCAATCGATCACCTTGGGGTAGACGCTCGTCTGCACCGCCTCGCGGACATCGCGGCCGGCGAGGTCGATCGCGGCGGCCAGTTTGAAGTCGAGTTCGTCGATCTTGGCCTTCTTGGCGGCGATCAGCGCCTGCACCACCAGCGGCACGCGACCGCCGGCGAGGTAGTGCGCTTCGAGCGCCTGCCGCGTGACGCCGCTGGCATCCCCGAGCCCCGCCTGCACCGCCATGATCTTGCTGCGCACGATGACGGTGGGATTGACCTTCTTGAAGCTCATCGCCACCAGGTCGAAGAGGCCGATCCCCGCGCTCGATGCGTAGGACTGCACCCAGAGCCGCAGGTAGCGGGCCACGAAGGCGAACACGAACAGGAAGGCGAGGATGCCGAGGCCGAGCAGGATCAGCGGCAACAGTTTCAGGTTCATCGCGAGCGGCTCCGGGAACAATCGACCATCCGAACCGCCTCAAGACTGGTTCGGGATCGGGCGCCAGTCAAGCAGGCGGAGGGTCGAGCCGTTCGAAGTCGAACTCCTCGAGGGTCTGGGAGAGCGTGGGGGGGGCGGCGGCCGCCGGTTTTTCCGCCGGCCCGGGCGACACGGGCCCGACCGGGGCCGGCCGCACGGCGGCCCGGACGACGAGGGCCGCGCCCTCCACGCCGACCACCTCGACCGACGCCCCCGCGGCGATCGGCCCGCTCTCGCTGAGCGCGTCGCAGTGGACGCCCTCCACCTCCACGCTGCCCCAGGGGAGGAGCTCGCAGGCGGCGCGGCCGACACGGCCCACCAGCCCGCGCAGCCGGCGGCGGCGATCCGCGTCGGGAACCACGTCGTCGGGCGCGGGGGGCGGCGGCAGCACGCGGCGGCCCAGCGGCGTCTCGGGAAACCAGCGGAGCGCCAGCGCGAGCACGGCCGGCACCGCCACGAACGCCACCGCGAGCACGGCCATGCCGAACGCCGGCCCTTGCTCCAGAAACGCCATCACGATCGCAGCGACGATCGCAGTGACGCTCAAGAAGCCGAGCACGCCGCCCGACGGCACGAACACCTCGAGCACCATCACCGCGAGCCCGATCAGCAGGAGCGAAGCGACCCAGAGGAGGGAGTGCATGCGTCAGATCGACCTCACGTACACGCGGCCACCGCGAACCTCGACCACGCGGACAGCCACGCCCGGTTCGAGCAGTTCGCCGTCGCTGGTGACGTCGCGCACCGCGCCGGCGAGGCGGGCCTTGCCGGCCGGAGCGAGCCGCGAGGTCGTCAGGCCCTCCGTCCCCACCAGGGCCTCGAGATCCGCATCGGACCCGTCGCCCGGCTCTTCGGGGGGCACCAGCAGCACGTTGCGGAGCACGGGCGTGGCCGGCAGCCAGTGCCGCAGCAGCATCCCGATCGTCGCCACGCCCACCGCCGCACCGAAGATGCCCAGCAGCGACCACTGCATCTGGCGAATCTGATAGTCGTTGGCGGGCAGCACGAACGACTGGCTGGCGAGCACGATCGACGCGATCACGAGCAGGCCGCCACCGAGGCCCAGCACCCCGAAGCCGGGCAGGACGAAGATCTCGGCCGCGACGCAGACGATCCCGGCGAGGAAGAGCATCACCTCCAGCCAGCCGGAGGTGCCGTTGAGATGCTGGCTCCAGAAATAGACGATGAACGCCACCATCGCCACGAAGCCGCCGAACCCGATGCCGGGCGTCTTGAGTTCGATGTAGAGGCCGGCGCCGCCGATCAAAAGCAGGAGCCAAGCCAGCTCCGGGCTCGCGAGCGCCGTCAGCAGTTGGTCGGCCCAGCCCGGCTCGGCGAGGGCGACGCTTCCCTCCAGGCCGTAGGCCTTCCGCAACCCCTCGAAGTCGTCGACGACGTGCGTCGTCAGGCCGAGCGCTTCCGCCTTCCGGCCGTCGAGCTGGATCGGGCCCACGCCCACCTCCGGCCCCAGTTGCCACGCATCCCGGTCCTCCCGCGCCGCGAGTTCCTCCGCGCAGAGGGAGTCGGTCCGGCCGGTCCGCTGCTCGACCGCGCGGTGCACCTGCACGCCCGGCACGACGAGCGCCACCGGCAGCGACCACGACCGGCCGCGGGCCTGGGCCACGCCCCGGCGCCACGCCTCGGTAATCGCGCCCCCCTTTCGCTCGCCGATCACGGCGGCGCCCTCGCCCCCGAGCAAGGCCCCGGGGTGGATCACCAGTTCGTCGCACGCCAGCGCCACGAGGGCCGCATCGCCCCGCGCCTCGCGCGGCACATACGCCACCGTGCGCACCGCGGCGGGATCGAGGTTTGCGAGCCAGTTGGCGAGCACGAGGCTCTGCTCCGGCTCGCCCCCGGGACTGTCGATGCGCAGCACCACGAGGTTGGCCCCGGTGGCGAGGGCCCGATCCACGCGGCTGCGGACGCGGCTGACGGCGTCGGCCGTCAGTGGTCCGGTGACGGCGACCTGCGCGGCCTTCCACCCGGCCCCGAGCGACGGATCGGCCGCGAGATCCTGCTCGGCCACGCCGAGGCTGCGGGCCAACTCGGCCGGCGAGCGGGCGAGCAGCCGAACGAATCCGAGTTCGCGGGCCCGGCGGCCGTCGAGCGCCAGGGGGGCCGGCTGCAAGGCCTCCACATCCAACACAGCCGCGCGTTGCCGCAGGGCGTCGAGTTGTTTCTCCTCGATGAATTCCACGCCCGCATCGGTCGAGACGCGGGCCACCGCGGCGGCCGGATCGAGCAGCGCGACCGCCACCGCCGGGGGCACGGTGCGGCGAACCGAGGCGATCTGCGCGTAGGCGGCCCGCATCGCGTCGTCGATCGCGGGCTCCGCGGCGTTGGCCGGGCCGAGCACCGCATCGGCGGCCATCACGATTTCCTCGCAGGCGAGGGCCACGAGCACGGCGTGGCCCGCGACGCCCTCGGGGAGATAGGCCACCGTCTTCACGCCCGCCAGGCGGTCGCTGGTGAGAAACCGGGCCAACTCCACCGACCTGCCGAAGTCGCTGGCGGCCGCCTCGCTTCCGTCCGCAGCAGCCGCGTCGAACCGCAGCACCAGCACGCCCCGGTCCTGGGGACGGCTCCGCAGCCGGTCGAGCTGCCGGAGGATCGCGGCCTCGACCTGCGTGTCGCGCGTGCCCGTGATCGGCAGCGGCACCGGCAGCATCACCGTCTCGGGCGCCGCCATGGCCGTCGTCGCCCATCCGGCCAGCAGGCCGAGGACCACGCACCACAGCGCCGGCCAGCGACCGGGGAAACCCGCGGCGCTCGCACCGGTCGATCGCGTGGAAACGGGCGGCGGTTGCCCTGCCCCACAGACAACAGCCAACCGCCGCATGGATCGACTCCCGGTCGCACGAAGAACCCGCGTCGAATTCTAAGTGCCCCGCCGGGGGAGTCAAAAAACCGGGCACGCAGCGCGTATACTGCGGCCGCTTTGAATCCACCGCCTCCCCGACGCTTCAAGGGAACACGATGACGAGCCCGACCGCTTCCCCCGCACCGGCTTCTCCGCTGACGCGCGAACTGATCGACCTGATCGGTTCGAAGGCGCTCAAGCGCGGCACCTTTCGCCTCGCATCGGGCCGGGAGGCGAGCTTCTACCTCGATGCCAAGCAGGTCGTCCTCGACGCCCGCGGCTCGATGCTCGTCGGCCGCGCGATCCTCGAACGCCTCAAGGCGCTCGGTCCCCTGCCCGACGCGGTGGGCGGGATGTCGATCGGCGCCGACCCGGTGACCAGCGCCGTCGTCACGATGGCGGGCGTGGAGAACCTGCCGCTGAAGGGGTTTCTCGTCCGCAAGGAGCCGAAGGATCACGGCACGAAGCGCTACGTCGAAGGTCCCGTCGAGCCGGGCAGTCGGGTGGTGATCGTCGAAGACGTCGTGACCACGGCCGGCTCGTCGCTGGTGGCCATCGACCGGGCCCAGGAGTTCGGGCTCGTGGTCGAACGTGTCATCGTCGTGATCGACCGGCTGGCCGGGGGCCGCGAGGCGCTCGCCGCGCGGGGCATCCCGCTCGAGTCGCTGGTGACGATCCGCGACCTGGGGATCGAGCCCGACCCCTCGTGAGTCGGCCGCGCTGCTTGCCCCTGGCTGCGCACCGGACGTAGGCTTGGCCGGACACCGCCACTCCTTTCGTCGTCTTCCCAGGGCCGGCCGACCATGCGGTTTTTTGCACGGCTCTTCGCCTTGCTCGTCGCCCCGCTCGCGTTCGCCGTCGGCGGCGGCCTGGCGGCAGCGGCGCCGACCGAGGAAGCGATCGCCACGCTGATCGCCGAACTCGGCGCCGACGACTACGCGGTCCGCGAGTCGGCGGCCCGGCGGCTGGCCGAGATGGGGGCGGCACCGGCCGACGCGCTCTTGGCCGCCGCGGAGACGAGCGACGATCTGGAGGTGGCGCTGCGGGCCCGCTGGCTCGTGCAAGGGATCACCCCGACGTCGCCCGACGACCATCCCGCGGCTGCCGCCGAGATGGAGAAGTTCGTGCGGGCCGACGCCGACGCGCGGGTGTTGATCATGCATCGGCTGCTGCGGCTCGACGACGACGCGGGGATCGAGCCGCTGGCCCGGATCGTCCGGCTGGACCGCTCGCCCGCCGGCGCCCGAACGGCGGCGGCGCTGCTGCTGCGCGAATGGCGGCACGGCGACCCCTACTGGCAGGGCATGCGGCCGCGGATCACGGCCGGCTTGGCCGCCAGCCGCCGGCCGGCGGCGCGGTTCCTGCAGGCCGTCGTGGACGGCACCGAGCCCGGCTCGAACGACGCGCTGCGGCGCTCGATCGACGAAGCCGCCGCGGCGCTCGCCCAACTCGAGCGCGGCCGCTCGCAGGAGTCCGCCGCCGACGCCGAACCGGAGCCGGACGAGGCGGCCGCCCTGCGGGTGTTTCACCGCTGCTTCATCGAACTGCTCGTGGCCGCCGACCGCCGTGCCGAGGCGGTGGCGGAAGCCGGGCGGCTGTTCGCGGCCGACTGGAAGGAGAAAGACGACGCGGGGCTCACCGCGGCGAACCTGATCTGGGCCGTCGAGCGCGGACTTCCCGAGGCGGTCGATTGCCTGGATCGCCGCTGGCCCGCCTTCGCCATCGACGATCCGCTGGTCGCGTATGCGGCGGCCGTGGCGTTTCGGGCGCGCGGCGACGGGCCGCGGGCCGAAACGCTCGCCTCCGATGCCGACGACGCGCTCGGGGAATCAGCCGACCCGTTCGCCGAGCGGCTCCAGGCCGCGATCCTCCTGGTGAAGTGGGGAGCGGACGACTGGGCGATTCGCCAATACGAAGCGGTGATCGACGACCCCGAATCGCCCGCGGCCGAGTTTGGCCTCGCCTCCATCATGTATTCCGAATTCCTGCACGATCGCTCCCGGGATGCCAAGGCCGCGGAGGTGCTCGAGAAGGTCGTCACCGGCCGCGCGAACGGGGCGGCGGGCGAAGCCGAACAGGCGCTCGGCCGGATCGGCCGGGAGGCGGGCACCGTCCGCTCCCGCATGCACTTCTTCAAGGCGTGTGCGGCGGGCGCGCGGGGCGATGCCGAGGCGCGGCGCCGGCTGGTGGAGGAGTCGTTGCGGCACCATGACCGGGATGTCGATTCGTTGATCGCGCTCTATCAACTGCCCGACAACACGGATCAGCAGCGCGCCGGCGCGCGGCGGCGGATCGAGCGGGCGCTCGAGCAACTGGACGAGGAGATCCAGTCGCTCCCGCAAGACGCCAACGGCTACAACGAATATGCCTGGCTGGTCGCCAACACCGAGGGAGACGTGCGCAAGGCGACCGGCTACTCGAAGCAGTCGCTGGAACTTTCCCCGGACACCTCCAGCTACCTCGACACGCTCGCCCACTGCCACGCCGCCGCCGGCAACTGGGCGGCCGCGATTCGCACGCAGGCGCTGGCGCACCGCGAGGAGCCGCACAACGCCACGATCCTCCGCAACCTCGAGCGCTTCCGGACGCAGGCCGCGGCGCACGACCAGAAGAACCGGAACTCGCCATGATGCAAATCCATCACCTGCCGGTCCGCGACACCCGGCTCGCCGTGCACACCGTCGGCGCCGGCCTGCCCTGCGTGCTGCTGCACGGGTTTCCGCTCGACCACACGATGTGGGAGCGGCAGGCGCCGCTCGCGGACCACCTGCGGCTGATCGTGCCCGATCAGCGCGGTTTCGGGGGCAGCGGCGGGGCGACGGCGGAGAGCATCGCGGCGCTGGCCGACGACGTGCCGGCGCTGCTCGACGCCCTGCACGTGAACGTCCCCGCCGTGATCTGCGGGCTGTCGATGGGGGGCTACGTCGCCCAGCACGTCGCGGCCCGATATCCCGACCGCGTCGCCGCGCTCGTGCTCGTGGACACGAAGCTCGAGGCCGACACGCCCGAGGCGCGGGAGTCGCGGGCCGACCTGGCTACGAAGGTCGGCAGGGTGGGCCAGGCGATCCTCGCCGACGCGATGATCCCGCGGCTGCTGGCGGGATCGGGGGCGGCCCGCCCGACCCCCGATCGCAAGGCGATCGAGGCGCTGCTCCGCGAGATCATCGTCGCGCAGCCGGTGGCTTCGATCCAAGCGGCGCTGGCGGCGCTGGGCGACCGGCCCGACATGACCGACGCGATGCGGCGGGTGCTCGCGCCGACGCTTCTGGTCTGCGGCGCCGAGGATGTGCTCACGCCACCGGAATGTCTCCGCAGCGCGGAGGAGATCATGCCGTGCGCCCGGCTTCTGATCGTGCCCGGTGCGGGGCACATGACGCCGCTGGAGACGCCGGAGGCGTTCAACGCGGCGGTGCTGGAGTTTCTCCGGCATCCGCCGAGGGCGATGCTCCACGGGGCGGTCTGAACGGCGGCGGCCCGCGCCTCGACCCGGGCGGCTCCGGCGGATCCTCGGCGCGGGGCCGTTCCCCCGGCGGACCGTTGCGGCCTCCGGGTCGTCTCGGCCTGCCTTCGGGGCCGGGCGGCGGGAAGGGGCGGCGCTCCCCCCGGTTCCAGTCCCGCGGCGGTCGCGGTCCCTGCTGCGCGTAGTAGTCGAGCCACTCGAGCCGCTGATCGGTGCCGCGGGCGATGATGTCGGGCCGCGTCTCGGGCCGGCTCGTCGCCAGCCACTGATGCCACGCGAGGGCCGCGTCGCGGAGTTCGGGCCGGCCGGGATCGACGAGCGCCTGCGCCAGGGACTGGAGCGCGCGACGTTCGGTGGCCGACATCCCCTGAAACGCTTCCACCGATTGATCGAGTTCGACCCGCGCCTCGAGCGGCATGTCGGCGACGCGGGCGCGGCGTTCCCGCAGCCGCTGGGGGCCGGTGCCGGATGCTGCGAGTCGGTCCTGGAGCGTGGCGACCTCGGCCCGGTAGTCGCGGGCCTCCTTGTCCCACCCCTCGCGTCGTTCGGGCGGCGGGGGAGGCGGCGGGTAGGACCGCCGCGCCACCTCCTCGAGAAACCGCACCGAGCCGGCTTCGCGGAGCAGGTCGAGGTGCTGGACGAGCGGGAGATGTTCGAGGATGGGCGCGTCGGCGTCCGGCGCCGTGATCCGTCCAGCTACGATGCCGGCACCGAGCGCGGCACCGACCGCGGCCACCGCCCCGATCCAGCGCCGCCGGGAGCGGCCCGGTTTCATCCGCGCAGCCGCCAGGGGCGCGGTGTCTTTCTCCACGGCGAGGGCGACGCGTTCGAGCGTCGTCGCCGTCAACGTGGGCGAGGCCGGCGGCCGGGGCAGCGCGTCGAGCACGTCCCAGATGCCGCCGAGCGCGGCGGCCGGCGTGGCGTCGTCCGGCACCCGATCGTCGGGCTGCGGTGCCCCCGGCGACGCATTCATGGCCGGCCGTCCTGCATGTAGGGCCCGAGCGCCTCGCGCAGCTGATCGCGCGCGCGGAACAAAAGCGACTTCACGGCCGGCACGGTGAGGCCCATCGCCGCGGCGATCTCCTCGTGGGAACACTGCTCGAATTTGGCCAGCAGCACCGCCATGCGCTGCCGCTCGTTGAGCCCGGCGAGCGCCTGCTCGACGATCGACCGGAGTTCGCCGCGGGCCGCCGCCCGCGCCGGCATCAGGCTGCTGGCTTCGACGGCGATGTGGTCGAGGCCGATCGCGCTCGAGGATGCCGACGTGCTGACGGGCACGCCGTGTTCGCGCCGGCGGTAGGCCCGCTGCCGCAGGTCGCTGGCGACATTGCCGGCGATTGTGTGGATCCAGGTGGTGAACTTGGCGGTCGGCTGGTAGCCGGCGCGGGCGCGGTAGACCCGCAGGAAAACCTCCTGGGCGAGATCCTCGGCCGTGGCGTGGTCGCCGACCTGATGAAGGAAGAGGGTGACGAGCCGGTTTTGCCAGAGCGCGACAAGTTGGGCGAACGCCGCGGCATCACCGTCCCGCACGCGGATCATGAGTTGCGTGGACGGATCGGCCGCGGTGGCGGCCGTCACCGTCGATTCCGTGGCCATGCATCACCCGGCGGCGAAGCCCAAGCCTGCGGGAGTCATGGATAGACCCGCGGGCTGAAAGGCAGACGAGCCCAGCCTGCGGGGGCCATGAATGGCCCCGCAGGCGTGAATCAGCCGAATGGAGCGGAGGAGGATCGAACTCCCAACCTCGGCATTGCGAACGCCGCGCTCTCCCAGTTGAGCTACCGCCCCGTGCGGGGAATCGCGGCTGGTGCCGCTTTTCCCGCGGGAAATTGGATGGTACCCGACGCGCACCCGCGTGACAACAGACCCGCCTACAATGTGGTCGATTGCTTCGTTTCGATCCCGCATCACGCTTTCCCAGTCGCATGCCCGTTCCCCCGATCGTCGTCCGAGGCGCGCGCGAGCACAACCTGCGCGACGTGACCGTCGGCCTGCCGCGCGGACGGCTGGTTTGCCTGTCGGGCGTGAGCGGATCGGGGAAGTCGAGCCTGGCGTTCGACACGCTCTACGCCGAGGGGCAGCGCCGCTACGTGGAGAGCCTCTCGACGTTCGCGCGACAGTTCCTCGGGCAGTTGCCCCGTCCCGACGTGGACAGCGTCACCGGCCTGTCGCCCTCGATTTCAATCGCGCAGAAGTCGGCCGGCACGAACCCGCGCTCGACCGTCGCCACGATGACGGAGATCCACGACTTCCTCCGCGTGCTCTACGCGCGGGTGGGAACGGCCCACTGCCCGCAGTGCGACCGCGTCCTGGAGGCGCAGCCCCGCGACCAGATCGTGGAGCGGATCCTCGCCGCCCGGCAGGGGCAGCGGGTGATGGTGCTCGCGCCGCTCGTCCGCGACGCGAAGGGGGAACACCGCGACCTGTTCGTCGATCTCGTGCGGCAGGGGTTCACGCGGGCGCGGGTCGATGGCCGGGTCTGTCGGGTCGAGGATCCGCCCCCGCTCGCCAAGCTGCTCAAGCACACGATCGACGTGGTCGTCGATCGGCTCGTCCCCACCGAGGCGGCGCGGAGCCGGCTGGCCGAGGCGGTGGAGCTCGCGCTGCGAACGGGGGGCGGCCAGGTGATCGTGGCCGCGGAGCCGGCCGCGGAGCCCCCGCCGGAGCCCCCGCCGGAGCCGCCGCCAGAGCCGGGAGTTCCTCCCGGGGCTGGCGCCCCGGGAGAGACGGACG
>JBEIQP010000181.1:0-3879 GCA_040376455.1 Planctomycetaceae bacterium | reverse complement strand
CTGCTCACCGCGTTCGGCAGCGGGCTCAACACCCGGTTTCTGGGATTCGAGTGGTAGCCTGCGGCACGGGCCCATGATCTCCCCATGACCTCGACATGACACTCGCCCCGTCCATCGACTGCGACTCGCCGCATCCGTACGGGCCGCTCTATCCGTTCCGGTCGCGGTTCGTCACGGTGGGCCGCGGCACGGCCACGGGCGGCACGCAGGGCCACCGCATGCACTATGTGGACGAAGGCAGCGGCCCCGTCGTTGTCTGCCTCCACGGCAATCCCACCTGGGGCTTCCTGTTTCGCAACCTGATCGCCGCCCTGCGGGACGACTTCCGCTTGATCGTGCCCGATCACATCGGCTGCGGCCTCTCGGATCAGCCCGGCGACGTCTGCTTCCGGGCCGGCGACCGCATTGGCCACCTCGAAGACCTGCTCGCAGAACTCGGCGTCGGCCGGTTCTCGCTCGTGATGCACGACTGGGGCGGCCCGCTCGGCACGGGCCTCGCCGTGCGGCGGCCCGCCGACGTCGAGCGGCTCGTCTACTTCAACACCACGCTCGCCGAGATGGCACTCCTCCCCGGCATGATCCGCCGCGCGGCGGCGCCGGTCATCGGCCGACTGCTCACACAAGACACGATGCAGTTTTTGAAACTGCTAACGTCGTTCGGCGTTGTGCAGGCCATGCCCGAGGAGGTGAGGCGGGGCTATCTGCGGCCCTACCACACCCGCGCGGGACGGCGGGCCATCTGGGGCTTCGTCCAAGACATTCCGTTTTCGCCGTCTCACCCCACGGCGCCGCTGATGGACGACATGGTGGCCCGGCTGCCGGTGCTGGCTGACACGCCGGTGAAGATCATCTGGGGGATGAAGGATCCCTGCTTCCATCCGGGAATCCTCCGCCAGGTCGCCGCGCGGTTTCCGCAGGCCGACGTGGTGCGTGTTCCCGATGCCTCGCATCTCGTGCTGGAAGATGCGCCCGGCCGATCGATCGCGGCCGTCCGCGAGTTCCTCGGGCCGGCGCCGGTCGTTGCTCCAGCCGCGACCGCGCCGCCGCTCACGGCAGCCGCTTCCCGCGTGTCGGCCGGCGGGCTCTACGAGGCGCTGCGATCCGCGGCCACGGCGATGCCGTGGGTGTCGGCGGTGACGAAGGTCTCGTTTCCGCGCTGGCGGGCAACGCCGCAGTACGACACGCTCGACTTCGGGTCGCTCGCGGCTCGGATCGACGCCTACGAGCACGGCCTGATGGAGGCCGGCCTGCGGGCCGCCGAACGCGTGATCATGCTCGTGACGCCGGGCGCCGACTTCCTCGCCCTGAGCTACGCGGTGATGGGCCGCGGCGCGGTGCCTGTGTTCATCGATCCTGGGATGGGCGTGGACGCCGTCGTGGCCTGCATGCGGGAGGCCGAGCCGAGCGGCTTCATCGGCGTGCCCCGGGCCCATCTCCTCCGCCTCAAGGCCGGTGAGTTGTTTCGCTCGCTGCGGTTCTCGGTCGTCGCCGGCCGGTTTCCGCCGTGCGGCGCGATGCGGCTCTGCGATCTGCGTCGGCCTTCCGCCGCGCCCCCGACCCCGGTTCCCCGCGGCGACGCCGACCCGGCACTCGTGGCCTTCACCTCGGGGGCCACAGGCCGACCCAAGGGCGTGGTCTTCACCAACCGGATGCTCAGCGAGCAGCTGGCGGTGTTTCGCGGGCAGTTTGGCTTTCGCGGCGGCGATCAGGATCTGCCGCTGCTGCCGGTCTTCAGCCTGTTCACCGCGGCCTTGGGCGTGGGCAGCATCTTTCCGCCACTCGACCCGAGCCGGCCGCTGTCGCTCGTCCCGTCGCAGATCATTCGCGTGATGCGCGACCTCGGCAACCAGACGTCGTTCGGGTCGCCGGCGCTCTGGTCGAAGATCGGGGAATACTGCCGTCAGACCGGCGCGACGCTGCCACAGCTCCGCCGCGTGTTCATGGCCGGCGCGCCGGTGTCGCAGACCACGATCGATCTCGTGAAGGCCGCTTGCCCGCAGGCGGAGAGCTTCACGCCCTACGGTGCCACCGAAGCGCTGCCCGTGACGATCGCCTCGGCCGATGATCTGTGGCAGGATCGACCGGTGCTGGCGGTGACGGGCGAACAGGGAACGCCGGTGGGCCGCGCCATCGACGGAGTGGCGCTGCGTGTCGTCCAGCCGCTCACCGGGCAGCCTGTTATGCCTCTTGTCGATTGCCCTGAACGGGTGATCGGCGAGATCGTGGTCAGTGGCGACACCGTGAGCCGCGAGTATCTCCGCCGGCCCGAGGCCACCGCCACCAGCAAGATTCACGACGGCGATCGCGTCTGGCACCGCATGGGCGACATGGGCTACCTCGACGCCGCAGGCCATCTCTACTTCTGCGGCCGGAAGGCCCACGTGGTGAGCACGCCCGACCGAACGTTCCACAGCGTGCCGGTGGAGAACGTCTTCAATCGTCATCCGCAGGTCCGCCGCTCAGCCCTCATTGAGGTCGCCGGCGGGCCGGCCCTGGCGATCGAGCCGGCCTCATGGCCGCTCACGCCGCAGGCCCGCCAGACGCTCGCCGCCGAACTGCGGGCGGTGGGCGTGGGCGATCCGGTCACCGCGGCGATCCGACGTTTTTATTTCCACCAGTCGTTTCCCGTCGATGCCCGCCACAACGCCAAGATCTTTCGCGATCGCCTCGGTGCCTGGGCCGTCGCCCAGACCGCCATCGAGTTTCCGGAGGCTGCCGCGGCGGTGACGGCATGAAGGCGGTCGTCACCGGCGGCGGCGGCTTCGTCGGCGCCGCGCTCTGCCGGCGGCTTAAGGATCTCGGCCACGACGTCACGGCACTGGGCCGCAGGCCTCACGCGGAACTTTCTGCGGAGGGAATCCGCACGGCGATCCAGGATCTCGCAGCGCCGCAGGCCGAGGCAGGGCTCGCCGCGGTGTTTTCTGGCGCCCAGTGCGTGTTCCACACCGCGGCCCACGTGAAGATGTGGGGCCCGCGCGAGGCGTTCGTCCGCGGGAATCTCCTCGCCACGCAGAACGTGATCGCCGCCTGCCGGGCGGCGGGCGTGGCGAAACTCGTGTTTACCAGTTCGCCGAGCGTGGTCGCCACCGATCACGACCTGCAGGCGATCGATGAGTCGCAGCCTTATCCCGCGAGGTATAAGGCGTTTTATCCCGAGACGAAGGCGGCCGCCGAGCGGGCCGTGCTCGACGCCCACGGCCACGGGCTGAAGACGCTCGCCCTGAGGCCGCACCTGATCTTCGGGCCCGGCGACACGAACCTGGTACCCACGATTCTCAAGCGGGCCCGTGCTGGCCGGCTCGTGCAGGTAGGCGACGGCACGAATCTCGTTGATCTCACGTTCATCCACGACTGCGTGGCGGCCCACGTGCTTGCAGCGGAGGCGCTCGACGCCCGGTCCACGGCGGGCGGGCGAGCGTATTTCATCAGCCAGGGCACGCCCGTGCGGCTTTGGGAATGGATCGGCCGCGTGCTGGCCCTGCACGAGTTGCCACCGGTGCGGCGGCGGCTGTCGGCGGCCACGGCCCAGTTGCTGGCGACGGTGGCCGAAGGGGCGTGGCGAACGTTCGGCCTCGCCTCGGATCCTCCGCTGACGCGGTTCCTTACCGAAGAGATGGCGACCGATCATTACTTCGACATCTCAGCCGCGCGGCGGGAACTCGGATATGCACCGAGTTGCACGGTATGGGAGGCGACCGAGCGATCGTTCGCTCCCCGACCAGAAAGCCCAATCGCGTAAGCGATGGGG
This sequence comes from Planctomycetaceae bacterium, assembly GCA_040376455.1. GTDB lineage: Bacteria > Planctomycetota > Planctomycetia > Pirellulales > UBA1268 > QWPN01. Next base: position 131 of record JBEIQP010000181.1, on the reverse strand, counting down.
ACACAGCGCTCGGGGCTGCCCACGCCCCGGTTCGCCCCACGCCTCACGGCGTTGGGCTTGTACCGCGCATCGTGAAAGCCGACCGGCCGTAAGGCCGCGGGCACTTCGAGTCACACCGCCGGCTACAATCG
>JBEIQP010000129.1:0-7429 GCA_040376455.1 Planctomycetaceae bacterium | reverse complement strand
CGACGGGTCACGGCGTCGAATTCGTGGATGGCCTGCTCGAACCCCATCAACTCGTTTTCATCGAGGGCGCGGATGTCGTGGCCGGACAGGCCGAGCAGCTGCGATACCTGGCAGAGCAGGTAGGCGCGGGCGACGCGCCCCGGACCGCGCCGCGGCGGGAAGCGGTCGCGGAGTTCCGTCCAGAGGCCCGGCAGGTCGCCGGCGTGGCCGAGGCGGGCCGCAGCCCATTCGGCCGCGACGCGGTCGAAGACCAGGCGGAGGGCGACGAAATCGACGAGCCGCGCCGGCACCGGTTCGACCGGCGCCCGGTCGGGCCGCTCTTCCAGGTGGCGGATCATTCCCGCCCAGCCGCGGAGCGCCAGCGTCGCCCGCACGATCGTCTCCGGCCACTGGTGCCGCGGCACGCCCATCCGTTCGAGTTCGGCGGCGATCACCGCGACCGCGTCCCGGCCACGGATGGCCGCCAGGGCCGCCGGCAGCCGGGCGCTCCAGGGCTCGGTGGGACCGAAGGGCGCCGCATAGACGGCGGCCACGGCCTCCAGCAGCCCGCGGTCCCGGCCCGGCATCGGCCAGGCGGCGATCCCCTGATCGAGAAACGCGGCGCAGACCCGGATCAGGAGCGGATGCACGAGCTCGTCGGTGTCGAGCGCCGGATCGACGGCGACGATGAGATCCCGCAGCCGCACCGGGGGCCTCACGTTCATGACCGACGGCCGCATCAGCGACACCGCCTCGACGCAGGCGTGCCACAGGTCGGCCGTGGGCTCACGATCGAAGACGTCGTGCTCGGTCAGCGTCCAGCGGACGGCCACGTCGTCTTCCTGGCGGATGGGGTGCTGGAGGAGCGTCAGCAGCAGCGACCGCAGCGACACCCGGCCACCGGCTAGGGTGTCGGCCCCGCGGGGGCCGAGTTCGGCATCGAGCACGGCCTCCAGATCCACGCTACGGATCCTGCCGCGGGCGAGTTCCTCCCGGTAGCGGGATTCCGGCAGGAACGGCTCGGTTCCGAAGAGCCGCGAGGCATGGATCACCGCCTCCTCGAAGGGTTCCTCCTCGAAGGCGTGGAGCGTGTTGTGGTGGATGAAGACGCCGATGGGCCCCTGGGCCGGCAGGTAATGGGCGGCTTGCTCGACCGCTTCGAGGATCTCGGCCGCTGAGGCGTCGGGCGCCGTGTCCGATGGCGTCTGGGCGGCGGGATGCGCGAACGTGTGCATCAATGCGGCGGGGGGAGCGGTGGGGAGGGTTTCCCCGAGTATCGCAGGAGGAGCCTCGGCGTGAGGAGTTCGTTGCCGGCGGCCCCTTGCTATCCCGCAAGCAACGCTATTTCGCCCGCAAACGCAGGGTTTCCCGGACGATTAACGTCACCAAGGCGAGCAGCAGCATCGACACTCGCTCCCCCCCGCCCGCTCCACCGGCCGGCACCCGGCGGCGGGCGGGGCGCGGTCTCCCGCGGCCCGCACCGCCGACGGTCCGATGCGCCGAACGCCTCCGGCCACCGACTGGGAACGCCGCCTGAAAGTCGTGGGTGCCACCCTGGTGCCTCCTTACCGCCGCCGCCGATCGCGGCAGGGCGGCGCGGCGGCGAGCGTGAGGACGAGCACCTCCTCGCCGGTCGAGGGGCTGATGTCGTGGTGCACGCTGATCGGAGGGGCGCCGGTCGCGTCGCGGACGAGCGACTCGAGCATCGGCCGGCCGGCGAGCATGAGTTGGCTGCGAAGTTGCCGCAGCAATTCGGCCCCGCGGCCGTTGCCGTTCCCATTCGCATGACCGTCGAGCAGCCGCTGCTCGGCGGCGGTGAGCACGCCTTGAAGGTGGACGAACAGCCGGTTTTCGATCAGGTGGGCGTGCACCAGCCGCGGCCCGCGGCCCATGAACTCCTGCTGAAACCGCGACACGGCGTCGCACACGGCCGCCTCGATCTCTCCCTGCGATTTCATCGTTGCTCGCTCCAGCGCCTCGGCCCCGTGCCTGGCCGGCGGAAATCCGCGGAGCGGCCGCCGGCGGCGACATCCCTGCCGCCCCACCGGCGCCGCATCCACCAGGACGAACCCCCTGCAAAGGGGGGGTGCTCGTACAGGGGCTTTCGGCACGCCGAGGCGGGGGAGATGAGTGCCGTCGCCGGATTCCGCCTGGGTGCTCTGGGGCGGATGGGGTGTTTGTTGTGGCGTTCGGCGGAGGTGTCCTGTGGGCCATCTGTCGCGTTTTTGCTGGGAAAAGCCCCCCTTTCCCGAGATCCGCGACCCATCCGGGGCGGCGGTGGCCCGGCCCTCGCCAGGGGCCCATCATGCCCTCGACGAGTTTCCCGCAAGGAAACTTTTTGCACTCCAAACGCTGGATCACAAAGGTCCGGCCGCCCCCCACAGCAAGGACGCTCCGCCATGGAACGGCTTTCCCTTCGTGGTCTTCCCTCCCAGACTCTCCGCCGCCCCGCCCGTCGCGGTTCCCTCGCGGGGCCGGAGCACCTCGAACGGCGCAGCGTGCCGGCCGTGTTGCTGCCGGCGGCGTTGCCCCCCGCACCGTCTTCGGACGGCCTGATCCTGCCCGCCGCGCTGCCGAACGACCCGTCGTTTTCCACCGAATGGGGCCTGCAGAACACGGGGCAGTACGACGGCACGGCGGGCATCGACATCGCAGCGACCAAGGCGTGGGACATCACGACGGGGTCGCGGAGCGTGGTCGTCGCGATCATCGATTCGGGCATCGACCTGACGCACCCCGATCTGGTCTCCAACCTCTGGACGAATCCGGGCGAGGTCGCCGGCAACGGACTCGATGACGACCACAACGGCTTCGTCGACGACATCCACGGCTGGGACTTCATCGACAACGACGGCGTGCCCCAGGATGGCCTCGGCCACGGCACGCACGTGGCGGGGATCATCGGGGCCACCGGCAACAACGGCATCGGCATCACCGGGGTGAATTGGCAGGTGTCGCTGATGGTGCTCCGCGTGCAGAACGACTTTGGGATCGGCTCCACCAGCGCGGTCATCAACGCCCTCGAATACGCCACGAAGATGCGGCGCGACTACGGCATCAACGTCGTGGTTACGAACAACAGCTGGGAGGCGGCCGGCGGCTATTCCAGCCTCCTCGAGGACGTGATCCGCCGGCAGGGAGAAGCGGGCATCACGTTCGTCGCGGCCGCAGGAAACCATGGCACCGACAGCGACGTGCTGCCGCGGTACCCGGGCAACTACGCGCTCCCGAACGTGATTTCGGTGGCGTCGCTGACTCCCTACGGCGGCTTGGCGGCCAGTTCCGACTACGGCGCGACGACGGTCGATCTGGCCGCACCGGGCACGCTCATCCAATCGACCTGGAAGGGAGGGGGCTACGGCATGCTCTCCGGCACGTCGATGGCGGCGCCCTTTGTGAGCGGCACGGTGGCCCTGCTCGCCGCCGCGAAGCCGGGGATCACCGTGGCCGAGGTCCGCGCGGCGATCCTGGGATCGACGACGCCGGTCGCCGCCCTCGTCGGCCGGACCGTCACCGGCGGCCGGCTCAACGCCCGGGCCGCGCTCGCGTTCATCGGGGCCGCCCCTGCCCCGGCTCCGGTGGCCGCCACGCTGCCGTTTGCCGACACCTTCAACGTGCCGGACGGACCGCTGACGTCGCCCTATTGGGTGCAGCGAAGCGGCGGGTTTGTGGTGTCGGGCGGTGCCGCGCTCTCGACATCGACCCTACATTCGGTGATGACGCTCCGCGGCCTCGCGGTCGCCAACTCGAGCCAACGGGCCGTGGTCAGCCTCTCCTCCGGCCGGAGCATCGGACTCGTGGCGCGGCACTCCGCCGTCGATCAGTCGATGTATCTGGCGACGCTGACGCGGTCCGGATCGGGGTATGTCGCGCAAATCTACCGGCAGCTTCGCGGCCAATGGACGCTGCTCGCCTCGGGGTTGGTCCGCAGTGCCAGTGGCGGGCTGCGGTTCGACGTGATCGGCGACCGGCTGACGGTCTCGTTCAACGGTTGGGTCGTGGCCTCGGCCCGCGACAGCGCGATCACGCGGGCCGGCGGCCTCGGCCTGCGGGCGGTGGGCTACGGAGCCCGCGTGGACTCCTACAACGCCGCCTGATCCTGATCCTGGCCACTACGACCGCGGGAACGACGGCCGGAAAATTCTGCTTGCGTTACCCAGATTGCCCAATATAATGCGGTCATTCCGTGGGACGTGAGAGCCTCTCGAGGCCCTTGCGGACGCGGAAATCAGCCACTGGCTGACCACATTACTGACGGAAGACGAGTCGAGGGGCAATCCGGCGCATGCCGGGAGGTCCGTCGCAGCGTAAGCCGGCGAGAGAGAGTGCCTTCGGGCGTTCTTTCCCGCCGGCTTTTTTTGTTTTTGTACCCGGTGATCGCCATGAAAAAACCCTCCGACGAACGACTTGCCAGGCAGGTGGCGCATGCGGCCGGCACGTTCGAGCATCTCCTGCTCGGCAGGGCGCCCACGAGCGTGACGGTGGTGGCCAACGGCGACTGGATGGTCGTCAGCCTCCACGAACCCTTCTCCGCCGTGGAGCGGCGGATGGCCGGCGACGAGGCGGGCTGCGAACGGGTGCGCGAGTTCCATCAGTACCTCTTCGAGAACTCGCTCGATTCGCTCGTCAGCCACGTGCGGCGGAGCACGGGTGTCGAGATCAAGGGGGCGATCGCCCACGTCGATACGAGGACCGGCAGCGTCCTCAAGACGTTCACGACCCATGCCGAAGTGGACCTGTTTCTGCTGGGCCGCGGCCTGCCGGCGCTGGGCGTGCCGGTCAATGCGCACCGCCGCGTCAATGGAACCAATGGATCGATTGCGACGGACGGCACTGGAGCCGTCCGCGCCTGAACCCGTTCCGGAAGGATCCGCAACCATGAAGAAGGTGACCCATGTTGGTGCTGACGAGAAAGAATCGCGAAAGCGTTGTGATTGGCCGGCCTGATGACATGCAGGTGGTGCTGGAAATCACGATCCTCGAGATCGAAGGGGGCCGCGTGCGGCTCGGATTCGAGGCCGACAACCGGATGCCGATCCATCGTCGGGAAGTGTGGGACCGGATCTGCAACGGCAACGGCAACGGCAACGGCAACGGCAACGGCAACGGCAACGGCCAAGCGGCCGGCGCGACCGGCAATGGACAGGCGGCCGCCGCGCGGGGTACGGCACGGACGGAGGCGGCCACTCAGCCCGGGGCTTGACCATGAAGTCCCAGGGTGAGATCGAGGCCGCGGTCTGCGACGGCATTTCCCGGTTTCAGCAGGAGTTCATCGGCCGTGGGCCGCGGGACATCCATGCGCACCTGCTCGGCACGCTCCTCATCGTGCGCTTGCAGGGGGCGCTGACTCCGGCCGAGCGCCAGCTCATCGCGCCCCGGCACGAGCCGCCGCTCGGTGGCGATGAGAACGGGGCCGGCAACGACGCCGGCAATGGGCGGGCCCTGCTCAAGCAGGTTCGCGCCCACATGGTGGCCACGGGACGGCCCCGATTGGAACAGATCGTCGAGGGGGCGACGGGCGTGAAGCTCGTCAGCGTGCACCACGACATCTCGACGGTGACGGGCGAGGAGGTGCTGGTCTTTTCGCTCGCCGAGGCCCCGGCCTGTCGCCCGAAGGGCCGGTCCACCCTCGACCCGGCCGAGTCGGCCCGCCGTTCCCTCTGAGCCGTCGGCCGGGCGGCGATCCCGCAGGGGCGGCGTGTGGTAGCATCGCCACCCGGCAGGCCGTGGAACCATCGGGTGTCGCCGGACGCGATGCCCGGCGGTCGTGGATCGCGTGTTCCGCGGGCCGCCGGTTTCGTTCGTCCCCGGCGTTTCCCATGGCCGCTGTGCAATCTCCCGCCTCCCGCGGCGTCACCGTGCTGCTCGTCGATGACCAGCCCATCATCGGCGAGGCGGTGCGCCGCATGCTCGCCGGCGAGGAGGGGATCTCCTTCCACTACTGCAAAGACGCCCCCGCCGCCGTCGAGACGGCCGCCCAGGTCGGCCCCACGGTGATCCTGCAGGATCTCGTGATGCCCGAACTCGACGGGCTGGAACTCGTGAAGCGGTTTCGCGCCGACGGGCGGCTTCACGACGTGCCGATCATCGTGCTCTCCACCAAGGAGGAGGCGGCCGTCAAGGCGGAGGCCTTCGCCCTCGGCGCCAACGACTACATCGTGAAACTCCCCGACCGGCTCGAACTGCTGGCCCGGGTGCGGTATCACTCGCGCGGCTACATCGCGTTGCTCGAGCGCAACGAGGCCTTCGTGGCCCTGCAGGCGAGCCAGCAGGTGCTCGCCAACGACCTGGCGACGGCCGCGCAGTACGTGCGGTCGCTCCTGCCGCCGCCGCAGGACCTCGGCTCGATCCGGGCCGATTGGCGGTTCATCCCCTCCGCGGCCCTCGGGGGCGACGCCTTCGGCTATCACGCGCTCGACGCCGATCACGTGGCCGTCTATCTGCTCGATGTCTGCGGCCACGGGGTGGGGGCGGCCCTGCTGTCGGTCTCGGCGCTCAACGCGATCCGCAGCGAGGCGCTCCCGCAGACCGATTTCCACGATCCCGGGGCGGTGCTGGCCGCGCTCAACAAGGCGTTTCCGATGGAACGCCAAAACGACATGTTCTTCACCATCTGGTACGGGGTCTACCACGCGCCCACCCGACGAATGCGGTGGGCGGGGGGCGGTCATCCGCCCGCGGTGCTCGTGGCCGGGGGCGAGAAACCCCGCCTGCTCGACTCCGACGGCCCCCTCATCGGGGCGGTCGATGGGCTGGAGTTCGACTCGAGCGAGGCGGAGGTTCCGCCCGGGGCGCGGCTCTTCGTCTACAGCGACGGCGCCTTCGAGATCGCCCGTCCCGACGGCTCGATGTGGGCGTTCAACGACTTTCTGGCCGCCTTGGCGGCGCCGGCGACGGGGCCGGAAAGCCGCATGGACGCCCTGGTTACGCAGATTCGCGGCATCTCCCAGCGCGACGATTTCAGCGACGATTTCTCGATGGTCGAACTCTCGTTTGCCTGACGGCCGGGCCGCCAGCCGCCGGGAGGGGCGGCACAAAACCGCTGAAAAACCGGCCGAGGACCGCCCGCTGGCCGCTGAAATCGGCCGTCTTGCATGGGCAGGTCGAATCCGTACACTTCAGGGTTTCGCGGTTTTGACCGGCCGCTAGCGTAGCTCAATTGGCAGAGCAGCTGATTTGTAATCAGCAGGTTGCGGGTTCAACTCCCGCCGCTAGCTCAGCATGACGACGCTCGCGCCAGGCGGTGCCGGTGTCTCGCGGCCGAGCGGTCAAAGCACTGGCACAAACAAAACAGGTAGGGAGACAACGCCCTCCAGAGGAGCACAAATCACGGTAGCAGGGGAGTTTCCCGAGCGGTCAAAGGGGTCAGACTGTAAATCTGATGGATTTTTCCTTCGCAGGTTCGAATCCTGCACTCCCCAGTCTCATCCCCGCGCGGGTGTAGCTCAAT
>JBEIQP010000178.1:0-3997 GCA_040376455.1 Planctomycetaceae bacterium | reverse complement strand
GGGGGTGCCGCGGGCGGTCGCGATGCTCGGCCTGGCAGCCGTGGTGGCGGTCTGGCTCTCGACCGGCCTCGTGCAGATGCCGCTGCACGCCCGACTCGCCAGCGATGGCCACGTGCCCGTTGTCATCGGGGCGCTCGTGCGGTCGAATTGGGTGCGGACGGTGCTGTGGACGCTGCGAGCGGCGCTGGCCGGGTGGATGCTGCGGGTGGCCGGCTAGGCCGGTGCTCCCGACGCCCCGGCGACCGGGGCAGCCCCATCAAGACCCCCAACATCGACGCCCTGGCGATGCATGGCGTGCGGCTCGAGTCGTATTACGGGCTCCCTGTCTGCGCCCCCGCCCGGGCCGCGTTGATGACCGGCCGCTACCCGATGCGGCACGGCCTCCAGACGCTGGTGATCTTTCCCAGCCACACCTACGGCCTCCCCACCGACGAGAAGACCCTCCCCCAGGCGCTCAAGGAAGTCGGCTACCGCACCTGCATGGTCGGCAAGTGGCACCTCGGCCATGCCGACAAGAAGTACTGGCCGCAGCACCGCGGCTTCGACCACTTCTACGGCAACCTCGTCGGCGAGGTCGATTACTTCACCAAGGAGCGCGGCGGGGTGATCGACTGGCAGCGGAACGGCACGTTCCTGAAGGAAGAGGGGTATTACACGAACCTCATCGGCGACGAGGCGGTCAGCCTGATCGAGAAGCACGACCCGGGCCAACCGCTGTTCCTGTACTTCGCCTCCCTGGCGCCCCATGCCCCCTACCAGGCTCCCGCGGAAGCGATCGCCGCCCACGAGCCCGTCTTCCCGGATGTGCAGAAGCGGACGTACGCCGCGATGATCACCGCGCTCGACGCCCAGGTGAGCCGGATCGTGGCCGCCTTGGAAAAAAAGAAGATGCGTGACAACACGCTGATCTTCTTCACCACCGACAACGGCGGCGCGACCAATGCGATGTTCGCCACCGGGGCCCGGCCCCGCGAAGAGCGCGCGAGGGAAACAGGAGGAAAACCCCCCTGCTCGAACGCTCCCTACTCCGGAGGCAAGGGGGGGCTGAAGGAGGGAGGCGTGCGCGTGCCGGCGTTCGTCAACTGGCCGGGCAAGCTGAAGCCCGCCGTGGTGCACGAACCCCTGCACCACGTCGACATGATGCCCAGCCTGCTGGCCCTCGTCGGCGGGCGAGGCAAGGCCGACAAGCCGTTCGACGGCCGCGATGCCTCGGCCACGCTCGCCGAGGGGCGGCCCTCGCCGCACGACGACATCCTCATCAACGTCGAGTTGTTTCGGGGGGCGATCCGCAAGGGGAGATGGAAGTTGCTGAAGGTGGCCACCCTCCCCGGCAAGACCGAGCTGTTCGACGTCGAGTCCGACCCCGGCGAAACCACCAACCTGGCCGACACGCACCCGGACGTGGTCCGCGATCTGGAGACCCGCCTCGTCGGCTATTCCCGCCAGGCGAAGATGAGCGAATGGCTGAAGTCGCAGGTGGACTACCTGGGGGCCCAGAGCGCGACCGCCTTCGATCCCGACTACACCATCGACGGCGGCCTGCCGACCGAGAAGCCGGCGTTGCCGCCGCACGACTGATGCCCGTGCGCCCGGTCTCCGCGTTCGCGCGGGGATGCCGTCGCCCCGTCGCGGCCGCTCGGCGGCGTCAGCCTTCCGCCACCGGCACGAGCGCGCCGTGGCCGAGGATGAATTTCCGCGTGCCGGCCGGGCCGTCGAAGATGACCGTGCCGACCGACCGCGGCCCGGTGCCGCTGATGCCGGCGATCACGCCCTCGCCGTACTCGGCGTGCCGCACCCGCTGCCCCTGCGCGTAGTTGCGGGAGGCCCGCGGGGCTCCGGACATGCGTTCGGCGAGATCCGTCGCCCGCTCGATGACGGCGTCGAGACCGCGGCGGCGCGGCCGCGGCTCGGGCTCGACGGCGGCTGCGTCGTCGAGTTCCAGCACGAGGCCGTCGGGCCGCGGCGCCGTCCGGCCGGCCCGGCTCGCAGGCGGCTCGACCTGGGAGACGTCGTCGAAGTCGTCCGCCACCCGGCGCGCGGCGTCGCCGAAGGGGTCGAACGCGGGCTGGTCCGCCCCCGGGGGCGCCTCCGATCCGGTCACCACCGTCTCGCTGCCGCTCATCTCCGCGAGGAACAGGCTCGGCGCGGAGATCCGCCGCGTGCCGCGGTAGTCCCGCATTCGGGCCGCACTGGCGTGCACCTCCTCGCGGCCCCGCGTGATCCCCACGAAGACGAGCCGCCGCTCCTCCTCCAGCTGGTCCGAGTTGTCGAGGCTCCGTTCGTGCGGCAGGATGCCGTCCTCCATCGCCACGAGGTAGACCACCGGAAACTCGAGTCCCTTGGCCGCGTGGTAGGTCATCAGCGCGACGCGGTCGCTCGTCGCGTCCCAGGCGTCGGTGTCGGCGACCAGGGCCGTGGTCTCGAGAAATCCCCCCAGCGCATCCTGCCCCTCGCCGCCGGCGGCGGGATCGGGCTGGAAGGTGTCGTCGAACTGGCGCGCGGCGGTCAGCAGTTCCTCGACGTTCGCCAGCCGATCCTGCCCCTCCTCGTCGTCCTCCTGCTCCTCGGCGAGCATCCGCCGATAGCCGCTCCGTTCGAGCACGGCGTCGAGCAGCGGGGCCACGGCACTCTCCCGGCCCGCCGTCGCCCCCAACTCGGCATGCAACCGGGCGAAGGCGGCCAGCGCCGACGCGGCCCGCTTCGGCAGCCCGGGAATGCGCGCCGCCTCGGCCGCCGCCTCGAGCCGGCTGATGCGGCGGTCCTCGGCCCAGGCGGCGAGCCGCTCCAGCGACTGCTGCCCGATCCCGCGCGGCGGCACGTTCACCACCCGCAGCATCGCGTCGTCGTCGCGGGGATTCCGCAGGAGCCGCAGCCAGGCCACGACGTCGCGGATCTCGCGCCGCTTGAAGAACTCGAGGCCGCGGACGAGTTGGTAGGGGATGCCACGCCCCCGCAGCGCCACTTCGATCGAGCGGGAGAGGGCGTTGGTGCGAAAGAGGATGGCGAAGTCGCGCGGCGACCGCGTGCCCGCCGACACCGCGTGGGCGATCTCGTCGGCGATCCGGTCGGCCTCGTCGTGCCCGGACGAGTCGAGCACGATCCTCACCGGCGCGCCCGGCGGCGCCTCCGTGACGAGCCGCTTCGGCTTGCGCCGCGAGTTGTGGGCGATGAGGCGGTCGGCGGTGCCGAGGATGTTGGACGTGCTCCGGTAGTTGTGCTCCAGCTTCACGACGGCGGCGGTCGGGTAGTCGCGCTCGAACTCGAGGATGTTGCGGATGCTCGCGCCGCGCCACCCGTAGATCGCCTGGTCCGGATCCCCCGTCACGGCCAGGTTGGGATGGTTGATCGAGAGCCCGCGGACGATCGCGTATTGCACGGCGTTGGTGTCTTGGTATTCGTCCACGAGGATGAAGCGATGCCGGGCGTCGAGCGCCGCCCGCAACTCGGGATCGTCCGCGAGCAGCCGGGCGACGTGGACCAGGATGTCGTCGAAATCGACCGAATTGGACTGGAGCAGCATCTGCTGGTAGACGGGCCACAGCCGCCGGGCGACCTCGTCCACGGGCCGGCCCCACCGGGGCTCGAACGACTCCGGCGTGAGCAGGTCGTTCTTCGCGCGGCTGATGACGCCGGCGATCCGATCGACGGGCGTATGCGTCAGGGCGAGGCCGAGTTTCTTCGCGGCCCGCTTCAGCACGGCCGTGGCGTCGTCGGTGTCGAGAATCGAGTAGTCGCTCGTCAGCCCGACCTGCCGGGCCTGGCGGCGCAGCAACCGGGCGGCGAACCGGTGAAAGGTCCCCATCTCGACCGGCTGGGGGCCCGCGAGCTCCGTCACCCGTCGCCGCATCTCGTCTGCCGCCTTGTTGGTGAAGGAGAGCGCCACGATCTGTCCGGCCGGCACTCCGGAGGAGATCAGATGGGCGACCCGATGGGTCACCACGCGGGTCTTGCCGCGGCCCGGCCCCGCCAGCACCAGCAGCGGCCCCTCGACATGCGT
>JBEIQP010000072.1:0-13430 GCA_040376455.1 Planctomycetaceae bacterium | reverse complement strand
CGCGTCACCCCCGCCGCAGGAGGCGGCGTGGCCCACGTTGGCACCCCTTGTGGTTGCCCCGTGGGCTGGAGCGTGAACGGGCCATGGATGGCCGTTCACGCGTCAAACCCGCCGCAGGAGGCGGCGTTGCCCACGTTGGCAACCCTTGTGGTTGCCCCGTGGGCTGGAGCGTGAACGGGCCATGGATGGCCGTTCACGCGTCAAAATAGAGGCAAAACTCATACGGATGAGGCCGGAGCCGCATCGGCGTGATTTCCTTGTCGCGCTTCCACTTGAGCCACGTCTCGATCACGTCCTCGGTGAACACGTCGCCGCGGAGCAGGAAGTCGGAGTCGCGCTCCAGGCACTCGAGCGCCTCGTCGAGCGTCCGCGGCGCCTTCGGCACGGTGGCGAGTTCCTCGGGGGGCATGTCGTAGATGTCCCGATCGAGCGGGTCGCCGGGGTGGAGCTTGTTCTGGATGCCGTCGATCGCCGCCAGGAGGATCGCCGAGAAGGCGAGGTAGGGATTGCAGGTCGGGTCGGGGCAGCGGAACTCGATCCGCTTGGTCTTGGGGCTGGCCGAATACATCGGGATGCGACAACTGGCGGAGCGATTGCGCTGGGAGTAGGCCAGATTCACCGGCGCCTCGTATCCGGGCACGAGCCGCTTGTAGCTGTTGGTCGTCGGGTTGGAGATGGCGAGGATGGCGGGGGCGTGCCTGAGGATGCCGCCGAGGGCGTGCAGCGCCGTCTCCGAGAGCCCGGCGTAGCCGGTGCCGGCAAAGAGCGGGTGACCGTCCTTCCAGAGCGAGATGTGGGTGTGCATGCCGGAGCCGTTGTCGCCGTAGATCGGCTTGGGCATGAACGTCGCCGTCTTGCCGTGCCGCCGGGCCACGTTCCGCACGATGTACTTGTAGAGGCACATCTGGTCGGCCATCTTCACCAGTTCTTGGAACCGCATGTCGATCTCGCATTGGCCGGCCGTCGCCACCTCGTGGTGCTGGGCCTCGACGTCGATCCCGCACTGGATCATCGTGAGCATCATCTCGTTTCGCAGGTCCATGAGCTGATCGGAGGGCGCGCAGGGGAAGTAGCCTTCCTTGTGACGCAGCTTGTAGCCGAGGTTCGGCCCCTCGACGCGCCCGCGGTTCCACTCGGCCTCGATGCTGTCGAGGTGGAAGTAGCCCTCGTGGGCGTTCTGATCGAAGCGCACGTCGTCGAACACGAAGAACTCCGCCTCGGGCCCGATGAAACAGGTGTCGGCGATGCCGGTGCTCTTGAGGTAGTTCACCGCCTTGCGGGCGATGTTGCGCGGATCGCGGGAGTAGTCCTCGCGGGTGATCGGATCCTGGATCGTGCAGATCATGACGAGCGTGGGGATCTGCGCGAACGGATCGACGAACGCTGTGTCGGGGGCCGGCACCAGCAGCATGTCGCTCTCGTTGATCGCCTGCCAGCCGCGGATGCTCGAGCCGTCGAAACCGAGGCCGTCCTCGAAGGTGTCTTCCTCGAGTTTCGTGACGGGGATCGTGAAGTGCTGCCAGGCTCCGAGAAAATCGGTGAACCGCAGATCGACCGCCTTCACTTCCTTCTCGCGGCACATCGCGAGCACTTCACGGGGTTTCATCGGGGCCTCGGTGCGGGGGCGCGGGGGTGTGAACGTCACCCTATGATACGCTCCCGTCCGCACGGGCTCCGCGTGGCGCGTTCCCGGCGTGAGAAGCGGGGTCAGGCTCGCGACAACGTGGCGGCCCAGCCGTCGGCGACCGACTCCAGCCGCAGTCGGCCCGCGAGGATGGAGCCCGCGATCTCGAGCACGAGCAGCGTGGCCGCGGCGGGGTCGGATGCGTCGCCAGACAGGATTCGATACCCGCCCGCGTCGAGCCGGCGGGCGTGCCCACGGCCTCCCGACACCGCTCCCTCGAGCCTCTCGAGCCAGACGAGCCGGTGCGGCGGCAGTTCCAGGGCGGCGACGGGGCCGGCGTCGGCGACCGGCAGTTCCATCAGCCGCCAGGTGCGGCAGGCGGCGCCGGTTTCCACGAGCAGGTCAAAGTGCCGGCCGGTGGCATCATCCGGGGCGCCGGTGTGCTCGAGAATGGCGAACCGCGGCGGGGGTGACGGGTCAGTAGTCATCGCCGCCGCCGCCGGGCCGTTCGACGGCCGTCGCCAGCGGCTTCGGCTTGTGGCGGACCGCGCGGCGGGCGTTTTCGTCGCGGAGCCGCTCCACCGCCGCCTCCAGGCTCATCGCCCCCAGATCGCCGTCGATCCGGTCGCGGAGGCTCACCGTGCCGGCCGCCTCGTCGCGGGGGCCGCAGACCACCATCATCGGAATCAGGTCGAGCTGGGCCGTGCGGATCTTGGCGCCGAGTTTCTCGGCGGCGAGATCGATCCCGGTGCGGAGGCCGGCGGCATCGAGCCGCGCCTTCACCTGCTTGGCGTAGGCCTCGCTCTTCTCGCTCACCGGAATGACCCGTGCCTGCTCGGGCGCGAGCCAGAGCGGGAAGGCCCCGGCGAAGTGCTCGATCAGCACGCCGACGAACCGCTCCATGCTGCCCAAGGGGGCGCGGTGGATCATCACGGGCCGGTGCTTCGCGTTGTCGGCGCCGATGTATTCAAGGTCGAACCGCTCGCCGCTCGGCAGGTTGTAGTCGAGTTGCACGGTGCCCAGCTGCCACTCGCGGCCGAGCGAGTCGTTGATGACGAAGTCGATCTTCGGCCCGTAGAAGGCCGCTTCGCCCGGCTCCGGCTCGCAGCCGGGCAGGTTCATGCGGCGGGCCACCCGCTCGATCGCCGCCTCGGCCTCGTCCCAGCGCTCGGGCGGACCGACGTACTTGTCGCTCGCCGGATCGCGGAAGCCGAGCCGGACGCGGAAGTTGTCGAAGGCGAGGCTCCGCAGCACCTTGAGGGTGAAGTCGATGCAGCCCTCCACCTCCTGCTCCACCTGTTCCGGCATGCAGAAGATGTGGGCGTCGTCCTGCGTGAACCCGCGGACCCGCGTCATGCCGCCCAGCTCGCCCGACTGCTCGTAGCGGTAGACGGTGCCGAACTCCGCGAGCCTCAAGGGCAGATCCTTGTAGCTGTGGGGCCGGGCCTTGTAGATCATCGTGTGATGCGGGCAGTTCATCGGCTTGAGCAGATACTGCTCGTCGTCGCTCATCACGATCGGCCTGAATTGGCTGTCGGCGTAGTAGGGATAGTGGCCGGAAATCTTGTAGAGATCGACCTTGCCGATGTGGGGCGTGTAGACCGGCTGGTAGCCGCGGGCCGCGAGCTCCTCCCGGACGAACGACTCGAGCGTGCCGCGAAGCATGGCGCCCTTCGGCATCCAGAGCACGAGCCCGGAGCCGACGAGCGGGCTGGTGGTGAAGAGATCGAGCTGTTTGCCGAGCACGCGATGGTCGCGCCGCCGCGCCTCCTCCAGGGCCGCCAGGTGCGCGTCGAGCTCCTCCTGCGAGAACCAGGCGGTGCCGTAAAGCCGCTGCAGCTGGGCGTTGTCGGCGTCTCCCTTCCAGTAGGCGCCGGCGATGTTCGTGAGCTTGAAGGCGCCGATGCATCCCGGGCTGGCGACGTGCGGGCCGCGGCAGAGATCGATGAACTCCCCCTGCCGGTAGAAGGAGAGCGTGGCGTGGTCGGCGAGGCCGGTTTCGATGTGCTCGGCCTTCAGCGGCTGGTTGAGTCCGCGGACGATTTCCGCCGCCTTCTCCCGGGGCACTTCCACCCGCTCGAAGGCTTCGTCCGCCTCGATGATCCGCTTCATCTCGGCTTCGATCGCGGGGATGTCCTCGTCGGTGATCGGCCGGGCGGCCCGCATGTCGTAATAGAACCCCTCGCCGACGGTCGGGCCGAAGGCCAGTTCCACGCCCTCGAAGAGTCGCATCACGGCCCGGGCCATGACGTGGGCGGCGGAATGCCGCATCACGGGGAGCGCCCGCGCGTCGCCGGCAAAGAGCGGCTCCACGGTCACCGTGCCCGACGACGGCAGCCGGGCGTCGAGCCCGCTGGGGTGGCCGTCGAGGAGGGCCGCGATCGGCCGGGCGCGTTGTTTCTTTCCGGTTCCCGTGGGTGCCGGCGCGTCGGCGACGACGCCGGCCAGCACCGTGTCCTCGGGATAGTCACGTTCGGAACCGTCGGGAAAGCGGACGCGGGGCATGCGGATGCCTCCGGGGGTGATACGAGCGATTTTTCCGGCACGATCCGCAGCGTAGCGGCGGCCTCGCCGGGGCGGCAAGCCGGAAAGGCCGTCCGCGGCTCCGCTGGGTTTGTCGCTTGACTGCCACCATTTCACGCGCGAGACTCTCTCTGCCGACTGTCAGGGCGATTAGCTCAGTTGGTTAGAGCA
This sequence comes from Planctomycetaceae bacterium, assembly GCA_040376455.1. Lineage (GTDB taxonomy): Bacteria > Planctomycetota > Planctomycetia > Pirellulales > UBA1268 > QWPN01. The sequence goes on along the minus strand of JBEIQP010000072.1, from coordinate 9,112 downwards.
CTAGCTCGACAAGCTAGGGGTCATAGGTTCGAGTCCTATATCGCCCACTGGAAGTGTTGGAGACCCGCCGCACCGGGCCGCGTCGCACCCGCCGCGGCGCCGGATCGGCTCGGGCCGGGCGGGTCGTGCCGCCGCGTGGCCAGCCTCTTCGGGCTGGGGCATTCCGCGGTCAGGCCGGCCGGGACGTGGCGTAGAGAAAGTGGGCCGCTTCGTTCGGCCGCCTGCTGCTCGCCTCTTTCTCGGTCGTCACACTGATGTCGCCGAAGCCGGCCGACTCGAGCAAGCCGCCGAGCTCATCCACCGTGAAGTGGTGGGTCATATAGAGGATCTCGCCGCGCTCGTTCCGCGAGAAGTAGCTGTGCCGCTCGCCCGTGAGATGCACGTCCTCCGCGTATAGCCGGGCGTAACCGGGGTTGATCGTGTCCGACACGCCCGACGCCGACAGGTAGAGCCACCCGTCGGCCCTGAGGTTGTGCCGCACGTGGCGCAGCAGATTCCTCCGGTTGCGGTCGTCGCCGATGATCGAGAGCACGAGTTGGCAGACGACGACGTCGAACGGGCCGCCGGAGATCCGGGGTGAATGATCCGACGCGAAGTCGGCTTCCTCGAACCAGAGCGGGCGTCCCGTGCCGGCCACGGCCAGGTGCCGGGCCGCACGGACCGCATCCGGGCTGATGTCGATGCCCAGGACGGAGAATCCCAGCCGGTGCAGCCGGCTGCTGAGCCGCCCGGTGCCGCATCCCACGTCGAGCACCGCGAGCGGTGCGCCGCCCGGGGCGGCGTCCTGCACCGTCCTCAGGAACCGGTCCAGGTGCGGCGTCGCATCCTTGCTCGGAATCCTTCCGGCGTCGAACCGCCGCCAGTCTTCACGTGCGTCACGCATGGCCGATGGTGCTCCACAGCGGTCGAAGGGGCCCGGGCTGGCCCCGTCCCGCCACCTCCGAACCATTTCCTCACACGGATCGTACATGCTGGAGCGGGGCCGGTTGGTGCCTGCGCCAGACAGGACGGCCGACGCCGCCAGAATGGGAGTGCCCGGATCACCGGGATGCGCCGATGAACCGAGAGGACTTGTTGTCGCTGTGCCGACGTTATGCCGCGGGCCGCGATCGGCACGTCGCCGCCCCGGTGACGGTCGGCCAATGCGCCGCGGCCGCCGATCCGATTCCGGAGATCATGCGGAGTTTTCGCGGTGCCGAGATTTCGGAGAGCGAAAAGAACGCCCTGATGGGACTCGTCGGCGACCCGGAGGATGACGGAGATTGGTGCGCCGAGACCGCGTGCGTTCGCGATCCGTATGCCGACGCACGCGACAGCGAATGGGACGACGACCTGCTGGCGTAGCCCGCCCGGGGCGGCATCCGGCCCGGGGCGGCGCGATTGGCCGGCTTGACCGGGCCCGGTCCCGCGCGATGCAATCGCGGACATGCATCCCATGAGAATCCCGCCGCCCCCTCGGGGACTGCCGCGGCGCCTGCGGCCCTGGTTCATCCTGTTCGCGGCGCTCGTGTCGGCCGTGGCGACGGTGGCCGTGCCGATGTGCCCCGCCCGCGACGCGGCCGGCCGACCCGCCTGGCGCGTGCACACCGTGCATGACGGCGACACCGTGACGTGCCTCGACCCACAGGGGCGGCTGCACAAGATCCGGCTGCTCGGCATCGACGCACCGGAATACGCCCAGCCCTTCGGCCGCGAGTCGAGCGCGGCCCTCACCGCGAAGCTCGCCGGCCAGGTCGTGCAGGTGCGCGGCGACGCCCACGACCAACACGGCCGCCTGCTCGGCACCCTGTGGATCGCCGACAGGGACATCAATCGGGAGATGGTGGCCGAGGGCTGGGCCTGGGTGTTCGGTGGTTTCGCCCCCGACGAGGATCTCGTCGCCGCCGAGGCCGCCGCCCGGGGGAAGCGGCGCGGCTTGTGGGCCGATCCTCACCCAACGGCGCCCGGGGATTGGCGGGCGCTCCATCCGAGCCACCGGTGACCCGGGAGGCGATTGTCGCGGCTTCCCGCCGGGTCACTTCCGACGCGCCCGTCCGTGGTTTAGGGTGACGTGCATGACAAGCGCGCGGGAGGTCGTCATTACGGGGCTCGGCGTCGTGAGCCCGATCGGCATCGGGTGCGAGCCGTTCTGGAACGCGCTGGTCCGCGGAACCAGCGGCATCCGCCTCGTCGATCTCTTCGACTCGAGCTCGCTGAGCGTGCCGTTCGGCGGCCAGGTTCCCGACTTCGACGCCAAGCTCTACGTGCGGCCGCGGAAGAGCCTCAAGGTGATGAGCCGCGAGATCCAGATGGGCTTCGCGGCGGCCGACCTGGCGATGGGCGATGCGGCGCTGGCCGCCGGGGGCGTCGAGCCGGAGCGGTTCGGCGTCGTCTTCGGCAGCGACATGATCTACGCGGACCTGGAGGATCTCGAGCGCACCTACCGCCGCTCCCGGACCGGGAGCGGCTTCTCGTTTCCGCTCTGGGCGGAGGCGATCCACGAGGAGCTCCATCCGCTCTGGCTGCTCAAGCACCTGCCCAACATGACCGCCTCGCACATCGCGATCGCGCACGACGCGCGGGGCCCCAACAACTCGATCGTGCTCGGAGACGTGTCGGGGCTGCTGGCGGTCGCCGAGGCCGCCACCGTGATCGAGCGCGGCTGGGCCGACGTGATGCTCACCGGCGGCACCGGCTGCCGGCTGCACCCCACCGCCCTCGTGGCCCGCGGCGACGCGCTGCTGTCCCACCGGTCCGACGACTGGAGCCGGGCCTCGCGGCCCTTCGACCGCGACCGCGACGGCCTCGTCAACGGCGAAGGGGCCGCCGCGATCCTCCTCGAATCACGGGAGCATGCCGAGCGCCGCGGGGCCAGGATTCGCGGCCGCATCCTGGGCGCGGCGTCGCGGTGCGAACCGCACGCCCGCCGCACGGGGCTCACGGGCGCGTCGCTGCGGCTCGCGATTCGTGCGGCGTGTGTCGGAGCCGGGCTGGCACCGGAAGCGGTCGGCCACGTCAACGCGCACGGCGTGAGCACGATCGAGATGGATCGGGCGGAGGCGGCCGCGATCCGGGCCGAGCTCGGCGACGTGCCGGTGACGGCTCCCAAGAGCTCGTTCGGGCACCTCGGGGCGGGGGGAGGCGTCGTGGAATTGGCAGCCAGCGTGCTCGGCCTGCAGGCGGGCCTCGTGCCCCCCACGCTCAACTACGACACGCCCGACCCGTCCTGCCCGGTGAACGTGGTGCACGGGGAGCCGCTGACGGGACGGCCGGCCACGGCCGTCGCCGTCAACGTCTGCTCGACGGGGCAGGCGGTCGCCGTCGCCGTCGCCGCCCCGCATTGAGCGGCTGCAGCGGCCGGCAGGCGGGGCTCACCATGAGCCGTTGAAGCCGAACGACAGACCGTTGTAGAAGGTCTGGCCGCCGGCATCGAGGGCTTTCGTGTCGCGCTGATCGAGATTGAACTGGCGGGTGGCGGTGGCCATGCCCGCGACCCAGAGGAAGTCGTAGCCCACCTGGAGGGCGAAGTTGGGGGTGATGTTCCAGCCCGCCAGCAGCGTCAGGTCGCCGATGAATCCCGGGGCCGTGCGGGTGGCGTCGGTCGTGAAGTCGGTCGTGGTTCTCGAGCTCGGATTCGTGGCGGTCGTGTTGACGCCCAAGGCCGACTGGTGCGTGCTCACGAACGACAGCGCCGGCGCCGCGCGGCCACGGAGCCCCCAGTAGTAAAACTCGTTCTGGCTGATCAACTCGCCGCCGATGTTCATGCCCAGGAGCCAGTTGTTGGCGTTGATCGTGTAGACGCCGACGAACTCCGAGGGAGCGACGCCGGGCCGGCTGCTGAGGAGCCGGAAATCCTCGCTCACGTTGGCCAACCGCGGGCCGATGATCAGGGCGGGCAGCCAGCCGCGCTCCGCATGCCGCGTCCAGTTGCCGCCCGGCGACATCACCAGTTGATCGCGGCCCAGGCGGCGGCGGAGCTTGTAGTTCCACTCCCAGCTGTTGAAGTCGGAGTTGAACTGCGTGTTGTAGCGCGTGGCCGCCGTGAAGCCGGGGGCCAGGGGCGCCAGCGGCGTGACCGGGAGGCTGCCGTCGAACGCCGCGTTCCAGCCGTCGACGTCCTCGTAGGCCATGCCGCCGTAGTAGACGAATTCGAAGGCGCGGTCACGGTCGAGGTAGTCGCGGCCGAGCGATTTGCCGATCGTGATTCGGGCCCCGGGCGCGACGTTGAACGGCTGGGCCGTCGATGTGAACTGCGCGATCCGCGGGTTGCCGGTGAAATCGGGGTAGACCTGCTGGGCGATCACCCGCCGATTGTTGCGGCTGCGGTCCATCCAGAGCGACTCGCCGCCCACATACCAGCCACCGTTCCAGAACCAGTCGCCCGAACTGGCCTCGTAGGGCATCTCGTCGAGTCGAAAGTCGTCGAGCAGCATGCCGTCGGCCATCTGGGCCGAGACGTCGAGCATCGCGGGCGCCTCGGCGGCGGGGCCGGTGGCCAGCACCGACTCCGGCGCCGTCAGCCGTCCCTCGGGAACCACCTCCGCGTCGCGGACGATCTCCTCGGTGCCGGGCCCCAACAGAATGCCCTCGTCGCCGATCACGTCCATCACCGGAGGCCCTGCGGCCCCCTGCTCGATGACCAGCGGCGGTTCGTCACCGACGGCGACGGCCGTCATGCAGGCGATGATGGCGACGATGGCGACAAGGTCGCCGAACAGTCTGTTTGTTCCGGAAGCGATCACGGTTGGGACCATCCTGAAGCAAGGTTTACCGATACGGTCGCACTCCACCCGAATCTTCATCGTCATCGCTACGATCGATTCGCCAGTTATTTTCGATTCCTTCCCATGCGGCCTCCCCAGAGTGCCCGGTCTTCCCGGCCGGTCGCAGGCGGCAGAACCGTGGCAACCGGCCGATTCGCCGGCTCATTGCAGACCGCGGTGCCGCGGATTCGATGGAAGGAAGGATCGAGGCCCGGATGCCGGCTTCCCGCAACCGCCCATGTACCCCAAACGCCACCATCTTCTGCTCGCCGGACTGCTGCTCTTCCTGCTGGGGATGCAGTTCCGCGTCGTGGACTCGTTCACGCTCAACGAGCGTTCGACCCGGTTCGTCGCGGCGCAGATGGGGGACGGCCTGGCCCGGCAGGCGGCGGTCTGGCAGACCATGCCCGAACGCAAGGTGGTACAGCCGCCCCGCTGGCTGGGGTTGGCGATGATGTCGATCGGCGGCGTGCTGACCGTCAAGAGCCTGTCGATGAAGGGCGGGCCCGGCTGAGCCGGGCTCAGGCCGCTTCGACGCCCGGGCTCTCCCCGAAGTAATACTTTCGGGCGTCGGGGTTGGAGAGCACCTCGTTGGCGGTGCCGTGGCAGAGCACCTTGCCGGCGCGGATCACGTAGCTGCGGTCGGTGATCGCCAACGTCTCCCGCTCACGATGGTCGGTGATCAGGATCGAGATCCCGTCGTCGCGAAGTCCCACGATGATCTTCTGAATCGAATGAATCGTGACCGGGTCGATGCCCGTGAACGGTTCGTCGAGCAGGATGATCCGCGGTTCCGTGACGAGGCACCGCGCGATCTCGAGCCGGCGCTTCTCGCCGCCGGAGATGTAATGGGATCGCGACTTGCGAATCCGCGTGATGTCGAACTGCTCGAGCAGTTCCTCGCACCGCCGCCGGCGCTCCTTCGGCGCCATGCCCACGAGCTCCATGATCGCCAGCAGGTTCTGCTCGACCGTGAGCTTGCGAAACACGCTCTGTTCCTGGGCCAGATAGCCCATGCCGCCGTCCCGCGCCCGCTTGAACATCGGCCAGTCGGTGATCTCCTCGTCGTCGAGGAGCACGCGGCCCGAGTCGGGAATCACCATCCCGCAGGTCATGCGAAAGCTGGTCGTCTTGCCGGCGCCGTTCGGGCCCAGCAGGCCGACGATCTCGCCGGTTTCGACGTGAAAATCGACGCCGTCGACGACACGCCGCCGACCGTAGTTCTTCACCAGCCCTTCGACCGAAAGCAGCGGCATGGGATCCTTCCCGCGCGACGCGGCCCCGTCCACGAACCGCGGAACCGCGCTATCGCACGAACCCCATCCTCCCGAAGTTCGGCCAGGAGGGCAATCGCACTTCCCACCCGCCCAGCTTGACCGGAATGCCCCATTTTGCCGGGATTGCGTGGGGCCAGAAAATCACCAGGGCCCGGCCGATGAGCAGGTTTCGATCGACGTGGTGTCCCTCCATCCACAGCCGGCTGTCCTTGCTGGCGGCCGAATTGTCGCCGAGGACGAAGAACTGGTCGGCCTCGAGCGGAAAGCGGAGCGAGTCCTCCTCGATGATCTGTCCGTTTCGGGACACGTCGACGGCCGTGATGTAGTAGATGTCGCGGAGCACGCGCAGGTCGCCGACACGGACGTCGGCGCCGTTCACCGTCAGGCCGACGGGCGACAGGTCGCTCGGCTCGTCGGCGGCGGACGCGACCACCGGTTCGTGCGGCGCGTTCATCGCCGTCGTCCACGTCGTCGGGCCGTCGAAGGCCACCTTGCTTCCGTCGAGGAACAGCGAGAGTTCGTCATCGACGTTGGCGAAGAGGATGCGCCAGCGTCCCGTGCCCCGCACGGCCGTGCGGGCCGCGGGCGCCGCCCCCTCCGCGCCGGCGATCTCCAGGCGGACGCCGCCGTCGGCCAGGTCGATCACGCACCGATGGGCCTTCCCATCCTCGACGAGGTCGAGCGTCACCGTGCCGGCGTCGCCGCGGCTCTCCAGCGTCATCTCGACCGCCAAATCCCCCACCGGATGCGGTCGCGTGGGAATCGCGTTGTAGGGCTGGAAGTCGTCGATCAGCGTGGCCCGGGCCCGGCCGGCCAACGACTCGCCCGCCCGCACGGCCTGCCAGTCCTCGGTCGTCGGCAGCAGGTGGCGGTAACGGAGCGCGGCCACCGTTCCCGCGGCACAGCGGATCGCCCACGATCGGCCCTGATCGCCGGTCTCCCAGCGGCCGGTGTCCGCGGCGGCGGGCGACGGGTCGCTCCAGCACAGCGGCCACCCCGCCGCGAGCAACTCGGCCGACACGTGCCGGCTGTCGTGCACGCACTGGAGCATCGCCCGCAGCTTCGCCGGCGGCTTACGCGCGATCGTCGGCGCATCGCCGTCCCGGTTCGTCCAGATGTCCCCGCCGGCGATGTGCACCGTCTCGTTGGGCAGGCCGACGAGCCGCTTGATGTAGTTGGTCTTGGCGTCCTCGGGATACCGGAAGACCACGATGTCCCACCGCTTGGGCTCCGCGAAGTCGTAGGCAAACTTGTCCACCAGGATCCGGTCGCCGCTGAACGACGGGTAGCGGTCGTCGTAGACCATGCCCCGGTCGGAAGGCTTCAAGAGCCCCATCACGAGACCGCAATTGGGGCAGCGCGCCGCCGGCACCATCTTGCCCGTGAGCCGGGCCCGCAGTTCGGCGATCGGCCCCCGCTCGCTGCCGAGCACGTCCAGCCGCCGCCGCGCGGCCTCCCGCTCGCGCGGCTGGCCCCCCGCGTCGCCGGCCACGCGGGCCAGTGCCGCGCGGTCGCGCTCGAGTCGCGCGAGCTCGGTGCGCAGGCTCTGCGACTGGTCGTCTTCCTCGGCGCTGCAGCCCACGCGAAACTCCCGCCGGCAGGACTCACACGCGAGATCCTTGTGCCGGCCCATCAGCGTGGGCGCCATCGAGCCGGTCGGTATTACGAACGCCTCCGCTTCGAAGGCGCGAAAGAGGAGGGCCAGCGTGAAGGCCACGACGATCGACTCGATCGTCTCGCGGCCGCCCGGGAACGGGTTCCAGCCGAGGTCGCCGCCGGCCGCGCCGCCCGCTCGGTCGGGCCGGTTCGCCTGCCGGGCCGCCGGCTGGTCGCGTGGCCTGTCGCCGCGTGTTCGATCGTTCATGGTCATCCGCTCCTCGCAGCCGCTGGTCGTCCGCCCACCTTATCACGGCTGGAGGAGCGATCGCACGTCGATTTCGATGTCGTCGTAGGAGAACGGCCGCCCGAGCCGCCGCGCCGCGTCGTCGGCGTCGAACCGGCGGGCCAGCGTGCCGTCGGGCTTCCAGACATACACCGCCGGCACGCTCTCGAGCCCGAGCTTGCGGTACATGGTGTCGGCCTCCTCGCGCGAGAGAAGGTTCGTCACCCGGCCGGCCCGCACGCCGACGAGGAACTCCCGCACCTGCGGCACGGCATCCTCAGGCGTGCCGACCCCCTCGAAGTCGAAGGCCAGCGACAGGCACGCCACCTGCCCGGCATACCGGTCGGCGAGCGCCACGAGCCGGGGAAATTCCCGCACGCACGGCGGGCATGAGGTGCTCCAGCAGTCGAGCACCACCACCTGGCCGCGGTGCCGGGCCACCGTCGCCATCAGCTCCGCGTGATCGACGAGCGCGAGGCTCACGGGGGGCGGGCCGCTCGGGGCCGGCGGGCCCGGATTCCGGCCGCAGCCGCACGCGACGGCGGCGACGAGGACGAACAGGATGTTCGATTCGCGGCGGATGCCGCAGAATGCGGGCCGTCCAGTGGCCCCGCGGCGCGTCGTTCCCTCCCGCACCATGCCCCGTTTCGAACACATCCGGCACAAGCCTCCCGAAGTGCTGCCCGCGCCGCGCGAGCTGGTCGTCGCCTGCGCGGCGATGCGCAGCCACGTCAACCTTTCGCATATCGTACGAACCTGCGGCTGCTTCGGCATCCGGCGCGTCATCGGGTGCGGAGCGGCCCGGCTGCACGAGCGGATCGCGCGGGACGGCGCCGAGTCGGTGGAACTGGAGATGCACCGCAGCCTGCCGCCCGTCCTCGACCGGCTGCGCGGCGAGGGCTACCAACTGGTGGGGCTCGAACAGACGACCCATTCCGAGCGGCTGTTCTCCTTCCGCTTCGTGGCGCGGACGGTGCTCGTGATCGGCAACGAACGGACCGGGCTCGAGCCGGACGAACTGGCCCGGCTCGACCGCGTCGCCGAGATTCCTATGGCGGGCATGCCCCACAGCCTCAACGCCGCGACGAGCGCCTCGATCGCGATCTATGAATACTGCCGCCAGTTTCCCCCGCTGGCGCCGGGCGGATCGTCTCCATGACGCTGGTGATCGGCACCGACGAGGCGGGCTACGGGCCCAATCTCGGCCCGCT
>JBEIQP010000058.1:0-17802 GCA_040376455.1 Planctomycetaceae bacterium | reverse complement strand
TGCGCTCACTCGATGTCGGCTGCGCTCCGACATCCTGTCTGCGCTTGCCGCCAACGCCGGCTCTCGGGACACGGGTAGCCCCTCACGGTCTGCCCGCTGGGCGTGCCGTTCCGCGATGCCGGTCGGAGCCGGCATCAGGCCGATTCGGCGGCGGCGCGGGCCAGGTAGGCATCGACCGAGTCCCGGCCCGGAGCCGCGGCCGGTCGATCGGGGGCGAACGGCCCCGGGTCGAGCGAGGGCGTGCGGCCCTCGATCAGGTCGGCCAGCATGACGGCCGTGCCCGTGGACTGGTGCAGTCCCGCGCGGAAGTGTCCCGCCGCCACGAAGGCATTGTCGCACGACGGCACGCGGCCGATCGAGGGCAGGCCGTCGCTCGATCCCGGCCGCAGGCCGGCCCACGCCTGCTCGAGCCGCGCCCCGGAGAGGTCGCCGAGCAGGTCGGCGGCGACGACGAGCAGCCGGTCGATCGCCGCGCGGGTGGTGGTGCGGTCGAAGCCGGCATCCTCGATCGTGGAGCCGACGAGCAGCCTGCCGTCGTCGCGCGGCACGAGGTAGTCGAGGCCCCGGTTGACGATCCGCGCGAGCGGCTGCCGCGGCAGGTGGACAAGCGCGATCTGGCCGCGAATGGGGCGGGTGGCGATCCGCAGTCCGAGCGACTCGGCGATTCCGCCCGACCAGGCGCCGGCCGCGACCACGTATCGCTCGGCCCGCACCGTCTCCGCGACGCCGTTCACGGTCGCCACGACACCGTCGATGCGGGAACCCCGGCGGATGATCTCCTGCACGTCGGCGTCGTGGTCGATCGTGGCGCCGCGGAGCCCGCACGAGCGGGCGAGCGCCTCGAGGTGCCGCGGCGGTCGGATCTGCGTCTCATCGGGGAGCAGGTATCCGCCGGCGACCCTGCCGCACGCCACCGCCGCGGCCAGCGCCGGTTCCGTCGCCGCCACGGCGGCTCCACCGAGCGATTCGCAGCGGGTTCCTTTCGCGATCCAGGCATCCGCGTCGGCGGCGAGTCGCGCCAGCCCGTCCGCATCGGCTGCCAGGTGCAGGCCCCCACAGGCCCGCAGGCCGTTGTCGATCCCGGTCTCGTCGAAGAGATCGCGGGCCCAGTGCCGGTGCAGCAGGTCGCTCCACGCCGTGAGCGCCTCGCCCGGCGTGCAGCCGGCGAAGCAGGGCGCCGGCGGAAAAATCCCGGCCGCGGCCCACGACGCCGTGTCGCGGCGCGGATCGCGGGCGAGCACGCGGACCGCGAGCCCCCGGCCCGCGAGTTCCCGCGCGATCGACAGCCCGACGATTCCGCCTCCGATGATGCAGCAATCGGTCATGGGCGGGATCGGGGCGTCAGGCGTTGGTGGCGATGGCGGGCGTGTCGGCCACGTTCACCCACACGTGCACGTGCGGCGCGCCGCGGAAATGCCAGACGAACGCGGGCCCCTCCAGCCGCCAGCAGTCCCAGACACCGTCGTTTCCGATGTCGTCCTCCCGGTAGAAGGCGAGGCGGCATTGATCGAGGCCGCCCTGCTTCGCCAGACAGCCTCGCACCTCGTCGCGGTCGCGGGTGCGGTAGGGCTCCAGGAGGATGCCCAGCACCCGTTCCAACTCGGTCCGCTGATCGGGCGTGAGTGCCGAGACGGCGATTCCCGGCGGCACGGCTTCCCGGCCGCGAAACGCGATCGCGTTTTCCGCCGGGAGCCGCTCGACGAGCGCCGCGGCCCGCTGCGTGCCGTCGAGCATCGCGTAGACGCCGTTGGCCGCCACGGCCTGCCGCCAGAAGACGTTGCCCGCGTGATCGGGACCCTCGTTGAAGCCGCCCGCATCGTGGCCGTAGAAGATCGGGCCGCCGAAGGCGACGTGCTCCGCCGAATCGCCGTCGCAGCGGAGCGTCATGTGGCGGCCCGTGAGCAGGAATTGAAACTGCTTCGAGCCCGGATCGCCGATCAGGGCGATCGACTGGCTGTGGCCGAAGCCGCCGGCGTCGTCCTCCAATTGCTTGTCGAACCGGGCATGCCAATCGGGCTCGATGAGATGCTCGAAGATGTCGCGGATCAGCCGCCGCTGGTCGGGCGTGAAAAAATCCCCGGACACCTCGGGCTTCGTGGCATTCCAGTTCGCGCCCACCCGCGTTCGCAGCAGCCCGAACTTCGGATGCCTGTAGTCCCATGGAAAGCAGACCGCTTCGCGCTGCTGCGGGGTGAGCGTCGCATGCAGCCGCGCCGCGAGCGACTCGGAGGTCGGTTTCCCGGCGACGGGCGCTTCCCCTCGGGCGTTGCCGACCGCCAGCGCGCCGGCGGAGGCGGCTCCGGCCGCGAGGAGTTGTCGGCGCGTCAGGAGGTGCGGTGCGTCGCTCATCGGCGCTGATCCAGCGGGCAAAGACTGCGGGGCGGAGCGAACCCGTCCGAGTTCAGCGTAGTTGATTCCCGCGGCGGCCGCCAATCGCCGTCGTGGCCCGGTTGCCACGGGGGCGGGCACCGGGCCGAATCTGGCAGCACGGGCAGAAGAAGGTGGCCCGCTGCGCTTGCACGATCCGCACCACGTCGGCCCCGCACGCGCCGCACGGCTCCGCCTCCCGTCCGTAGACGCGATGCCGCTGCTGAAACCGGCCGGCGCGGTTGTCGGCGGTGCGGTAGGTCTCGTCGCCGATGGAGGAGCCCTCCAGCCGCACCGCTTCCGCGAGAATCCGTCGGGTGGCGTCGGCAATCCGGCTCCAGTCGTCGCGTCGCAGCCGCCGGCACGACGTTCGCGGGTCGATGCGGGCGTGGTGGAGGATCTCCGCCGCGTAGATGTTGCCGATGCCGGCGACGGCCCGTTGATCGAGGAGGGCCACCTTCACGGCCCGCCGCGAGCGGCCCAGCCGCGCGGCCAGTTCGTCCCCCGTCACGCCGAGACCGTCGGGGCCGAGTTTCGCGGTGCCGCAGGCGGCCTCGAGGCCGCGGTCGTCGAGGAGGCGGATCGTGCCGAGGCCCCGTCGGTCCCAGAAGAGCACCGTCCGCGGCGCGACGGGCGTCGTCCGCCCCGGCGTCAAGTCGATCGCCAGCCGCACGTGCTCGACGGACGGGGGATCGGTGATGAGCATCAGGCCGGTCATGCGGGGCTCGATGACGAGCCAGAGCCGCGGGGTGGCGGCGTCGGAGGGAGCGGCGAGTTCCAGGACGACCCGCTTGCCGCGCCGGTGGACGCCGGCGATCCGCCGGCCCGCGATCCGCCGCGCGATCGCCGTCGGCCCGGGCTCGACGCGGATCGGACGCACGCGGCCGCGCGGAAAACGGGTCGCGGCGATGCATCGGCCCACGACGCACGCCAATCCGCGCCGCATCGTCTCGACTTCCGGCAGTTCGGGCATGCCGCGGATGGTAGCAGGCCGGGAGCAGGCTACAATCAAGTCCCGCGGGCCGACGCGGCGGCCCGTCATCCCCACCCCACCGTTGCAGGACCAGCGTTCATGCCCCCAACGTCCTCCGTCGCACCGCCCCTCTCCCGGGTGCCGGATGCCTTCGGCCGCTTCGGCCGGTTCGGCGGCCGGTACGTGCCGGAGACGCTGTCCGCGGCCCTCGACCAATTGGAACGGGCCTACGCCGAGGCGGTGGCCGACCCGACGTTCACGGCCGAACTCGACGGCCTGCTCGCGGCCTTCGTGGGCCGCCCCACTCCCCTGCTCTTCGCGGAACGACTCACGAAGCTCGCCGGCGGCGCGCGGATCTATTTCAAGCGCGAGGACCTGAGCCACACCGGCGCCCACAAGATCAACAACACGCTCGGCCAGGGACTGCTCGCCATCCGCATGGGCAAGCGGCGGATCATCGCCGAAACCGGCGCGGGGCAGCATGGCGTGGCGACGGCCACGGCCTGCGCCCGATTCGGCCTGGAGTGCATCGTCTACATGGGGGCCGAGGACGTCCGCCGCCAGGCGCCGAACGTCCGCAGCATGCGGCTGATGGGAGCCGAGGTCCGGCCCGTGGAGAGCGGCTCGCGGACGCTCCGCGACGCGATCAACGAGGCGATGCGCGACTGGATGGGCTCGGTCGATTCCACGCACTACATCATCGGCTCCGTCGTCGGCCCGCATCCCTTCCCGCGGATCGTCCGCGACTTCCAGTCGGTGATCGGTCGGGAGACGGTCGAACAGTGCCGCCGGCAGTTCGGGCGGCTGCCCGACACGGTCGTGGCGTGCGTGGGAGGCGGCAGCAACGCGGCCGGCATGTTCTTCCCCTTCGTCGATCATCCCGAGGTGCGGCTCGTCGGCGTCGAGGCGGGCGGCCGCTCGGGCAAGCCGGGCGACCATGCGGCGAGCCTCAGCTACGGCAGCCCGGGCATCCTCCACGGCAGCCTGAGCTACGTGCTGCAGGATCAGGACGGCCAGACGGCCGACGTGCATTCGGTGTCGGCCGGCCTCGACTATCCGGGCGTGGGGCCCGAGCACAGCTACTGGCGCGACCTGGGCCGGGTGGAGTACACGAGCGTGACCGACGCCGAGGCGCTCGACGCGTTCGACACGGTGGCCCGCAACGAGGGCATCCTGCCCGCGCTCGAGACCTCGCACGCGCTGGCCTGGGCCGCGCAGGAGGCGGCCAAGCGGCCGCCCGACGAAATCCTCGTCGTCTGTCTTTCGGGCCGCGGCGACAAGGATGCCGCCGAAATCGCCCGGCTTCGTGGCCTGGCCGCCGACGGCGGCAGGCTCTGACCCGCGTGTCCACCCCCGAGTTCATCATGCCCGCCGCCACCGCCGCCGCGACTCCGCTCGCCCGCCTCGACGCCATGTTCGCCGCCGGTCGTGCGGCCGGTCGCAAGGCCCTCGCCCCCTTCGTGACCGCGGGCGATCCCGACGTCGCCACGAGCGTGGCGGTGCTGGAGGCGATCGACCGCGCCGGCGCGTCGCTGTGCGAACTGGGTGTGCCCTACAGCGACCCGATCGCCGATGGGCCGGTGATCCAGGCGTCGTACACGCGAGCCCTCGCGGCGGGGATCACGCTCGAGGGCGTGTTCAGCGTGGCGCGGCAGGCTTCGGCCCGCGTGCGGATGCCGATCCTCGCGATGGCGAGCTACTCGCTCATCTTCCGCCGCGGGATCGACCGCTTCGTCGCCGACGCGGTGGCGGCGGGCCTCGCCGGGTTCGTCGTGCCCGACCTGCCGATCGAGGAGTCGGACGAACTCGACGCCGCCTGCCGGAAGGCCGGGCTGGCGCTCGTCCGGCTGGTGACGCCGACGACGCCGCCGGAGCGGGCCGAGGCGATCGCGAGAAAGTCGACCGGCTTCCTCTACTGCGTGGCGGTGGCGGGCGTGACCGGCGCGCGGACGGAACTGCCGCCGGGGCTCATCGACCGCGTGAAGTGGCTGCGGACGAAGACCGACGTGCCGATTCTCGTGGGGTTCGGGATTTCCGACGCCGCGCAGGTGCGCGCGGTGGCGGCGGTGGCCGACGGCGTGATCGTGGGCTCGGCGCTCGTTCGCCATCTCACCGAGGCGGCCGACAGGCCCCGCGGGCAACTGCTCGCCGACGTGGAGCGGTACGTCGGCGACCTCGCCGCCGCCTGCGGTTGAGGCGGGCCGCTCACGGGCCTCATGCAGACCGCTCGGCGGGGAGGAATCCCCGCTCGACGAGCCGCGGCTCGTAGGGGCTGCCGCGAAGCAATCGCGTGGCCAGCGGCGTGGCCATCAGCGTGGTGCCGATCGCCATCAGCACGAGCATGCAGTAGACGGCGGGCGGGATCACCCCCAGGTCCATGCCGACGTTGACGACGATCAGCTCCATCAAGGCCCGCGTGTTCATGAGCACGCCCACGCACGACGCCTCGCCCCGGGGCATGCCCCCGAGCCGGGCGGCCAAGCCGCAGCCCCCCCACTTGCCGATCACGGCCGTGGCCATCACCGCCCCGCACCAGAGCCAGGCCTCGGCCGAGTCGAGCGAACCGATGTTCGTCCGCAGTCCGGTGTAGGTGAAGAAGATCGGCAGGAAGAAGACCGTGACGAAGTCGGAGAGGTGGGCCGTCACCGCCTCGCGAACCCGCGGCGAGCCGGAGAGCGCGGCGCCGAGCAGGAAGGCGCCGAAGATCGCGAAGATGCCGATCAGGCTCGTCAGGTAGGCCGCGATCAAAAGCCCGGCGAGCAGCAGCGAGAGCACGCCGAGGGCGAGGCGGTCGCCCGAGTGGCCGGCGCCGCGGTCGCCGCCGCCGACGGCCCGTTCGAGCAGCGGCAGCACGAGCGGCCGCACGACGAACAACGCGCAGGCGGCGAAGAGCAGCGTCATCCCGACCATCCGCACGATGGCCCCGGCCTCGAACCGGCCGACGGCGATCGCCGACACGGCGGCCAGCAGCGTCCAGCCGACGGCATCGTCGCAGGCGGCGGCGGCGATCACCGTGGCCCCGATCGGCGTGTGCTGCATCCCCATCTCGATCAGGATGCGGCCCAGGATGGGGATCGCCGTGATCGACATCGCCGTCCCGAGGAAGAGCGCGAACGAGCGGCCGTCGATCGGGCCGACGGCGCCGAGCGGCTCGAGCCGCGTTGCCATGAGGCAGGCGAGGCCGAATCCGAGCGCGAACGGCAGGACGATGCCGGCGATCGAGATCGCCGCCGCCAGCCGCCCCTGCCGGCGGACGTGGGAGAAGTCGAACTCGATGCCGACGAGAAAGAGCAGCAGGATCAGCCCGATCTGGCTGAAGCTCGTCAGCGATGCCTCGAGCGCCCCGCCCCCCGCTCCCGAGCCGCCGGCGGGAAAGATGGCCGCGAACAGGTCCGGGGCGAGGACGCCGAACGCCGAGGGGCCGAGCAGCAGGCCGGCCACGATCTCCCCCACCACGCTCGGCTGCCGGAGCCAGCGGGCCGCCACGGCCCCGAGCCGGGCCGCGAGGATGATCACGACGAGCTGCAGGAGGAGCGGTCGGAGCGTCGCCTCGCGGCCGGCGGCCAGCAGGATCGGCAGCGAGGAGGACAGGTCGGGAGGCATCGGGTGCGGGTGTGGTCGGAGCCGGGGACCGGAGCCCATAACAGATTCAGGAACGATACCCGGCGCGACCGGAGCGTGCGAGCAGCAGCAGGTTTTCCGCTCATGAACCGTCCGACATCGACCGGTTTTTTCGCGGCCTGACCGAATACGCCTTCCACACGCGGTTGGGCGTCGTCGATCCGCCGCTGGTGGCCCAACGGCATGCGCCGGCCGCCGGCTCAGCGGTCGAGCAACTGCGCCGTCCAGGGCGGATCGAAGCCGGCCGCTTCGACGGGGATGCCCACCTGCACGACCGCGGCGACGACGTCGGCGAACGGGCCTCCGGCCGGATCGTGAACGCAGGCGACGGTGTCGGGATCGAGCGCGCGGGCCTCGATGCCGCGAGCCGCGAGTACGCCGACCGCCGCGTCCGCCGCTGCGGGGCAGGCGAGCCGGAGCGTCCACCTGCGGCCTTCCGCGAAGGCGGCCGGTGTCGTCGGTCCGGTGGCGACGATCCTGCCCTCGCGGAGCACCGCCAGGTGCGTGAAGCAGGCGGGCACGCGGGCGTCGTCGATCGCCGCCAGGACCGTGCGGCCGATCAGATGGGCGTCGTCCACGAGCCGCTCGATCGCCGCGCGCTCGAGGGGATCGAGCCCGCCGCATGGATCGTCGAGGAGGAGCACCTGCGGATCGTGCAAGAGCGCCCGGGCGATGAGCAGCCGCTTGGCCGGTCCGGGCGGCAGCGCATCGAGGCTCGCGCGGCCATCGGGCCCGAGCCCCGCCAGGTCGAGCGCCTTGGCGACCGCGGTCCGCAGCCGGTCGCCGCCGAGCCCGGCCGCCGCGGCATAGAGTTCGAGGAATTCCCCCGCCGTCAGCCCGGGCCAGGCGGGGAGGCGGTTCGGCGCGTACCCGACGATCCGCCGCACCCCCGCGGGATCGCGTCGCACCGAGCGGCCCTCGGCGACGATGTCTCCCGCATGGAGCGGAACCGCCGTGGCCGCCGCCGCCAGCAGCGTGCTCTTGCCCGCGCCGCTCCTGCCGATGACCGCGACGGCCAGGCCCGCCGGCACCTCGAGCGACACCCCCTCGACGGCGATCTGCCCTGCCCGCTCGATGCTGACGCGTTCGAACCGGATCATGGCCCTCACCGCGGGCTCGGGCCGCTCCGTCCGCCGCCGCCGGACCCCTGCCCGGCGAGCCGCGCGGTCGTCATCTCGATCGACACGAGCATGCCCTTCGCCTTGTTGAGGGTCTCGTCGAACTCCTTCTCCGGCACGCTGTCGGCCACGATGCCGGCGCCCGACTGCACGTAGGCCTTGCCGCCGGCGACCACGATCGTGCGCAGCGCGATGCAGGTGTCCATGGAGCCGCCGAAGTCGATGTAGCCGACGGCGCCGGCGTAGGGGCCCCGGCGCACCGGCTCGAGTTGATCGATGATCTCCATGGCGCGAATCTTCGGCGCGCCCGAGACGGTGCCGGCCGGCAGGCAGGCCCGCAGCGCGTCGAACGCGGTGAGCCGGGCCGCGAGTCGGCCGGTGACGTTGCTCGTGAGGTGCATCACGTGGCTGTAGCGCTCGATCGACATCACGTCGGAGAGCACCACCGAGCCGATGGCCGACACGCGGCCCACGTCGTTGCGGCCCAGGTCGATCAGCATCACGTGCTCCGCCCGTTCCTTGGGGTCGGCGAGCAGGTCCTCCGCGAGCGCCCGGTCCTCCTCCGGCGTCGCTCCCCGGCGCCGGGTGCCGGCGAGCGGCCGGACGGTGACGGTGCCCTCCACGCAGCGGACCATGATCTCGGGCGAACTGCCGACGAGCGTGCATTCCGGCGTGCGCAGGTAGAACATGAACGGGCTCGGATTGACCACGCGCAGCGTGCGGTAGAGCTCGAGCGGCGGCGCCGCGAACGGAATCTCCAGCCGGCGGCTCAGGACCACCTGGAAGATGTCGCCGGCGCGGATGTATTCGATCGCCCGGTCCACCGCCTCCAGGAAGCCCTCGCGGCTGAAGGCGGAGAGGGCCGTGCCGTCGGCGAGGCAGGCCGGCTCGCACCGCGGTCCGATGTCGGCGGGCGGCGGCCAGGGCGACGCGGCGAAGAGCTGGGCGATCGTGGCGTCGATCCGCCGGCAGGCGGCATCGTAGGCGGCGGTCTCGCCGTCCGCGGCGGCGCCGTCGATCCGGGCGAGCACGACCACGTCGATCGCCTTCGTCACGTTGTCGAACACCACCATCCGGTCGTAGAAGGCGAACGACAGGTCGGGGAGCCGCAGGTCGTCGGGAGGAGCGTTCGGGAGCCGCTCCGAGTAGCGGACGGAGTCGTAGGAGGCGTAGCCCACCGCGCCGCTCGTGAACGGCGGCAGTTCGGCCAGCCGCGCGGGGGCGTAGGCGGCCATCCGGCGCTCGAGCTCGGCCAGCGGATCGGCACACTCGAACGACTCGACGTCGTCCGCCGCGCCCGCACCGCCCGCGCGGATGATCCGCACCGCCGTGCCGAACGCCTCGAGCCGGAGGAACGGATCGGCTCCGAGAAAGCTGTAGCGGCCCACCTTCTCGCCGCCGACCACGCTCTCGAAGAGGCAGGCCGCGTCGCCGGCGTCGAGCCGGGCGAAGGCCGACAGGGGCGTCAGGCTGTCGGCGAACAGCCGCCGGTAGACCGGCACGAGGCGGCTCGTCCGTGCCAGTTCGGCGAAGCGGGACCGGTCCGGGAGGTGAGGCATGGGGCGAGCGATTCGGGACGCCGGGGGACGGAGGCCGCCGTCCAGAGACTACCCATGGCCCCCGGTGGCAACAACACGCCCGCCGTGTCCTGCGGCCGCGGGCGAGGCTGCCGCGAAATCAAGGGCGACCGCGGAGCGGCAGTCCGCTATGATTCATGCGACCGGCGAGGAGCCAGCGATGAAGTGCCAGAAGTGCGACAAGCAGGCGGTGTTTCACATCACGGAACTGGAGACGGGCGAGGTGCGCGAACTGCACCTCTGCGAGGATCACGCCCGCGCTTACCTCAACCAGTCGGAGCCCGTCGGTGACGGCGATGGCCCCGAGGAAGGGAAGTCGTCCGGCGGGGCGCTGGTCGGCCCCCTCGGCGTGGGCCAGACCGCCGATGAACTGGCGGTGCTCGACCAGAAGGCCTGCGGCATGTGCGGCATCACGTTCTTCGAGTTCCGCAACCAGGGGCGGCTCGGCTGCCCGCACGACTACGTGCACTTCGAGAAGGAGCTCGAGCCGTTGATCGCCAACATCCACGGGGCGACGACCCACACGGGCCGGCGGCCGTCGCGCGGCCAGACGGTCGGCGAGGCGGCACTGCCGGAGGGCACCGAGGAGCTCACGGCCGTGATTGGGATGCGCAGCAGCATGAAGGAGGCGATTTCCCTGGAGGATTACGAGAAGGCGAAGGAGGATCGCGACGCGATTCGCGCCGTCGAGGAGCGTTGGCTCGGTCCCCCGAAAGCCCAGTGAAACCATGAAACTCGAAACGCTCTCGCAGGCAGTCGGCGAATGGCTGCGCGGCACCGGGCCGGAATCGGACATCGTGATGAGCAGCCGGGTGCGGCTGGCCCGCAACGTGGCGCACTACCCGTTCGTGAGCCGGGCCACCGAACAGGATCGGGCCGACATCGAGCGGTTTCTGCGGGAGCGGATCGCCACCGCCCCGGTGGGCCAGGGGCTCGAGTACATCGACGTCGGGCACCTCGAGGAGGTCGATCGGCAGCTGCTGGTGGAGCGGCAGCTGATCAGCCGCGAATTGGCCGAGGCGCAGGGCGCCCGGAGCGTGGCCATCGACGGCCGCGAGCAGGTGAGCCTGATGATCAACGAAGAGGACCACCTCCGGATCCAGTGCATGCACAGCGGCCTCGATCTGAAGGGCGTCTGGGAGCAGATCAAGGTGGTGGACGACCAGATCGAGAAGGTCGTGCCCTACGCCTTCCACGAGCGCTTCGGCTATCTGACCGCCTGCCCGACCAACGTGGGCACGGGCATCCGCGTGAGCGTGATGCTCCACCTGCCGGCGCTGGTGATCACGCGGCAGATCGACAAGGTGTTTCGCAGCCTGCACAAGATCTCGCTGGCGGTCCGCGGCCTCTACGGCGAGGGATCGCAGGCGATGGGCGACTTCTACCAGATCTCGAACCAGACCACGCTCGGCAAGACCGAGGAGGAGCTGGTGGAGCAGGTCGGCGACGTCGTGCCGGTGCTCATCGATTATGAACGGCGGGCCCGCGAGTTTCTCGTCCGGGAGACGCAGCAAAACGTGCACGACCAGGTGAGCCGCGCCTACGGCATCCTGCGGACGGCCCAGACGATCAGCGCCGAGGAGACGATGCAGCTCCTGTCGCGGGTGCGGATGGGGGTGCTCCTGGGCCTGATCGGCGACGTGAAGATCTCCGACATCAACGTGCTGCTGGTCCGCACGCAACCGGCCCACCTGCAGAAGATCCGCGGCGTGGAGCTCGACACGAAGGACCGCAACATCGAACGCGCCCGCTACCTGCGGCAGCACTTCGAGGCCGGCGGCCCCGGCGCACGGGCCAGCGCCAACTGACCGCCCGCCGCCGGCGCGGCCCCGGGACTACGGGGCGAGTTTCGCGCGGAGGGCCGCCACGACCGGGCGGGGCACGAACCGCAGCAGCCGCTCGTCATCCGCCAACGGCGTGATCTGCTTGAGCAGCGACGACGAGATGTGGGAATACTCGGCGTCGGCCATCAGAAACACCGTCTCCACGGACGGGTCGAGCTTGCGATTCGCGAGCGTCATCGTGAACTCCGCCTCGATGTCGGTGAGCGAACGCACTCCGCGGAGCAGCACATGGGCCCCCTGCTCGCGGACGAAGGCCACCGAGAGGCCGCTGAAGAGCTCCACGCGCACGTTGTGGAGATCGGCGAGCGACGCCTGCACCAACTGCACCCGTTCCTCCAGGGAAAACAGCGGGTGCTTGTCGGGGTTGATGCCCACGCCGACGACGATGGCGTCGAAGATCCGGCTGGCCCGCTCGATCACGTTGACGTGACCGAGCGTGATCGGGTCGAAGGAGCCGGTGTAAACGGCGATGCGGGAGGTGGTGGCGTCTGGCACGAGGGGCGTTCGCGGGTGAGGGGTGGTCGGTGCCCGGTGGCGGTCTGCTGCGGCGAAATTGCCGGGTCGGGAGCCCCGTGGCTCCCCGCGGACCACCGATTATGGTATGGAAACGGCGGTCGCAGCGAAACAACCGCCCCCGCGGGAGGCCCTCACAGCGTGTCGAAGGCTCTTTCACTCATTGGCATGATCGTTTCGGGACTCATCGCGATCCTGTTTTTGGCCGACCTGGCGGCCGGGTTCCCGTTTCAACGGGCCAGCGTGGCCGCCGACGTGGGCTTCATCCTCAGCGGCCTCATCCTCGCCTACCTGAGCTGGTCGATCATGAAGCCGGCCCGGGGCGCTACGCGGCCTTGAGGATCGAGCCGGTCTGCGGTGGCTGCCCGCCGTTGGCGAGCCGGGCGGGAAGATCGGCCAGCGGTGCCACGATGGCCTGCCCGGCCGCCTGGCGGCGTTCCGCCCAGGCCAGCCAGCGTTCGAGGCGGCCGCTCGTGGCGCCGTCGCTCGTTCCGGCGACCGTGTCTCCGGCATGCAACGCCTGCAGCGTGCCGGCCTTCGGCCGCGGCATCGATCCCCACTGGGTGAGCAGGCCGACGAGGCCCGGCGCGGGCGGGGGGGCGATCCGCACCTCCCACAGCCCCCAGGCCGGGTTGCGGCAGGCCCACCCGGCCGGCGCCGGCCGCCGGCTGCCGCGCGCCGCATCGCCGAAGGTTTGAACCAGAACCACGCGGATGCCTTCCTCGGCCAGGAGCGACTGGTGGGCGAGCGGTCGGGGCCCGCGGAGCACCGCCGCCTCGAGCGACGGAACGGCCTGCCGCGCCGCGGCGATCATCCGCCGGAGCGTCTGCCGCGAATCGAGCCAGGCGGAGGAGAGAGTCAGCGCCAGGTCGGCCCGGTCGTTCCCGTGCCGCAACGCCTCGGCCGCGGCCGCCAGCGACTCGATCCCGGCCGACCAGGTCACCGGAGTCCGGCGGCGGCGGCAACCGCGCACCCAGGCCTCGACGGCGGCGGGCTGAAACTGCCGCGGCAGTTCGGCACAGATCACGAGCGTCGCCGGATTGGCTGACCTTCGCATGAACGACTTCCCCCACGGAGCAACCGGTCTCTCGGATCGGACCCGGTGCGGGAGTATCGACCTGTTTTTTGCCCGGTCTGCAATCGGGCTGCGGCGGGGTGCACGAACCGCCGCTTCGAGCCGCGGGGCCGGCGTCCGGCGGCGGGCGACTCTGCGGGTGGGGCAACGGCTGCCGGGCGATCCACCTGGGCTCACGCCGGAGCCGCGTCAGCGGGCCGCTTCCCACTCGGCCATCGCCGCGACGAGTCCTTCCGCCGTCGCCTGCGCGGCCTCGACCGTCGGCCGGAGGCCGAGGCGGGCGAGGGCCCCGCTCGTCACCGGGCTGATGCTCGCGATCCGCCACCGTTCCATCCGCGGGCCGAACACCGCGACCGCGGCCTCGGCGATCGAGGAACTCGTCACCGTGACCCAGTCGATGCCGGTCCGGTCGATGGCGGCCAGCGTGTCGGCATCCACCGCGTCGTCGGGCCGGCTCGTGTAGGCGGCCACCTCGCGGACGTGGTGGCCGCGTGCCACGAGTTCGTTCCGCAGCACGTCGCGGCCCTTGTCGGCGCGGACGAGCAGGAACCGCCCGCCGGCCGGGACGTCGGCGAACGCGGCGGCGAGCCCCTCGGAGCGGAATGTCGCCGGGGTGAGATCGCAGGCGAAGCCGGCGGCCTCGAGGGCGGTCTGTGTAGCGGTGCCGATGGCGGCGAGCCGCGCGGTGCCGAGGCTGCGGGCATCGAGGCCGAGGCCGCGCAGCCGGCGGGCGAAGCCGCGCACGCCGTTGACGCTCGCGAAGACGATCCAATCGAAGGTGGCCGCCGCGCGGATCGCCTCGTCGAGCGGCTCCCACGACGGAGGATCCTCGACGCGGATCACGGGCACGGCGAGGCATTCGCCCCCCGCCGCGCGGACGAGCGCCGCGAGGTCGTCCCCCTGCCCCGCGGGCCTGGTGACGAGCACGCGCCGGCCGGAGAGCGGCCCGGCCGCGGCCACCGCCTGCGCCGCCTCGCCCACGATGACGATCGCCGGCGACTGCCAGCCCTGGGAGGCGAAGTCGGATCCGCAGGCGGCGAGCGTGCTGGCGGCGATCCGCTGGTCGGGCCAGGAGCAGCGGCTCACCGTCGTGACGGGCGTGTCGCCGGGCTTGCCGGCGGCGATCAGGGCCTTCGACCAGCGCTCGACCTGCTCGACGCCCATGTACACGGCGAGCGTGCCCGGGATGGCCGCCAGCGTCTGGAAGTCGATGCCCGCGGCCTTCTCGTCGGCCGGATGACCGGTGATGATCGTCAGGCTCGAGGCGGACGTGCGGCTGGTGAGCGGCACACCCGCGGCGGCGGCGGCGGCGAGCGCGGCGGTCACTCCCGGCACGAACTCGACCGGGATGCCGGCGTCGCGCAGCGGCTGGATCTCCTCGGCCAGCCGCGCGAAGACCGTCGGATCGCCCCCCTTCAGTCGCACGACCTGCAGGCCGGCCTCGGCGAGTTGCACGAGCAGATGACCGGTGTTCGCGCCTGGATCACCCCCCGCGGCCTCCGCGCGGCTCACGGGAATCCGCCGGGCGGAGCCGCCGATGGAGTCGAGCAGTTGGCGGGGCACGAGCGAGTCGTGGACGATGACGTCGGCGGCTCGGAGGCACTCGGCCGCGCGGATCGTGAGCAGATCCCACGCTCCGGGGCCCGCGCCGACGAACATCACGCGTCCGGTGCGGGTGGCTGTCATGACGTGCATCGTTGGGCAAACGGCGTTCGGGGGCGGTTTCCGGCCGGGTGTTGGTGGGCCGCGAGGCCGCCACTACAATCGCCCGTTCCACGCCGGATCGGGATCGCGGGACAATCGTCACCTTCCATGTCGAACGAGTCTACAGGGTTGAGCGGAAACACGGGGGCGATGCCCGCCCCGGCCGGGCACGTCCCGGCATCGACCGCGGCCCTGAGCCCCGCCGAACGGTCCCGGCTGGCCCAGTGCTTCAACCGGGGCACGCAGAGCGCGCCGACGAACTCGGACTACGCGATCGAGATGTTCGCCATCTGCGTGAACGGCGATCCGGGCAACGCCGTGTATCTCCAGGGCCTGCTCGGCGTGCTGAAGCGGAAATTCGGCTCGAAAAAAGGGGGCGGGCTGACCTCGCTCTGGTCGGCCGGGTCGCGTGCCGGCCTGAAAAAGCTGGCCGCCACCGCCCAGTGGCGCGAGATCATCAAGCAGGGCGTGGACATCCTGAAGGCCAACCCGTCCGACCACGGCTGCCTCCTGTCGATGGCGGAGGCCTGCGGCAACCTGATGTTGCCCGACGCGCAGGGCGTCTACCTCAAAGCCGCCCTCGACGCGGCGCCGATGGATCCCGAGGTGAACCGGCAGTGCGCCAAGTTCGCCGCGAATCAGGGGCAGTTCGACCAGGCGATCGCCTGCTGGGTGCGGATCTCGAACGTCAAGGGACTCGGCGAGGAGGCGCAGCGCGAGATCGCGCGGCTGCAGGTGGAAAAAACGATCGTGGCCGGGCAGGGAATGTCGGGCCGCCCCGGCGCGGCGGGCGGGGCGAAGCCGGCGGGCGGGCCGCAGGCCGGCGCCGCGCCGTCCGATCGGATCGCGGAACTGAAGCGGGCGATCCAGGAGAAGCCGGCCGACATCGATCCCTATCTCGAATTGGCGGACCTGGTGGAGCGGGACGTCTCGGCCGAGGAGGCGGAGAAGATCCTGGTCCAGGCGTTGGCGGCCTCCGGCAACGATCTCAAGGTGCGGGAGCACATGGAAGATCGGCACTTGCGCTGGGCCCGGCACAAGGTGATGATCGCCGAGCAGCGGCTCCGCGAGGAAGACACGTCCGATCACCGCGCCACCCTCGAGCGGCTGAAGTCGGCCCAACTCAAGCACGAGATCGAGGTCTACGGCGCCCGCTGCGAGCGGTATCCGGAAAACCTTACCTGGAAATACGAGCTGGCGCTCCGGCTGAAGGCGGGCGGGAACTACGCCGAAGCGATCCACGGGTTTCAGGAGGTGCTCCACGACGCCCGCCGGAAGGGGGCGGTGTCGCTGGAACTCGGGGAGTGCTTCCAGAAGATCAAGCAGTACCAGCTGGCGATGACGAACTACCAGGTCGCCGTCGAGACGCTCACCGACCGCGAACTCGACCTGCGGAAGCGGGCGCTCTACCGGGCGGGAGTCCTGGCCACCGGGCTCAACGACATCGATGCCGCCCAGAAACACCTCTCGGCCCTGGCCGGGCTCGACTTCGGCTACCGCGATGTGGCCGCACGGCTGGACAAGTTGGGCTCCGTGAAGGATAAAGGGGAGCCGGAAACCGAGGGCTGAACGCCCCGCCATCCGTCACCGGCCACCAGCCAAACCATCACCCCCGCAACCCAGAGCAAGGACTCGGAATGCCCCACTCGGCAAGCGCTAAGAAGCGTCATCGTCAGAACCTCCGCAATCGCGAGCGGAATCGCGCCGTGAAGTCGGACCTCAAGTCGCAGGTTCGCAAGGTCCTCGACGCCATCAGTTCCGGCGACGTGACCCAGGCCAAGGAACACTTCCGCACGGTGACCAAGAAGGCCGATCGGGCCGCCGCCACGAAGACGATCCACCGCAATCGCGCGGCCCGGCTGAAGTCGAGGCTCTCGGCGCGGGTCAAGGCGGCGTCGCAGGGCGAAGGCACGGCCGTCGCCACCAAGACGACCGCCTCCAAGGCGCGGAAGTCGGCGAAGAGCTGATCCGCGGTCGTCACCACTCGATCGATCGGGCGTCGAACACGGGGCCCTCGATGCAGGTGCGCCGGTAGTCCCAGCCGCCCTGCCCGTCACGCACGCGGGCGACGCAGGTGAAGCAGATGCCGACGCCGCAGGCCATCGGGGCCTCGAGCGAAACGGCGCAGGGCACGTCGCGCGTGCCGGCCCACGCGGCGACGGCCGCCATCATCGGGTCGGGGCCGCAGCAGGCGATCTGCATCGTCTCGGTCGTCGCGGGTCGGTCGCCGAAGAGCGAGCCGAGGAGATCGACCACGGTGCCGTGCACGCCCGCCGAGCCATCCAGCGTGGCCAGGTGGACGTCGAATCCCGCCGCCCGGTAGTCGTCGAGGCAGCCGAACATCCCGGCGTGCCGCGCTCCCCAGCAGAAGGTAACCCGCTTCGCCCGCGGCGATTCCCGCCCGCCGGTGCCGTAGCGAGCCAGTCCGAGCCGCTCGCGGCCGAGGGCGAGCAGCGCCGTCTGACCGATGCCGCCCGCCACGAGCACCAGGTGATCGACGGCCGGCAGGCTGAAGCCGTTGCCCAGCGGCCCCCAGGCGACGAGTTCATCCCCCGGCCGCAGGTCGGTCAGGGCCGTGGTGAACTTGCCATGCACGAGGTAGATGAAGTCGGCGTAGCGCGGTTGGCCGTCGGCGGACCACGTGTCGTAGACCGCCAGCGGTCGAGCCAGCAACGGATCGGAGCGGTCGGGAATCCGCAGCATGGCGAACTGGCCGGGAACCGCCCGGGCGGCGATCGCCGGGCAGTCGAGCCGGATCCGCCAGGTATGGTCGGCGATCTGGCGGTGCTCCACGATGGCGGCCCGCAGGTAGTGGGCGTCGTCGGCGTGGCAGGCGACGGGCATGGCGGGGGCGGTCATGCGTCACTCCTGTTCCGCGCCGCCCGGCCGTTGCTTCCGCCACGACGAGGCCTTGCCGGCACGCTTGCGGCGCACCGGCCCCGGGGCCGGACGCTTGCCTCCCGCGGCCTCGGCGGGCCGCTTCCCCTTGCCGGGGCGGCGGTCGGCCTCG
>JBEIQP010000007.1:0-53681 GCA_040376455.1 Planctomycetaceae bacterium | reverse complement strand
TGCCATCGACCTCGGGACCGGCGGCGGCGATCTCGGCGGCCAGAGGCGGGAGCGGCATCGGCGGCACCGGCGGCTGATACTCCGCGCGGGGCGGCAGCGCGTTGCCTGGGTCGATCGGCAGCGCCTCCTCCGAAAAGGCAATTCCCTGCGCGGCCGGCATCCCGGCCACGGCCGACTCGGCCGGGACAGCCGCCGCGGGCGCGGGCTGTTCCACCACCCAGGCCGCCGGCGGAGCCGCGGCCACCGCTGCCGCGGCGTCCTTCGCCCCGGCATGCTGGCGGATGGCCGCCTTGGTGACGGCGGACAGGTAGGGCCCGGCGAGCGTCGCTCCACCGGCCACCATCGAGAGCCCCATCAGGAACCGAACGGCGGTCACCAGCCTCGACATGCCAGGCACTCCCCTTGCGGCCCACGGCCACCCATCATGGCCACGCCACAACCATGCGCTCTGATCGGGGGGGGAGGGGGCCACGGGGCCACGCCCTGGCGCCGGCGTCACGCGCGGCGCGCCGGACACCAGCGGCATCACCGGCAACGGCCGTCGGCACCCGCTCGGATTTCCCAGACGATTCCTTCCACCCAGCCGGCACAGCCCGGCGGGTGGCACTGCCGTCAGGCGGGCTGCGCCACCGAGCGGGCCGGCGTTCGCTCGGCGACCCCGCCGAAGCGGTGCTGGAGCCAGAGCACGATCGGCGAGGCGATGTAGATCGTGCTGTAGGTGCCGGTGATGATCCCGATCAGCATCGTGAAAGCGAAGGCGTGGATGCCCTGCCCGCCGAAGAGATAGAGAATCAACGTCGCGAGGAACGCGGTTCCCGACGTGAGAATCGTGCGGCTCAGCGTCTGGTTGACCGCTCGGTCGATCATGTCGGCCGTCACGAACGGGCTCTTGCCCCGGAGTTCGCGAAGCCGGTCGAAGATCACGATCGTGTCGTTGATCGAGAAACCGACGATCGTGAGCAGGGCCGCGACCACGTCGAGGCTGATCTTGAAGTCGTCCACGAGCGCCCAGCCGAGGAACGGTGCCACGAAGTGGCTGATCGCCAGGCAGGCCACGGCCACCAGCACGTCGTGCACGAGCGCGACGACGGCCGCCAAGCCGAAGGCCACATTCTGGAAACGCACCCAGACATAGAGCACGATCATGATCAGGCTCGCCAACAGGGCGTAGACGGCCGTGAGCTTCGTGTTCCCGGCCACCTTCCCGCCGATCGTGTTGGCCGACAGGTAGACCGGCGTGCCCGCCAGCTTCGTCGCGACCCGCTCGAGCACCTTGCGCGTGTCCTGGGGCGGGAGCGAGGTGGAAAGGGCCCACGAGCGGTAGGGCTTCGTCCGGCTCGTCACCCCCTCCGCCTCGAGCTCGAACGGCACGTCGGCAAACCCTTCGGCCGCGAGCGCCTCGCGGAGCGTCGATTGCAGCGTGGGGCGATTGATCTTCTCCGGGAAGTCGAGGGCCACCCCCGTGGTCAGCGACATCGGGTCGGGCTTCGCGTCGCCCCCCTCCTTGGCCGTTGTCGTGATCTCGCCGAAGCCCATGGAGTAGGTGGCGAGCCGGTCCGGAAACACCTCGCGCAAGGTCCGCTCGACGTCGTTCCCGTCGTCAGGCGTGGCGTCCCGCAGCGACGTATCGATCTTGTACCGCAGGTTGGGCGCCACGTCCCCGCCCGTCACCGCGCTCACCGCCGCGTCGGGAAGCACCGAGACCGCCTTCCGGACCTCGGCGATGTCCAGCCCCTTCTCCGGCTTGAACGCCACCTGCACGCTGGTGCCGCCGGTGAAGTCGATGTCGAACAGCCCCTGGCCGCGGAGATAGGCCGCTGCCAGGCCGGCGAGAATGAAGGCCGTCGAGAACAGGATCGCGGGCCGCATCCAGGCCACGAACCGGTAATCGGTCTTGCCGAAGATCCGGGCCATCGAGAGCCTGCTGATCCAGCGGTTCCGTTCGGCCAGATCGAAGATCACCCGCGAGCAGAAGACCGCCGTGAAGAGGTTGAGGGCCAGGCCGAGCGTGAGCGTGACCGCGAAGCCCTTCAGCTGGTCGGTGCCGATGAAGTAGAGGATCACGGCCGTGATCAGGGTCGTGACGTTTGAGTCGAAGATCGTGGAGAAGGCCCGCTGGAAGCCGTTGCGGATCGCCATCCGTACCGCCGCGCCGCGGTCGAGTTCCTCGCGCATCCGCTCGTAGATCAGCACGTTGGCGTCCACCGCCATGCCGACGGAGAGAACGAGGCCCGCCAGGCCCGCGAGCGTGAAGGCCGCCTTGATCGAGATCATCAGGGCCAGCACGAGCAGAATGTTGAGCAGTACCGCCAGGTCGGCGACGAAGCCCGAGAAGCGGTAGTAGGCGAGCATGAAGGCTAGCACCGCGATCGTGGCCAGAAGCATCGCCTGGGCGCCCGACTTGATCGTGTCGGCCCCCAATTGCGGACTGATCTTCTGCTCGCTGATCGGCTCGCTGACCAGGGCCGCCGGCAGGCTGCCGGCGTTGAGCACGCCCACCAGGAAATCGACGTCCGATTGCTGAAAGCTCCCCGTGATCTGCCCGCTGGAGGAGATCACGTCGTTGATCCGCGGCGCCGACAGCAGCGTTTCGTCGAGGAGAATGCCCAGCTTGCTGTACAGGCCGTTGGCGCGGTCGGGCAGGTTTTGGCTCGTCAGCACGCCGAAGAGCGCGGAACCGGCGGAATTGAAGGCGAAGTTCACGCACGGCGCCATGTTGGTGTCGTAGCTGGAGAGGGCGCGGGAGAGATACCCGCCCGTGACGTTCATCTCGTCGAGCATGACGAGCGCCTCGACCGTGCCGTCCGCCGCCGTCCGCGTCACGAGCCCCCGATCCTCCGCCGGGTCGATCTTCTTGGTGTCAACCTGCACCCACCGGGCGATCGGCTTGCCGTCGATGCTGACGGTCGTGCCGGCCGAACGGCTGGCGAGCTCGATCGCCTGGCGGTGCCGCGGATCCTCGGGATTGGCGGTGATCCGGAACTCGAGCACGCCGGCGCTCGACACCGTCTTCTTGATGAGATCGACCTCCGACTGATCGACCTCCGGCACGATGACCTCGAGCTGGTCGAGGCCGAAGCGTCGAACGGTCACTTCCTTCTGGCCACCCGGATTCACCCGGCGGCTCACCGCCGCGACGAGCTTGTCCATGTCGATCGCGGTTCCCTGCGAGGCGATGCCGAAGCGATACTCGGCGGGGCCGCCCGCGGCGGACTTCCCCTGCAGACGGACCTTGACGCCGTCGATGTCGAGTTGATCGACCGCCTTGAGAAAGGCCTCGCGGGAGACGGCGTCCTGCGTGTCGAGCCGCACGGTCACCGAATTGCCGTCGCGGCGCACGATGCTCCCCTGGCTTCCCTCCTGCGCGGTCAGGAGTTGCTCGATCCTCCCGATCGCGTCATCGACGCCGGCGGCGGACTGCTTGGAGTTGTCCACCTCGTAGACGAGGATCACGCCCCCCTTCAGGTCGATGCCCAGCCGCGGCGGCCAACCGAGCCAGCAGAGCACCGCGCCGGCGGTGGTGGCGACGAGTACCGCGGCCAGTCGGCCCCACATGTCGGAGGCCCGCAGTTGCTTGGCCAGCGCCCAGGCAAGGAAGGTCGGCAGGCCGACCGTCAGGAGCGTGATGGCCCACATTCCCCACGCCTCCCGCCACCAGGGCAGCGCCGCCTGGGGTGCGGAAAGGGCTCCGGCCGCCACGTCGGCGGCCTGGGCGAGAAAACCAACTGCCATGCAGGAAAGGTTCATGCCTCGTCTCTTCCGTTTCGATGCTCTGATTTGTCATCGCCCAGCACCTTCACGATGCTCGACAGCGAGACGGTGATCTTCACGTTGGCCGCCTCGTCAATCTTGAGCGTCACGCGGTCGGCCTCGCGTTCCACGTTGGCAACCGTGCCGTAGATGCCCGCCGACGTCAGCACCCGGTCGTTCTTTTTCAGCCCCTGGAGCACGTCCTGCTGCCGGCGCCTCCGCTCCTGCTCGGGACGGAACAGGAGCAGGTACGCGGCCACCGCGATCATCGCCAGCGGCAGCGTGTTGATGAGCGTCTTGACGAACTCCGGCGGCCCCTGCGGCCCGGGCGCGACGTCGCCCGCGGCATCGGCCAGCAGGATCAGCAGGGGGAGGATGGACGACATGGCGGGCGGCGGACTTCTGAGGGAGAGCGGTTTCACGGCCCGGATGACGCCATCCGGAAGCCCGCAAATGTAGTGGCCGCGGTGCGCGACCGACAAGAGCGACCTGTCATGGGCGAGCACGGGGCATCCCGGTTCAGCTCCCGGCCCGATCCCCGTCGGCCGGGGGCTCCGCGGGCGCCGCCAGGGCCTCCAGCAGTTCGCGGCGGGTTTCAGCGATCCTTCCGGCGCTGATCGCCCCCCGCAGCCGGGCCACAAGCCGCTGATAAAACGTCAGGTTGTGGATGGAAGCCAGGACGGGACCGAGCATCTCGCCGGCCAGGAAGAGGTGGCGAATGTAGCTGCGGCTGTGGCGGCAGGCGACGCAGGGGCAGCCCTCCTCGAGCGGCCGCTCGTCCGTCGCGTGGCAGGCGTTCCGGAGGCGAATCTGGCCCGCGAACGTGTAGACGAGGGAGTTGCGGCCGCACCGCGTCGGCAGCACGCAGTCGAACATGTCGATCCCCGCGGCA
The DNA here is from genome assembly GCA_040376455.1 of Planctomycetaceae bacterium. Classification (GTDB taxonomy): domain Bacteria; phylum Planctomycetota; class Planctomycetia; order Pirellulales; family UBA1268; genus QWPN01. The sequence goes on along the minus strand of JBEIQP010000007.1, from coordinate 49,039 downwards.
ACCGCCTCCACGATGTCCCGCGGCTGGCCGACCCCCATCAGGTAGCGGGGCCGGTCGGCGGGCAGATGCGGCACGGTCGCCCGCAGCGTCGCATCCATCGCCTCCGGCCCTTCGCCGACCGAGAGCCCGCCCACGGCATAGCCCGGGAAGTCCAACGCCCGCAGCCGCTCGGCGCTCTCCTGCCGCAGATCCGGCTCGAGGCCTCCCTGCACGATGCCGAAGAGCGCCTGATCCGGCCGCGAGTGCGCCGCGCGGCACCGCTCGGCCCAGCGCAGCGACCGTCGCATGGCATCGGCGACGACGGCGCGGTCGTTCGGCAGGGCCACCACGTGGTCCATCTGCATGGCGACATCGGCGCCGATCCGCTCCTGGATCCGCATCGACGCCTCGGGCGTGAAGGCGACCGGGCTGCCGTCGAGATGCGACCGGAAGAAGGCCCCCTCCTCGGTGACCTTCACCTGCTGCGCCAGGCTGAACACCTGATACCCGCCGCTGTCGGTGAGGGTGGGGCCGTCCCAGCCCATGAATCGCGCCACCCCGCCCCCCTGCTCCACGACGGCCTCGCCCGGCCGCAGGTGGAGGTGGTAGGCGTTGGCGAGCACCATCCCGGCGCCGGTCTCCCGCACCCGACCGATGTCGACGCCCTTCACCGTGGCGGCGGTGCCCACCGGCATGAACAGGGGCGTGGGCACGCTGCCGTGCGGCGTCGTGAGCGTGCCCGCCCGCGCCGCCCCGTCCGTCGCCTCGAGCGTGAATGAAAAGCCGGGCTTCATGGAACGGCCGACTCCAGCAATTATCCGCCGCCCCGCGCAGCCACTGCGAGCCCGGAGGTGCGAGCAGCACGCGAGGCGAGCGGCACCTCGACTGCCGCTCCGCCGCGCCCCGCCCACCGGGGCCATGGATGGCCCGGCGGGCGTGCCATCAGAAGATGCCCAGCGCCTCGAGCGAGTACCGCACCACGAGGCCGGCAACCACCACGCTCACCATGCTCATGAGCTTCACGAGGATGTTGAGGCTCGGGCCGCTCGTGTCCTTGAACGGATCGCCCACGGTGTCGCCCACGACCGCCGCCTTGTGGGCGTCGCTTCCCTTGCCGCCGTGCACGCCGCTCTCGATGTACTTCTTGGCGTTGTCCCAGGCGCCGCCCGCGTTGGCCATGAACACGGCGACGCAGAAGCCGGTGGTGAGCCCGCCGACGAGCAGCCCCAAAACGCCGCCGACGCCGAGCAGGAGCCCCGTCACGACCGGAACCGCGAGCGCCAGGACGGAGGGCAGGATCATCTCCTTCTGGGCCGCCTTCGTGCTGATCGCCACCGGGGCCGCGTAATCGGGCAGTTCCGTGCCCTGCATGATGCCCGGCTTCTCGCGGAACTGGCGGCGGACTTCCTCCACCATCCCCTTCGCCGCCCGGCCCACGGCCTTCATCGTCAGGGCGCAGAAGACGAACACGCTCATCGCCCCGATGAACATGCCGACGAGCACCTTGGGGTTCATCAGCGTGACGTCGTAGAACCGCATGTAGTCCCGCATGGTGGCCAGCTTCACGTCCACGATCCGCTGCTCGTCCTCGAGAGCCTTGGCGACCTCGGCGGCGGGCGCAACCTCGCTGACGAGATTGCGACCCCGGCCCGACAGCCCCGCGACCACGGGCTCGGCGATCGCCTTGCCGTCCCGCCCGCGGCGGCCTTCGAGCACCGACTCGTCCAGCACCATCCAGGTGCTGTTGTTCTCGGGCTTGTCGCCGACGCGGACGACGAGCCGGTCGGCCAGTTTCACCCAGTCGCCAGCGGCGAGCGTCTTGCCGCCGATCGCCAGAGTCTGCTTGCCGTCCCGCTCGACCAGCGCCGCCTTGCCCCATCGGTCGAAGCCGATCCGCACCTCTTCGACGTAGGCCGCCAGCAGGGCCAGCGCCGTGAGGGCGGCCGACCCGATGGCAAAGCCCTTGCCGGTGGCGGCCGTCGTGTTGCCGAGGGCGTCGAGGGCGTCGGTCCGCTCGCGGACCACCTCGGGCAGCCCGGCCATCTGGGCGTTGCCGCCGGCGTTATCGGCGATCGGCCCGTAGGCGTCGGTGGCGAGCGTGATGCCGAGCGTGGACAGCATGCCGACCGCGGCGATGCCCACGCCGTAGAGGCCGAGGGCGAACTCGTTCGGGTTCGAGAAATTGAAGCCGTTGGCGAAGCCGAAGGCGAGGAGCGTGGCGGCACCGGTGATCAGCACCGGAGCCCACGTCGAGAGCATGCCCTCCGCGACGCCGCCGATGATGATCGTGGCCGGGCCGGTCAGAGCCTGGTCGGCCAGTTCCTTCGTCGGGGCGTATTCGTTGCTCGTCGAGTATTCGGTCCACTTGCCGATCAGCCAGCCCGCGACCAGGCCCACGATCACGGAGATCGAGATGCCGGTGTACCTGAAGCCGCCCATGATCAGGAACGTGATGCCGAACGTCGCCAGCACGATGGCGATGGTCGAGAAGTTGATCCCCTTCGCGAGGGCGGCCAGGAGGGCCTTCTGCGACGAGTCCTCCTGGGTCCGCACCTGGTAGATGCCCCAGACCGAGAGCAGCGTGCCGATCGAGGCGATCGCCATGGGGAGGAAGACGGCGGCCAGCTGCATGCTGACGTTGCCCGGGAAGGCGGCCACGCCCAGGGCGGCCGTGGCCAGGATGCTGCCGCAGTAGCTCTCGTAGAGGTCGGCGCCCATGCCGGCCACGTCGCCGACGTTGTCGCCGACGTTGTCGGCGATCGTGGCTGGGTTGCGCGGGTCGTCCTCCGGGATCGAGTGCTCGACTTTGCCGACGAGGTCGGCGCCGACGTCGGCCGCTTTGGTGAAGATGCCGCCGCCGACGCGGGCGAACAGGGCCTGCGTGCTCGCGCCCATGCCGAAGCAGAGCATCGTGACGGTGATCTCCTCGAGCGACAGCGGCTTGAAGCCGAGCATCGGCACCAGCCAATAGAGGATGAAGAACCAGAGCATGATGTCGAGCAGCCCGAGGCCCACGACCGTGAGCCCCATCACGGCGCCCGAACGGAAGGCGATCTGCAGCCCCTCGTTGAGCGACCGCTCGGCGCCCGCGGCGGTGCGGTTGCTCGCCAGCGTCGCCGTCTTCATGCCGAACCAGCCGGCGAGGCCCGAGAAGAAGCCGCCCGACAGGAACGCAAACGGCACCCAGAGGCTCTGCACCCCGAGGCCGAGGGCCATCCAGAGCAAGAGCGCGCAGATGGCGAGGAACGCCCAGCCCACCACCTTGTATTGCTGCTTGAGGTAGGCGTCGGCGCCGGTCCGCACGTACCCGGCGATGTCGATCATCTTCTGCGAGCCGGCCGGCTGGGCCTCCATCCATTGAAAGAACTGCCACGCCTGAAAGAGGGCGAGCACCGCGCCCCCCACGCCGACGAGCCACCACAGCACGTAGAACATGTTCGCCAAGCCCGAGGGCTGCGCCTCGGGGTTCACGGGAGCGCTGCTGCAGCCGCAGATCGGCAGGAGCAAGAGGGCGGCGACGACGAGAGCGGTGGCGCGTTTCACGATCGGGGTGCACTCCGGAGAAGTCGAGACGGACGAGACGAGCGGTGGCCGGCAGGGCGGCACGGCCCGCCCGAGTGCGGAAATTGAACCCTCCCGCAGAACACGTGTCAAACGGCCGCCGTCAAACCGGAGCCTTGCCGATGGCGTGGTAGGAGAAGCCCCGGGACCGCATTTCCTGCGGGGAATAGAGGTTTCGGCCATCGAAGATCGTGCGCGACGCCATCCGCCGCGCCATCTCGTCGAAATCGGGCCGCCGGAAATCGCCCCATTCCGTCACGATCGCCAGGCATTCCGCACGATCGAGGGCGTCCAACGGGTTGGCCGCATACGTCAGCCTTTCGCCGTAGAGCGCCCGCACGTTCTCCATCGCCTCGGGATCGAAGACGGTCACCGTCGCCCCGCCCGCCAGCAGCCGCTCGATCAGGTCGAGGGCCGGCGCGTCGCGCACGTCGTCGGTCCGCGGCTTGAAGGCGAGCCCCCAGATGGCGACCTTCCTGCCGGCCGGGTTCCCGCCGAAGTGGGCGACGATCTTGTCGCCGAGCACCTTCTTCTGGGCGAGATTCGTCTCGTGCACGGCCGTGAGAATCCGGGGCGCCACGCCCTTGTCGCGGGCCATCGCAGCCAGCGCCTGCACGTCCTTGGGAAAACAGCTGCCGCCGTAGCCGGCCCCCGGAAAGAGAAATGCGAACCCGATCCGGCTGTCGTGCCCGATGCCCCGCCGCACGTCGTCGATGTCGGCCTCCATCCGCTCGCAGAGGTTGGCCACTTCGTTGATGAAGCTGATCTTCGTCGCCAGCAGCGCGTTGGCCACATACTTCGTCATCTCGGAACTCTCCGGCGACATGACGAGAAACGGGTTCTCAGTCCGCAGGAACGGGGCGTAGAGCGACCGCATCGTCTCCCCGACGTCGGGCGACCGCACACCCACCACGACCCGGTCGGGCTTCTGGAAGTCTTCGATGGCGGCCCCTTCCTTGAGAAACTCCGGATTGCTGGCAACCCGGCAATTCCGCCCCGTCCGGTCGGTGAGCCGCCGCTCGATTCCCGCGCACGTCCCCACCGGCACGGTGCTCTTGGTGACGACGATCGCGTCCGGCCGCAGGTGGGGCGCGATCGAATCGACCACCTTCCACAGGGCGGAGAGATCGGCCGAGCCGTCGGCCGCCGGGGGCGTGCCGACCGCGAGAAACACCACCTCGGCGTCGCGCACGGCCTCGGCCGTGTCGGTCGTGAACCGGAGCCGCCCGGCCCGGGCATTGCGCTCGACCAACTCCTCGAGCCCCGGCTCGTAGATCGGGATCTCGCCCCGCTGCAGTCGGGCGACCTTGTCGGCGTTGATGTCGAGGCAGGTCACCGCGTTGCCGCTGTCGGCGAAGCAGGTGCCCGTCACGAGGCCCACGTACCCGGTGCCGACGACGGCGATGCGCATGGCTGTCGATCCCTTCCCTCGAACCGTGGTTCCCCGTGGCGAAGCCGCCGCTCGATCCCGAACCGCCGCCGGCAGCACGGCGGAGGCGTCACGGCAAACGACTCCCGCCCCCTGTCTGGCTCAACCGGCAGGCGTTTCCGGAACGGCCGACTCGTCGGCCTCTTCCTTCTCGCCAGGCGGCACGGGCACGACGGCGGCGAGCGAATCGCCCTCGTCGAGCCGCATGATCCGCACCCCCTGCGTGTTTCGTCCGATCGCCTTGATCTCGGCGACGTTCACCCGCTGGATCTTCCCCCGGGCGGTCATCATCAGCACCTGATCCTCGTCGCGGACCGACACGATCGACACCACCTGGCCGTTGCGGGCCGTGGTCTTGATGTCGCGCACGCCCTTGCCGCCGCGGTGCTGCGTGCGATAGCGCATCGCGCTCGAGTCGCCCTCGGCGTCCTCGCCCCCCGCGTCGGATGCCTCCGGCTCCGCAGCCTCCTCGCCCGCGGCTCCCTCATCGCCCGGCGCGGGCCCCGACACCGGCGTGCCGACGCCGAAGGGCGTCCGCTTGCCGTATCCGTTTTCGCAGACCGTGAGGAGCGTCGCCTCCGGATCGGCCACCACCATGCCGACCAGCCGATCGCCCCCGCCCAGCTTGATCCCCCGCACGCCGCTCGTGTCGCGGCCCATCGGCCGCGCATCCGACTCGGGAAAGCGGATCGCCATCCCCTTGGCCGTGGCCAGCACCAGCTCGTCGCCGGCCCTCGTCACCACCGCATCGACCAGTTCGTCCCCCTCGCGGAGCTTCACGGCGATCAGCCCCTTGGTGCGGCGGCGGCGATACTGCTCGAGCGCCGTCATCTTCACCATCCCGCTTCGCGTGGCGAGCATCAGGAACTGATTGGGATCCTCGAAGCCGCCGACCGCCCGGCAATCGGCCACCTTCTCCCCCGCCTCGAACTCCAGCAGGTTGACGAGCGCACGCCCCTTCGAATCGCGGGCCAATTCGGGCAACTCGAACACCCGCATCGAGAACACCTTCCCGAGCGTCGTGAAGACGAGGAGCCAGTCGTGCGTGCTGGCCACGAAGAGGTGCTCGATCGGATCCTCCTCGTCGGTGCGGGCGCCCGTCAGGCCCTTGCCACCGCGCCTCTGGGCCCGGTACGTGTCGGCGGGAGTCCGCTTCACGTATCCCGCCCGGCTGATCGTCACCACCATCGTGGCTTCGGTGATCAACTCGGCCATGTCGCGGATGTCGCCCGCCTCGCCGCTGATCTCCGTGCGTCGCGGCTCGCCGTGCTTGGCCTCCAGCTCCACGAGCTCCTCGCGGATGAGCGCCCGGATGTTGGCCTCGCTGGAGAGCACACGGCGGAATTCGCCGATCTTTCCCAGCAGCTCGCGGTGCTCGCCACCCAGCTTTTCCTGCTCGAGGTTGACCAGCTGACCGAGCGTGAGGCGGAGGATCGCGTCCGCCTGAACGGGCGAGAGCCCGTAGGTCTCGGCCGCCCCCCGCTCTTCCTGCAGCACCGCGAAGCCCTCGGCGCCGAGCGCCCGTTCGAGGAGCGCGGCTGGCGCCTGCAGTTGGCAGAGCCGTTCCTTCGCCTCGGCCTGCGACTTCGAACTGCGGATGATCCGGATCACCTCGTCGATGTTGGCCAGCGCGACGAGCAGGCCTTCCAGCGTGTGCTTGCGGCTCCGCGCCTTCTGCAGCAAGTGCTGCGTGCGGCGCCGAATCACCGCCGTCCGATGCCGGAGGAACTCCTCGAGCATGTGCTTCAGCGAGAGCATCCGCGGCTTGCCGTCGACCAGCGCCAGGAAGATCAGCGAGAAGGAGGTCTGGAGCGGGGAGAACTGGTAGAGCTGGTTGAGGACGACGTCCGGGTCGGCATCTCGCTTGAGTTCCAGAATCAGCCGCACGGGCTCCTTCAGGTCGCTCTCGTTGCGAATCGCGGAGATGCCCTTGATGCGGTCGTCGTTGACCAGCTCCGCGATCTTCTCCTCGATCGCGTCGCGGGTCTGCTGGTAGGGAATCTCCGTGACGACGATGCGGGTGCGGTTCTTCCCGAACTCCTCCACGTGGGCGCGGGCGCGAAGCGTGATCGTGCTGCGGCCCGTGAGGTAGCCCCGCATCAGCGCCTCGCGGCCCATCACGATGCCGCCGGTCGGGAAGTCGGGGCCGGGGATGATCTCGAGCAGTTCGGCCATCGACACGCCCGGGTTGTCGATCAACGCGACCAGACCGCGGCAGACCTCGCCGAGGTTGTGCGGCGGGATGCTCGTCGCCATGCCGACGGCGATGCCGCCGGCCCCGTTGACGAGCAGGTTGGGGAACCGGCTCGGCAGCACCACCGGCTCGGTGTTCCGCTCGTCGTAGGAGGGAACGTAATCGACCGTGTCGAGTTCGAGGTCGTCGAGCATCATCGCCGCGATCGGCGAGAGGCGGGCCTCGGTGTATCGCATGGCGGCGGCGGGCAGGCCGGCGATCGAGCCGAAGTTGCCCTGCTTGTCGATCAGCACGTGCCGCATGTTCCATTCCTGGGCCATGCGGACGAGCGTCGGATAGATCACGCTCTCGCCGTGCGGATGGTAGTTGCCGCTGGTGTCGCCCGAAATCTTGGCGCACTTCACGCGGGCGGCGCCCGGCGACAGGTTCAGGTCGTTCATCGCGACGAGAATCCGCCGCTGGGAAGGCTTGAGGCCGTCGCGAACGTCGGGCAGGGCCCGCGACACGATCACGCTCATCGCGTAGGTCAGGTAACTGTCCTTCAGTTCCTGCTCGATCGGCAGTTCGATCAGCCGACCACCGGAACTGTCGCGCAACGAGCCGCCCTCCGGCACGCCACCGGCGCCATCCGCACCGTCATCGGAGGGGTTTACGTCGTCTGCCAAAGAACGGTCTCCACGCCCACGCTCCCGGCGGTTCCAGCCGGTCGGATGCTTGAACATACCCGGCATGCGGAGGCGGTCAACCGGCCTCAACACCGGCGAAAAACGCGGTTTTCGCCGCTCCGCTGACGACTTGACCCCCGCCGGCCCCCGCACCTATCCGCCCGCCCCACTTTGCCCCCGGAAAACGAAGGCCGCCACCCATGACGACCACGCGCCTCCACGGACTCGTCGTCGCCGTCACGGCGGCACTCGTGCTCCTGCCAAACCTGGGCGGCCCGCCGCTCTGGGATGATGACGAGCCCAAGAACGCCGCCTGCTCGCTCGCCATGCACAAGACCGGTGATTGGGTGGTGCCGACGTTCAACGGCCGGCTCCGGGTCGAGAAGCCGGCGCTCGTGAATTGGCTGCAGATGGCCGGCTTCGCGGTCGCTGGCGTCAACGAGACCGGCGCCCGGCTCGCGTCGGCCCTGCTCACCATCGGCACCTGCCTGATGGCCTGGCGCATCGGCGGCGAACTCTTCCGGCCCGACGTCGGCGTCTGGTCCGGCCTCGCCATGGCCACCTGCCTCTGGACCGGAGTGGCCGGTCGGGCCGCGACGCCCGATGCCCCGCTCCTCTTCTGCACCACGCTCTCCCTGTGGCTCTTCATCCGCGGGGCCCGCATGCCGGCAGCCGGCGGCGAAGGCTGGCGCCATGGCCCCGTGCGGCTGTCGCCGGCCGCCGCGGTGGGCGTGGGCGCCGCCTGCGGCGCGGCCGTGCTGGCCAAGGGGCCCGTGGGTCTCGTCCTGCCGCTCGGAGCCTTCGCCGCCTTCGCCGTCTGGCAGGCCGCGCTCGATCCGACCCGCAGCGGGTCGCCCACGGCCCGGGCCCTGGCGGCGGTGCGGGATGCCTGGCGGGGCGTAAGGCCGCTGGTGATCATCGGCTCCGCGCTCGCCGTCGCCGCCCCCTGGTATGTGGCGGTCGCGGTGCGGACCGACGGCGCCTGGCTGCGCGGCTTCTTCCTGGTGCACAACGTGGGCCGCTTCGCCGCCCCGATGGAGGGCCACTCGGGCTCGGCCCTCCTCTACTACCCGCTGGTCGTGCTGATCGGGATGTTTCCCTGGTCGATGGCCTCGGCCCTCATCGGCCACCACGCCTTCCACGCCGCCCGCGACGGCGGCGGCCGCGACCATGCCGCGGGCATCCGCCTGCTCGGAGTCTGGATCGCCGCCTGGGTCGTGCCCTTCTCCCTGGCGGCCACGAAGCTGCCGGGCTACGTCTGGCCCGCCTATCCGGCGATCGCGGCCCTGACCGGCTTGTTCGTCGCCGACTGGATCCGGCGGCCGTCCACCAGCACCGACGGTTGGATGCGGCTGGCATGGGCGTTTCTCGCCGCCAGCGGCGTGGGGATCGGCATCGGCGTGCCCGCGCTGGCGAGCCGCATCGCACCGGGAGCCGCGTGGCTGGGGCTCGTCGGTGTCGTGCCCGTGGTCGGTGCGGCCATCGCCTGGCGCTGCCAGGCGCTGCGGTCACGCCTGGCGGCCAGCGGCGCCCTCGCCGCAACCGCGTGCGCGACCGTGGCGCTGCTGATGGCCGCCGGTCCGGAACTGCTGGGCCGCGCCGGCGGCACGAGGCACCTCCTCACCCGACTGCCCGCCACCGAGTCGGCCGCGATGCCGATCGCCACCTACCGCGGCACCCCACCCAGCACCGCCTTCTACGGCGGCCTGCTCACGCCCGACGCCACCGTGCCCGAACTGCGGCTTCCCGCCGAGGTGGCCGCCTTCGTGGACGAGCACCCGGATGCGCATCTGATCCTCGACGCGCAGTTCGAGGCGGAGGTGACGGCGGCCCTGCCCCGGCGCTACCACGTGCTGCACGCCACGACGGCGCTCCCCGAATCACGTCATCTCCTGCTCGTGGGGCCCGCGACTCGGATCGCGGACGCCGCCGCGGCGCCGGTCGCCCGTTGAAATCGAACACCACACGAGCCATTTTCTTCGCCCCGGGAACCATCTTTCATGCCCAGTCGAAACGCCGTCCTTCTCGTCCTCCTCGCGTCGCTCGCGTCGCTCGCCGTGGGCGTCAACCGCACGCCACTGTGGGACGAGGACGAACCCCGCTTCGCCGCGATCGCGCGCGCGATGGTCGAAAGCGGCGACTGGGTCGTGCCGATCTACAACGACACGCTCGCCGTGGACAAGCCGGTGCTGATGCACTGGTGCATGGCCGCGGCCATGACCCTCTTCGGCACGAATGAGTTTGCGGCCCGGCTGCCGTCGGTGCTCGCCACGCTCGCGACCGCGCTGGCCCTGCTCCGCGCCGGCACGAAGTGGTTCGACGGCACGACCGGCGTCGTGGCGGCGCTCGCCTTCGTCGGCTGCCTCCTGGGGGGCATCGAGGCGCACGCCGCCACGCCCGACGCGATCCTCGTGGCGCTCACGGCGTGGGCGACCGTGCTCGCCGCCGAGGCCTTCCTGCCCCCTGCCCCGGCGCTCGACGCGGACCGAAACGGCCTGCCTCGGCTGTCGTTCGGTCGGGCCGTGCTGATCGGGGCCCTCACCGGTCTCGCCGTCGTCTGCAAGGGTCCGGTGGGCTTCGTCGGGCCGCTCGCGGTGGTCGCGCCCTGGGTCTGGTGGCTCGCCATCGAACGCCGGACGGCGGCCGCCGGGACGCGGCGGGGGATGCGGGAACTGGCCTCCGCGGCGCTGCCCGCGGCGCTCGATGCGGTCCGCTCCCTGCGGCCGTTCGCCATCACGGCGGCGATGCTCGCGGTGGCGGCGCCCTGGTACGTGGCCGTGTCGCTCCGCACGGACGGCGAGTGGACGGCCGGCTTCTTCTTCGTCCACAACGTGGGCCGGTTCATGACGCCGATGGAAAAGCACAGCGGCAGCGTCTTCTTCCATCCGCTGGCGATGCTCGTCGGGTTCTATCCGTGGTCCTGCTTCCTGCCGCTCGCGATCGTGCTCGCCGCGTGGCGGGTCTGGAAGCGGACGGAGCGGCCCGCGGTGTCGGCCGTCCTCGTGCTGCTGCTCCTCTGGCTCGGCGTCTGGGTCGGCGCCTTCTCGGCCGCCGCCACCAAGCTCCCCAACTACGTCCTGCCCGCCTACCCGGCCGCGGCGTTCCTCGTCGCGGCGCTCGGCGTGGAGGCGGCGCGGCGGGCGACGGCCGCCGGCACCCAGGCAGCCGCCTGGCGGCATCCCTGGTGGATGGCATCGGGCGTCGCCTGGCTGGCCTTCGGCGGCATCGCCACCGCCGCCACGGTGCTCGTGGCCGTGCGCTACGGCCTCGTGGGAGGCGAACCGGCGGCCCTCGTCGGGCTCGTGCCGATCGCCGGCGCCGTCGCCTGCGGCTGGCTGGCCCGCCGTCATCCGCAGGCCGCGGTCACCGCGTTCGCGGCGACCGGCCTGATCTTCACCGCCCTCGCGGTCGGCCCCGCCGGCCGCCGCCTGGCGGAGGCCAACTCGCTGCCCGCGTTCGTGCGGGAGATGCAGGCCCGCGGCAACGGCACGGCCCGCTTGGGCACCTACCTGCTGGCGAGCCCGAATATCGTCTTCTATTCCAATGGTCACGTCGCCCAGTTCCACAAGGAGTATGACGACGACGCGCCCCGGTTCCTCCATTCGGGCCCCGATGCGGTGCTGCTGACGCCGGAGGACCGTTACGCCGAGATCGCCGATTCGCTGCCCGAGGGCTACGGCATCATCGGCCGCGTGCGGCCGCTCTTCCGCAACCACGACGTGGTCGCGGTGGGCGCCTTGGAGTCTGACGCGGCGGGCAGGCCCGCCGACCGCACCGCCACCGCCGGAGGCCGGACCCGATGACCACGCCGCACCCGGTGCCCGACATCCTGCCGCACGGCCGCCCGCCGGCGACGCCCCGCGCTCCGCGCGGGCTGCTGTCGGTGGTGATCCCCTGCCACAACGAGCGGGAGGTGATCGATGCCACGCACGCGCGGCTCGTGGAGTCGCTTCCCGCCACGGGAATGGACTTCGAGATCATCTACATCGACGACGGGAGCCGCGACGACACGCTCGCGAAGCTGGCGGCGATCGCGGCGCGGGATCCTCGCGCCCGGGTGATCGAGCTGGCCCGCAACTTCGGCCAGCAGGCGGCGATGTCGGCCGGCCTCGCGGTCGCCCGGGGCGATGCCGTGGTGATCACCGATGCCGACCTGCAGGATCCGCCGGAGGTCATCCCCGAGATGGTTCGCGCGTGGCGGTCCGGCGCGGACGTCGCCTACGGACGCCGTCGCTCCCGCGAGGGCGAGACGCGGTTCAAGCTCGTGACCGCGAGCCTGTTCCACCGGCTCTTCGCCGGGCTGATTCCCTATCCGATGCCGGTCGATACCGGCGACTTCAAGCTCATCGACCGGGCGGTGGCCGACGCGGTCAACGCCCTGCCGGAGAAGCGTCGCTACCTGCGCAGCCTCGTGCCGTGGGCGGGGTTCCGCCACGAGCCGGTCTGGTACGACCGCCACGCGCGGGTCGCCGGCGCCACCAAGTACTCCCCCTGGAAACTGCTCAAGCTCGCCGGCGACGCGCTGGTGCTCTCCTCCGACGCCCCGATCCGGCTCACCTGGGTCGCCGCCGCGGCGCTGGCCATGGTCGGCGGCGTCTCGGCCCTCGCCGCGACGGTGTCGTGGTCCCGCGCGAGCGCCGCTCCGGCCGGGGCGTCGCTCGCCTCGATCACGGCGATCGTCGCGACCGTGGCGGCCGTCCAGACGGCGGCGGTCGCGATCGTGGGGGAATACGTCGCGCGGGCCTACCGCGAGGTGCAGGGCCGGCCCACCTGGGTCATCCGCCGCACGATCAATCTGGACCACGCGACCGACCACCCGCAGGCGGCCCCCGCTTCGAGGGCGGCCTGACGGGTTCCGCGGGCAAGGCCGGCGCCACGCCACAAGGCGGCGTCGCGTCGCTCCGAGGGCCGCAGATTCAGGGAATCCTGGACCGTGAGTTCGGCAAGACTTTCTCTCTCAACGGGATCGACACGTTGTTGAATCGTCATGGCTTCGTCTGCCTCAAGCCCCGGCCCAGGCATCCCCGGCAGGATCCGGCGCTCATTCACGCGGAGAAAAGGAGCCATCGCCAGCTCCGCCGGTCAGAAGTCCGTTCACTCTGCGCCACTCGCTGGGTCACCCGCACGGCTCACGTGTGAGCCGTATTACTTGGCCAGTTCGGCCTCGATCGCCTTCGTCACCGCGGCGTCCTCGGGACGCACGGCGGTCTTGAACCGCCCCACGACGCTGCCGTCCTTGGCGATCAGGAACTTCTCGAAGTTCCAGCCCACCTCACCCTGCGGATTGGCCGCCTCGGTCAGCGTCTTGTACAGCGGCGCCTTGCCCGCGCCCTTCACGGTGATCTTCGAGAACATCGGAAACGTCACGCCGTAGTCCTTCGTGCAGAAGGAAGCGATCTCGGCGTCGCTGCCGGGCTCCTGGGCCCCGAAGTCGTTGGCCGGAAACCCGAGCACCACGAACCCCTTGTCCTTGTACGTGTCGTAGAGCTTCTGCAGCCCCTGGTACTGCGGGGTGGCACCGCAGCGGCTGGCGACGTTCACGACGAGGACCACCTTCCCCTTGTAGCCGGCCAGATCGACCGGCGTGCCGTCGATCCGCTTCATCTCGCCGGAGAGGGGCGACGCCTGGTCCGCCCGGGCGACGGGGGCGGCGAGCCCGAAGAGACCGAGAACGAGCAAGGCACCGATGTTTCCGAAACGCATGGCGAAACCTCCTGGCGGCGAGGGGATCGAGACCCTCGCATTAAAGGCGCTCACGGCAGAGGCGTCCAGCGGTCGAAGGTCGCCCCTTGGCCGCGCAGGATCCCCTGCTCGTCGAGGAGATTCCAGACGATCGCCTGCTCGATCCGGAATCGGGCGCCGGTCCGCGACACGCGGATGCCGCTGTAGTCATCCACGTATCCGTCGCGGCGGGTGCGGTCGAGGAGCCTGGCCCGCTCGTCGCGGTGCAGCGGCTCCGCCGTCAGCCGGGAGGGCGTCTGCACCAGCGTGTCCGGATCCATCTCCCAGAGCGCCAGGGCCGCGGCATTGGCGTAGTTCAGGATCGGGTCGGCCTCCGTGCCGTGCGACACCACCACGAACGGCGCCTCGAAGAGCCGCCGAGCCGACTCCTCGTCGCTCCCCGCGGCCGGGAGCAACTCCCGCCCCAGCAGCCGGGCGAACGAATCGCGGAGTAGCCGGGCCTGCGCGACCCAGCCGGGTCGGTTCCAGATGGCGTCGGGGAGGGAGGATTCGCTCGGCATGCTGGTGGGCGGCTACGGACGCGGTCCCGCCGCCACCACGTCGGGGCCGGCCTGATCGGCGTAGGTGGTGAAGTTCTCCTCGAAGCGGCCGGCGAGTTTCCGCGCGGCCGCCTCCCAGGCCGCCTCGTCGTGCCACGCGCGGTGCGGCACGAGCAGCCGCTCCTCGACTCCCGGCACCCGCGTCACCGCCTCGAGGCCGAAGATGCGGTCGCGGCTCACCGGCGCATGGTCGAGCGCCCCGGCGTGGATCGCGTCGATGATGCGGCGGGTGGCGGCCAGGTCGATCCGTTTGCCCACGCCATACGCGCCGCCGGTCCACCCGGTGTTGACGAGCCACGCCCGCGCCTCGTGCCGGCGCAGCCGCTCCGCGAGGAGCCGCGCGTAGACCGCGGGGTGGCGGACGAGAAATGCCGCGCTGAAGCAGGCGGAAAACGCCACCTGCGGTTCCACGATCCCCATCTCGGTGCCCCCGACCCGGGCCGTGTAGCCCGAGAGGAAGTGATACATCGCCTGCTCCCGCGAGAGCCGGCTCACCGGCGGCAGCACGCCCGAGGCGTCGCAGGTGAGGAAGATCACGTTGCGGGGATGACCGGCCACGCAGGGCACTTTCGCGTTGTCGATGTATTCGATCGGATAGGCCGCCCGGGTGTTTTCCGTGATCGCGCTCGACTCGAAGTCCACCGCCCGCGTGGCGGGATCGTAGACCACGTTCTCCAGCACCGCGCCGAAGCGGATCGCCCGCCAGATCTCCGGCTCCTGCTTCTCCGAGAGGTGGATGCACTTCGCGTAGCAGCCCCCCTCGATGTTGAAGATGCCGTCGTCGCTCCAGCCATGCTCGTCGTCGCCGATCAGCCGCCGCCGGGGATCGGCCGAGAGCGTGGTCTTGCCGGTCCCGGAGAGCCCGAAGAAGAGCGACACGTCCGCCGCCCCGCCCCCCGGCGCGATCCCCTCGTTGGCCGAACAGTGCATCGAGAGGATGCCCCGTCCGGGCAGCATCCAGTGCATGTAGGTGAAGACGCCCTTCTTCATCTCTCCCGCATACTCGCTGCCGAGGATCACCTGCTCGCGCCGCTCGAGCGACAGGTCGATGCTCGTGCGGCTGGTCATGTGCGTGGTGAGCGGATTCGCCGGAAACTGCCCCGCGTTGTAGATGACGTAGTCCGGGGCGCCGAACCGCTCCAGTTCGTCGAGCGTGGGCCGGATCAGCATGTTGTGCATGTACAGGGCGTGGTAGGCGCGGGCGCAGAGCACCCGCACCTTGATCCGGCAGGCGGGATCCCAGCCGGCATACCCGTCGCAGACGTAGATCTGGTCGCGCGTGTTGAGGTAGTCGATGGCCCGCTGGCGGTTGAGCAGGAAGGTGTGCTCGTCGATGGCGTGGTTCACCGTCCCCCACCAGACATCGGCCTCCGATTCCGGACGCCGCACGATGTGCTTGTCCTTCGGGCTGCGGCCCGTCTTGGCGCCCGACCGGATCGCGACGGCGCCGCTCGAGACGATGCCGGCCTGTTCCCGGGTCACCGCGTCCTCGTAGAGCCGTCCCGGGGGCGCGTTGCGAACCACGACAGGAACGGTGATTTCATGTGCCGACAGATCGACGTGGACCGGCATGGAAGGCTCCGGAGGCTGGGGGCGGCGGGCTCGGGGAATCGACCGCAGGGGGCGGGGCGGCGATCGAACGGATGGCCAGCCAGAGGGCGGCGGCCACGACGGCGACGCCCAGGGACGCGAAGCCCGCGCCCCACGGGCTGGCCCGCACGCGCAGCCGGCCGACTGCCTGCCGCAGCCGGCGGCTGAATTCGGCCCACCCCTCGGGGCTCGTCCGCGTGCCCACGGCCACCACGCTCACGCTGCGCATCGCGCCGCGGCCGTCGAGATGGAGTTGGATGCCCCGGGCGGGAAGGGCGGCGCTCTCGCCCGCCCAGCGGGCCGAGGGATCGAGCGCCATCGCGATCTCCGCCACGATCGGACGGAGTTGCTCGAGCGTGATGTTGTAGACCACCAGCCGCGGCCGCATCGCCAGCACGGCGATCGCCACGAGCAGGCCGCACCCCAGGAGCAGCATCAGGGCGCTCCAGCGCGATCCCCCGGCCAGCGGCTGCAGCAGCGCCAGCGGGCCGACGACCGCGAGCCCGGCCAAGCCCCCGGCGAGGACGGCGAAGTCCCAGCCGCCGGAGACCGCGATCGGCCGGCCGCGCAGATGGAGCCAGCCGAGGAAGAGAAAGTAGATGCCCAAGGGCAGCAGGGCCGACCAGAGGGGCACGGAGGCAAGCGACGGGCTCATCATCGCCAGGCCATCCATGCGAGGAACAGCAGCCAGACGATCTCCGCCACGACGGCCGCCGCGAAGGCCACGCCGGAGGCTCGGGACCACGCCTGCTGCCCGCTCATGGCCGTCCTCCGTTCAGACGGGATCGGGCACGACGAACGCGAGATCCCGCGTGAACGCCTCGCTGAAATCGTAGGCGTCGTGAAAATCCTCACGCTTGTCGGACCGCGTCTTGCGCATCTGGCCGATGTCGATCATGTTGAACACGATCTCGCCGAAATCGGCGGTCTTGGTGATGCCCCAGGCGGCGAGCACCTTCGGCGCCAGGTAGCCGTATTGCTGCAGCGCGTAGAGGCGGGCGGCCTCGCAGAGTTGCTGCCCGGAGACGTGCCGCTCCGACTGCCGCTTCCGGCCGCGCCCCGACTTCGAGCGGCGACCGGGCCCGGGGCCCGCCTCGCCGGCCCGCGCCGGCTCGATTTCCTCCGCCGGCGGTTCCGCTCCCAGGCCGAGCGATTCCTGCGCGTAGGAGAGCGACTCCAGGACGAACAGATAGGCGTCGAGCGTGTAGCGGCGGTCGCGTTGCAGCAACTGGAAGAGCGGATGCGTGGGTTCGATCAGCGGCATCGGTGCCTCGAAACGCGGACGTCGGGAAGGACGCAGTATAGCCCGGCCCGCGGCCGCGGGCGATCCGCCTGCCGTTCCCCGGCCCGCTATCGGGGCAGATTCGCCGGGATCGGGAGCCGGGCCGCCGACGGCTGCGCGGCGGGCTGCGCGGCCGGTTGCTGGGCCTGCAGATCCTCGAGGATGTACTTGTAGCCGAAGGGCGTCGTCGGCTTCGCGAAATCCCGGAGCAGATCGAGGCCCCGGTCGATGAGGCTCGTATTGGTGTCGAACTGATAGACGTCGCGATCCTGGCCGCCCGGCTTGTAGATCTGGATCGCGAACGGCATCAGGTCGCGCGCCTGCAGGATCAACTCCACTTTCGAAAAGTTGGCAGCGTCGGCCTGGTACCGCGGCAGCGACTCCAGCCAGATCTGCTCCTTCACCTCGGGCGGCGTGATGATCCGCATCCAGTACCGTTTCTTGAGCGTGTCGGCCCGCGCGCCGAAGACGAACGGAAGCGGGCCGTCGCTGATCGCCTTGCCGCGCATCTCGGCCGGCAGTTTGGTCTCGCGCAGTTGCCGCTCGCCGTGCCGGAATTCGTAGATGCTCTCGCCGTTGCACACCCAGTGCTCGCCCGATTCGCCTCCGCGGACCTCGTACCGCCGCGCCTGCGGGTTCCACTGCTTCGCTTCCTTGATACGAAAGAGCCCCTTGTCCGGGGCGGCGTACTTGAGTTCGCCCTTGCTCTCCGCGAAGGCGAGCCGTTCCCCGCCCGCATCCGCCGGGCTCCAGGCGTTGTATTCCCACTTGTGGAACGTGCACGACCAGGTCTTGACCGCGGCGTTTCGCGTCTCCCAGGCCGTGAGCAACTGGTCGAGGGCGGCCTGTTCCTGGGGCGTGAGCGCGGGCGGCTGTCGCGGTCCGGCCGGCGCGGCCTGGGCCTGGGCCTGGGCCTGGGCGGCACACGCGAGCCCGCAGAGCAGGGCGACGACGGCCACGGCGAACCGCAGGCGAATCCGGGGGGCCCGCGCCCTGCGGGCCGGGCCGGCGGGGGTCGTCGGGGGGCTCATGCGTCGCAACTCCACATGGTGGTCGGGGCAGACGGCGGACTGTAGCAGGGTTTGGGCGGGCGGACGAGGCCGGTTCCCCGGGGAGGGAACCCGCAAAACAGGCCCTTCCCCGCCGCTCCGCGTACACTGCGTCCCGGCCCACGCCCCCCGGGCCCAGAGGAGCCACCGCCGTGCGCATCGCCGCCTTTTCGATCAAGCCCTACGACCGCGAGTCGCTCGGCGCCGCGGCGGCGGGCCTGCCGCTCGAGTGGTCGTGGCACGAATCCCGCCTCGACCGGAGCACCGCCCGCCTCGCGGAAGGAGCGGCGGCCGTCTGCTGCTTCGTCAACGACGAGCTCGACGCCGGCGTGCTCGAAATCCTCGCGCAGCTCGGCGTGCGGCTGATCACCCTCCGCTGCGCCGGTTTCAACCAGGTTGACCTGGTCGCGGCGGCCCGCCTCGGCCTCGCGGTGACGCGCGTGCCCGAATACTCGCCTCACGCCGTCGCCGAACACACGATCGGACTGATCCTCACGCTCGACCGGCGGCTCCACAAGGCCTACAACCGCGTCCGCGACGGCAACTTCTCCCTCGACGGCCTGCTCGGCTTCGACCTCCACGGCCGCACCGCGGGCGTCGTCGGCGTGGGGCGGATCGGCCGCTGCGTGGCGGAGATCCTCCTCGGCTTCGGCTGCCGCGTGCTGGCGCACGACCCGCACCCCGATCCGGTGCTCGTCGCCCGGGGGGTCGAGTACGTTCCCCTCGACGACCTGCTCGCGGCCTCCGACATCGTCTCCCTGCACTGCCCGCTCACGCCGTCGAGCCACCATCTCATCAACGCGCCGGCGATCGCCCGGATGAAGCCGGGCGTGATGCTGATCAACACCAGCCGCGGCGGCCTGATCGACACGAAGGCGGTGATCGAGGGGCTCAAGAGCGGCCGCATCGGCCACCTCGGGCTCGACGTCTACGAGGAGGAGGCTGACCTGTTCTTCGACGACCACAGCAACTGGATCATCCACGACGACACGTTCACGCGGTTGCTGACGTTTCCCAACGTGGTCGTCACCGCGCATCAGGGCTTCTTCACGAAGAACGCCCTCGACGCGATCGCGGCCCAGACGATCCGCAACCTCGTCCACCTCCAGCGCGGCGAAGCGCTCGAAGCCGTGGTCACGGGCTGAAGGCGGCGGCACGCAGTTCGGCGAGTTCCCGGGCGAAGCCTCCGGAGAGGATCGGGAAGCGGCACCAGGTCTTGGGGTCGAGGTTCTCGTCGTCGAGGTGAAACGACGGCGCGTACCGCTCCCGCTTCCATTGATTGCGGCTCCAGAGCGTGAAGAACCGCTCCGTCCACCGGGCCAACTGCGGCGGGGCATGCCCGGGGAAATCGACGCACAGCCGTTGCCACGCCTCCAGCGGCGTCTGCTTGTCGCGGATGGCGGACCGCTCGATCGCATCGAGCACGTCGTAGGGCATGAGATCGGCCTCGTCGGTCTGCCCCGCGGCGGCCGGCCGGAGTTCGGCCGTCGGAGCCTGCGCGTTGACGGCGGCCAGCGCCGGGATCGGCCCCATCCCCTCCGGCCCGGAAGACTCCAGCCAGCGTAGCCAACGCCGCAGGAAGGCCTTGTCGATCCCGGCGATCGGGGCGATGCCGCCGGCGGTGTCGCCGTCCATCGTGGCGTAGCCGACCGCGGCCTCCGAACGGTTGCTCGTGCAGACGAGCAGGGCGCCGGTGAGGTTGGCGAGCATCCACACGCCCGGCGCGCGGGCCCTGGCCTGGATGTTCTGGAGGGCCACGTCGTCTTGGTCCCAGGTGAGTCCGCGGTTCACGGCGTGGGTGACGATCGCCTCGTAGCCGCGGACGAGTGGCTCGACGTCGAATTCGTAAAACGTGGCGCCGAGCGCCGCGGCCAGCCCGCGGGCCGCCTCCCGCGTCACCGGGCCGGAGTTGGCGGTTGACTGGTAGACGCAGGTCAGGGCGGCGTGGATGAGCCGCCGGATGCCCTCCTCGCCGGCATCCCCGGCCCGGTCGTCCAGTCCGAGCCGGGCGGCGGCGGCCGCCACTCCCAGTTCCCCGGCGGCCAAGCGGACGGCGATCGCCACGAGGCACGCCACGGCCGACGAATCGGCGCCGCCGCTCGCCGAAACGACGAAGCCGCGCGACCGGCTCTTCCGCAGGTAGTCGAACAGGCCCAGCGAGACCGCCCGCGCAAACTCCTCCTCCTTG
This sequence comes from Planctomycetaceae bacterium, assembly GCA_040376455.1. Lineage (GTDB taxonomy): Bacteria > Planctomycetota > Planctomycetia > Pirellulales > UBA1268 > QWPN01. The sequence goes on along the minus strand of JBEIQP010000007.1, from coordinate 28,821 downwards.
ACGTGGTCGCCGTGCTCCCAGGCATCGCGGTGGTCGCCGCCGCCGTCGTCTCGGCCGGGCGACAGGGATGGGGGAGCCCAGGAAACGGTCACGGGATCGTCCCCGGCGTCGGGTTCCGGCCGTTCGAGCGCCACGCGGGCACGGGCCAGCCGGGTCGCATCGACATCGACCACGGCGGACGTTTCCGCGCGGTCTCCGAACGAGAACCGCCGCCCGGCGGCCACGATCCGGCCGGCGGAGGCGACGAGCACACCGCCGTCGTAGATCGAGCGGCCGGCTTCGTTGCCGACGAGATTGGCGTAGACGTAGCTGGCGGCGAACGCGCGCGACCCCTCTTGCACGAACCGCCGCCGCACCTCGTCCTTGCCGAAGGCGAAGTGGCTGGCCGACGGATTGAGGATCAGATCGACGCCGCGGGCGGCGAGCCCGGCGCCCGGACGATCGGCGACCCAGGCGTCCTCGCAGATCTCGAAGCCGATCCGCACGCCGCCGCAATCGAACCGCAGGTCACCGATCGGCACCGTGGCCCCGTCGATCGCGAGCGCCGTCCGGCGCCCCCTGGGCCACGGCCGGAACCAGCGCCGCTCGTAATGGATGCCCTCGCCGGCGAGGTGCTGCTTGCAGACCAGTCCCGCGAGCCGCCCGTCGGCCACGAGGGCCGCCGCGTCGTAGGTGTCGCTTTCGAACCGGACGGGCAAGCCCACGGCGACGATAATGCCGGCCGTGTGCGGCACGATCTGCCCGAGGGTGCGCCAGGCCATCCGCAGCACGCCCGGCGAATGAAACGCGTCCTCGCAGCCGTAGCCCGAAACGCACAGTTCCGGCAGGCAGAGGACCGAGACTCCCCGCTCGCGGGCCGCGGCGATCGCGGCCACGATCCGATCACGATTGCCGTCCCAGTCGAGCGGCGTCTGGTTGAGGGCGGTGCCGCCCACACGGATGAGATGCATGACGGATCCGGTCCTTGGCCTGACGTGCCTCCGCGGGGCGGTGCGGTCGCCCGCGGCCGCCGATGACAGATCGTGAAAAATGCCGGGGCCGATCCGCCGCCTGCTAGCCCTGCGACGGTTCCTCCAGGTAGGTGTAGCCGCCGAGCCCCTCTTCGTAGAACTTGAGGAACCGACCCGCCTGGCTGTCGCAGATCCGTCCCTCGCGCACCGCCTGCTCGATCGAGTCCCGCAGCCGTTGCACGAGATGATTGGCGTCGAACTCGACGTAGTCGAGCACCTCGCGAACCGTGTCTCCCTTGATCACGGCGTCCACGACGACCTCGCCCCGCTCGTCGAGGCTCACGTGCACGGCGTTCGTGTCGCCGAACAGATTGTGGAGATCGCCGAGGATCTCCTGGTAGGCGCCGATCAGAAAAGCGCCCAGATAGTACGGCTCGTGCTGCCAGGCGTGCAGCGGCAGCGTCCGCTTCACGTCACGGCGGTCGATGAACTGGTCGATCTTTCCATCGGAGTCGCATGTGACGTCGCCCAGCACCGCTGCGTGGGTCGGCCGCTCGTTGAGCCGATGAATCGGCATCACGGGAAAGAGCTGCTTGATCGCCCAGCTGTCGGGGATCGACTGAAACAGGGAGAAGTTGCAGAAGTAGGTGTCGGAGAGGGAGGCTTCCAGGCCCTCGAGCTCCTCCGGCATGTACTCCAGGCTCTTCGCCAACTTGCAGACCCGGCGGCAGATCGCCCAGTAGAGGTTCTCCACGGCCGACCGCTGATCGAGCGGCAGGTAGCCGCTGGCGAAGAGGTTCATCGCCGTATCGAGCGCCTGCTGGGCGTCGTGGTAACTCTCGAGCAGGTTGCGGATGTTGATCCCCTGGTGGGTCTCCATCAGGTCGTGCAGCGGCTGCTCGGCGTCGGGCGAGGGTTCGGCGACCTCGCTGGTCCCCCCCTGCTCCGACACGCCCAGCACGCCGAAGATCAGCATGCTGTGATACGCGACCACCGCCCGGCCGCTCTCCGACACGATCGTGGGATGGGGCACGCCCGCCTCGTCGCAGGCGTTTTGCACGTGGTAGACGACGTCGTTGGCGTATTCCTGGAGACTGTAGTTGACGCTCGACTCGAAATTCGTCTGGGAGCCGTCGTAGTCCACGCCGAGGCCGCCCCCCACGTCGAGATAGCGGAGGCCCGCGCCCCGCTTGACCAGTTCCGTGTAGATCCGCGACGCCTCGTTGAGGGCCGCCTTGATGTGGCGGATGTTCGTGATCTGGCTGCCCTGGTGGAAGTGGAGCAGTTGGAGGCAATCCTCCATGCCCTTCGAGGCCAACAGGTCGAGACCCTTGACGAGTTCCCCGGCGGTGAGGCCGAACTTGCTGCGGAAGCCGCCCGAAGACTGCCAGCGGCCGCTGCCGCGCGTGGCGAGCTTGACCCGCATCCCGATCCGCGGCCGCACGCCGAGTTTCTCCGCGTATTCCAGAATCAGGCCCAGCTCCGAGAACCGCTCCACGACCGGGATCACGTGGCGGCCGATCTTCTGGGCGAGCATCGCCGTCTCGATGAACTCGGCATCCTTGAAGCCGTTGCAGATGATCGGCGTCTCGTTGTCCGCCAGCGCGATCACCGCGAGCAATTCCGGCTTGCTGCCCGCTTCGAGCCCGAAGTGGTAGGGCTTGCCGAACCGCAGCACCTCCTCCACCACCTGCCGCTGCTGGTTGACCTTCACCGGGTAGACGCAGCAGTAGTCGCCGCGATACCCGCTCTCCTTCATCGCCGTGGCAAAGGCGCCGTGGATCTCCCCCAGACGGTGCTGGAGAATCTCGGCGAACCGCAGCAGGATCGGCAGGTCGATGCCGCGAACCTGGAGGCGATCGACGAGCGCCTTCAGGTCGATGCTCTTGGTCGGATCCTTGTCGGGATGCACGAGGAGGTGGCCGGTCGGACTGACCGAAAAGTAGCCGTTGCCCCAGCGGGCCACCTCGTAGAGATCCGCCGCGTCGGCGGTGCTCCAATGTTCGACGTCGAGATCAACGGCTGCCATTCACGGCCCTCTGTGGCGAAGCGACCGGGCGGTCTGCCGGTCTGGGGAATGCCTTGTCAGAGTGTAGCGTCACCCGCCGGCGAAGCCATGGCAGTTGACCCGGCGCATCCCCTCCCGCGGCGCGGAGCCGGCCGCGTCAGAGGCTCACCCGCGACCAGCGCATGCGTGAGAAGATGAAGGCCATCGCGAGCCCGCGCGCGGCCAGATCGGCGGCCATCGCGTACCAGGCGCCGACGGCCCCGAGGCCCAGGCCGCGGATCTCGCCGAGGCCCGCCGGGAGCTCGACCACCGGCCAGGCCAGCACCAGCGCCAGCGGCAGCCGCAGGCCGATCAATCCGAGGAAGTTCACCACCAGCGGCGGCCGCGTGGCGCCGCCCCCGCGCAGGCCGCCGGAGAGCACCATCAAGAGGGCCAGCGGGGGCTGCACGAAGGCGACGATCCGCACGAGGCTGGCGGTCAACGCCGCCACCGCGGGCTGTTTGCCCGCGCCGCCCGTGAACCAGGCCGCCAGCACGTCGGCCGACCCGAGGAAGACCAGGCCGGCGGCCGACATCAACGCCGCGCAGACCCCGGCCGCCAGCCAGACACTTGCGCGGGCCCGTGGCTCGTCCCGTGCCCCGAGGAATTGGCCGCAGAGCGTGGCGGCCGCCACCTGAAACGCGCTGCCGGGCAGAACCGCGAGCGACTCGATCGTGATCGCCACGGCGTGGGCCGCGGCGTCGATGTTTCCCAGCCGGTTGACGATCGAGAGAAACGTCAGGTGGCAGGCGGCGTTGGCGATGGCGTCGGCCCCGGCGGGAATGCCGACCCGGAGGATGCGGCGCAGTTCGATCCAATCGGGCCGCCAGTCGGCCCGACCGGGCCGCAGGCCCCGGGCGTTGCTCGCGAGCAGCAGGCCCACGCAGACCGCGCCGGCGCAGTAGCCCGCGAGCGTCCCCCATGCCAGTCCCTCCCAGCCCAGCCGCGGCAGCCCGGCCAGCCCGACCCCGAGGGCAAAGCTCGCCCCCGCGTTGACGAGGTTCACCACGGTCATCGAGAGCAGGCCGGCCACCATGTCGCCCGCCCCACGCAGGACCGCCACCCCCACGTGGATCACCATCATCGCCGGGAGGGCGGGGAGCACGATGGCGAGGTAGCGGGTCGCCAGAGCAGCGCTGCCCGCGGGGAGGCCGAGCGCCTGCACGAACCACGGCCCGAACGTCGCCGCCAGCAGCAGCGACGCGCCGGCGAGGAGGAGGCCCACGACGAGCGCCTGCGCGACGATCCGGCGGGCGGCGGGGCTCTCCCCCGCGCCCACGTTCCTGGCCACCAGCGCCGTCGCCGCGACCGCGGGCGTCGAGAACAGGACCGGCATGAACGCCAAGCAGTAGGCCACGAGCCCGACTGCGGCCAGCGGCTCCTCGCCCTCGAACAGGTTGCCGGCCAGCCACTTGTCGGTGAATCCGACCGAGAGGGCGAGCACCTGCTCGACCAGGACCGGCAGCACCAGCCAGAGAACGGGCCGGGCCGTGCCCGCGAGCCCCGCCACGCCCGCCGGGGCCGGTCTGGGCCGCGGGTGCTCATCGCTGCTCGATCCACGCCGGCGAATCAGGCGAACAGCTCCTTGATCACCTTCCCGGAGTTGGCGATCTTCATCGGCCGGCCGTTCTTGGCCGTGAAGGTGGTCTCCAGCGAGATGCCGAGAGACTTGAGCACGCTGGCCATCACGTCCTGGGAGGTGTAGGGCTCGGTGGTCACCTCGCGGCCGTCGGAGCTCGTCTCCCCCACCACCACGCCGCGCTTGAAGCCGGCTCCCCCCACCACCACGCTCCAGCTCCGCGCCCAGTGGTCGCGACCGGCGCCGCCGTTGATGCTCGGCGTGCGGCCAAACTCGCCCATCCAGATGATGGCCGTGTCGTCCAGCATCCCGCGATCGGCGAGGTCGCTCACGAGGGCGGCCATCGCCTTGTCGAGCTCCGGCAGTTTCCGGTCGGCGAGCGTCGGGAAGATGTCGGCGTGGTTGTCCCAGCCCCCCAGATCGACCTCCACGAACGGCACGCCCATTTCCACGAGCCGGCGGGCCATCAGGCATCCCCGCCCGAATCCCGTCTCGCCGTACTTCTCCAGCATCGCCTTCGGCTCGTTGGAGACCTTGAACGCGTCCATCTGCTTGCTGGTCATCAGCTTCAGGGTCTTCTGGAGCACCTTCATGTGGTCGTCGGAGGAGCCGCCCCGCTTCTCGCCGATGAAACGGTTTTCGATCGTCGCGAGCATCTCCATTCGTTGGGCCAGTCGCGCGGGGTCGATCCCCATGTCGAGATTCCGCACATTGCCGTTGGTGTCCACGGTGAACGGCGCCCACGTCATGCCGAGAAACCCGGGCCCAACGCTGCCTCCTCCGACCGACACGAACGGCGGAATCTCCAGGCCGGGCACCTGCTCGGCAAGTTCGTGGGCGATGACCGACCCGTAGCCGGGGTGCTCGACATTCGGGTTGGGCACATACCCCGTGTGCATGTAATACCGGCCCCGCATGTGGTCGGCCTCGCGGGTGCTCATCGACCGCACGATCGCCATGTGGTGCATCTGCTGCGCCATCAGCGGCATGTGCTCGCAGATGGCCACGCCGTCGGCGGAGGTGGCGATCTGCTTGAACGGGCCGCCGGTGGCGGTGCCCGGCTTCAGGTCCCAGATGTCCATGGTGCTGGGGCCGCCCCCCATCCAGAGCATGATGGCGGCCTTGTGCCGCTTCTGCATGTCGGTGGCATTCGCGAAGATCGATTGGGTGAACGTGGTCGCCGGCGCCGCCATGGCAGCGGCGCCCGCCAGATGCGTCACGAAGTGCCGCCGGGACATCCCGGCGGGAACGGCGTCGAATCGCGACATGTCAGGGCTCCTCGAACAAGGACTGCAGGTTGCTCGCCACTCCGATCCCGCCCGGTCAGTATCGACCATTCGCGGCCCGCACGCCATCGGCCGTGCCCGTCGGCCGCGCCACTCAGTGGTTGATGATGAATTCGTTGGAATTGAGGATCGCCCACCAGATGTCCTGAAGCGACCCGACGACGTCCCCTTTCCGGGCGGCCAGCATGGCGTTGGCCGCCGCCACCTCCTTGGCCGAGGGCTTCCGGGAGAGCGCGGCGAGGTAGAGGGCCTCGATTTTCGCCTTCGGGCTCCGGGGCCCGGACGCCACCCCGTCGAGAAAGCCGCCCTTTCCGGTCCCGGTCGCCTCCTTGATCAGGTCGCCGTTGAACATCATCAAGACCTGGGGGATCGAGCCGTTGAACGTCGTCGCGTCGTCCCCCTCGTCGGTGCCGAAGGCGATGACGAACTGCGACAGCCACTGATCCTTCCTTCTGGCCGCCTCCTCGCCGCCGCGGGTCTTGTCCGCCTCGGTCGCGGTCAACAACGACTCGTACAGTTGCTCGGCCTGCATCTGCCGCATGTAGAAGCGGGAGAACTTCGGCTTCTCGCCGAGCGCCGGGTCGTCGGCCTCGTTTTCGGGCACGGTTCGGCTCGACAGGGCGTAGGGCCTGGAGAGCACGATCCACCGCATCAGTTCCTTGAGATCGAAGCTCTGTTCGCGCAGTCGCTGGGCGAGCCCCTCGAGCAGTTCGGGATGCGAGGGCGGGTTATGGTCGCCGAGGTCGTCCACGGGCTTGGTGAAGCCGTAGCCGAGAAAGTGGCCCCACATCCGATTGACGATCGCCTGCGAAAAGAGCGGGCTCGCCTTGACGAGCCGCGCCAACTGCTCACGTCGATGCACGCCGTAGGCGGTGCCGTCGTCGTGCTTCCCGGGGAGGTAGCCGCTCTTGGATATCTCCGTCCCGTCGATGAAGACGGGGTAGGCCACCTTCATCTGCCCGTTTCGCAGCTCGTAATACAGCTCCGCCTCTTCCGGATTGCCACCCTCGCCGGCCCAATCCTCGTCCACGAGCTCGATCCACTGCACGTCGCGCGAGCCATCGAACCGCCGCAGCGCCTTGGTCTGCCGAAAAAACGCGTTCAGCTCCCAGAACTGGTTCTGCTTCCCCTTGTTGAAGGGATGGTTGTGGCACTGCGTGCACTGCACCTGCACGCCCAGAAAAACCTGGGCGGTCTTCGCGGTGGCCTGCACCGCATTCTCGACGCCCATCTCCACCAGTTTGCCGCTGAGAAAATTGGTCGCGCCGTTGAAGCCGTCCACGCGCTGCCGGTTCGTGTTGGCCCCGGTCGCCGTGACGAGTTCCTCCATGAACTGGTCGTAGGGAATGTTCTTGGAGAACGCCCGCCGCAGGTACTGCCGCATGCCCGACCGGCTCACCTGCTGATTCTCGACGTCGCGGCCGATCAGCACGGTCGTCCAGACATCGGTCCAGTTCCGGGCATACTCGTCGATGTAGTCCTCGCCCAGGAGCTTCCCCACCACTTCCGCCCGCTTGGTCGGCGACGTGTTCTCGACGAACTGCTGCAGTTCGGCGGTCGTGGGGATGCGACCAATGAGGTCGAGATGCACGCGGCGGCACCACTCGCCGTCCGTGGCGTCGGCGGACGGCTGCAAGGCCGCGTCGGCCCAGCCGCCCTCCACCTGTTCGTTGATGAAGCGCACCTGCGGAATGCCGAAGTGCTGGCTTTCGCCCCGCCCTGCCCCGGCCGCCAGCGCCGCGGCGAAGCCCGCGACGACCGCACCCACCCTCACGAAGCGGCCGAGCGCCTCGGTGCCCGCACGGGGGAAGTGAAACATGGCGGCCTCGCACTGCTGACGACGACGTCGGCTCGACCCGACGAACATTCTAGGCGAGCCGCGTCGGCGGTCCTATTCCCATCCGCCGCGTCGTCAAAAACGACGCCGGTGCCGCCCCAGAACGGGCGATTCACCGACCCGCTTGTGCGATTCAGGTCGCTGCGGGACGAGCCTCGACCCGCGGAGCGGGAGCCCGACCGGCTCCGACATCGGCACCGACGAATTCCAGCACCGCCCGGGGCCCGGCATCGCCCAGCCGCGGCGTCGCCAACTTCAGAATCCTGGTGTACCCACCGGGCCGATCGACGAATCGCGGGGCGATCCGCTCGAACAGGATCCGCGCGGCCTGCTTGTCGCCGAGCAACTGCACGACCCGCCGACGCGACTTCACCGCCGGGGCCATGGCCCGCGCCCAGCTCGTCCACTGCTCGCTCGTCCGCCACCGCTTCCACTCGGCCGAGTCGCGGTCGGCCGACGTGGCAAACGCCTTCGCCGCTTCGCTTGCCACCAGCCCATGCTTCGCGATCGTCACGCACCGCTCCACGAGCGGCCGCACTTCCTTGGCCTTGGCGACCGTGGTGATGATCCGCCCGGCCACCTTCGGCGCCCCGACCTCGCCCGTTTCGACTTCGCGCTCGGTGAGCATGAGCGCGGCGGCCAGATTGCGGAGCAACGCCCGCTGATGAGACGGGCTCCTGCCCAAGACGCGACCTTTGCGACGATGACGCATGACTGACTCCTCTGTTCGCTCTCGTGATTCGCTGTTCCGATGCCGCCCGCCCGAGCCGATGCCGACCGGCTCACCGCGGGGGCGATTACGCGCCCGCCCCGATGGCCGGCTGCATCCCGAGATGCAGGCCAATCTCGCGCAACTTCTCCTCGATCTCCTGCAGCGTCGTTTCTCCGAAGTTCCGCACTTCCAGGAGATCCTCACGCGACCGGGAGACGAGATCCTTCACCGTGGCGATGCCCTCGGCCTCGAGGCAGTTGTTGGCCCGCAGCGAGAGCCGCAGGTCCGAGACGAGCATCCCCAACCGGCTCTCCAGGGGAGCCTCGACCGCGAACACGCCCGCCCCGGCGGGGAGATTCACGCTCGGGCCCGGCTTCGTGTAGCCGACGAACGGATTGAGGTGCTTCCGCAGGATCTTGGCCGCCTCGACGAGCGCCATCTCCGGCGTGACGGTGCCGTTCGTCCAGATTTCCATCGTCAACTTGTCGTAGTTGGTCTTCTGGCCGACGCGGGTCTCCTCGACCTCGTACTTGACGCGGGTCACGGGGCTGAACACCGCGTCCACCGGGATGATCCCGATCTCCTGCGACGCCTGGCTGTGCTCGCTCGACGGCACGTACCCGCGGCCGTTCTCGACCACCATCTCGAGCTCAAAAGGGACGTCGTCGGTCAACGTGGCCAGCACCAGATCCTTGTTGACCACCTCGACGGCATCGTCGGTCTGCACGTCCGCCCCCGTGATGGGCCCCTTGGTGCTCTTCTCCACGCGCACGACGCGGGTCGAGTCGCTGTGGTTCTTGACGACGAGGCTCTTCACGGCCAGGACGATGTCGGTCACGTCCTCGAGCACGCCCTTGATCGTGGTGAACTCGTGGAGTGCACCGGCCATCTTGATCTGCGTCACCGCACTGCCCTCGAGGCTCGAGAGCAGCACGCGCCGCAGGCTGTTGCCCACGGTGGTGCCGAAGCCGCGCTCGAACGGCTCCGCAACGAACTTGCCGTAGGTCGGCGTGAGCGTCTTCTGATCGACGGTGACCGAACCGGGGAGTTCCAGGCCTCGCCAGCGGATATGCATTGATTCCTCCATTCGCATCCGGCCGCAACGGAACCGGACGCGCCCTATGTTGAACCCTAAGTTGAAACGTGTGTGGAAACCGCGCCGAACGTCAGACGACTGCTACTTCGAGCACAACTCGATGATCAGATTGGCCTGCACCGGAATCGAGACGTCGTCCGTGCTCGGCAGCCGATCGACCCGCCCCTCCGGAATCGCCGCCTCGGATCGCGACAGAAACTCCGGCACGTCGCGGCGATTCTCCGCGAGGGCCGCATGGACCAACTGCAGGCTCTTCGCCCGGTTCTTCACCCGCACGAGGTCGCCCGCCTTGACCAGGTAGCTCGGCACGTCGAGCCGGCGGCCGTTGATCGTGATGTGCCCGTGCATGACCATCTGCCGGGCGGCCGCGCGAGACATCGCAAACCCGAGCCGATGCACGACGTTGTCGAGCCGCCGCTCGAGCAGCGACATCAGCACCTCTCCCGTGTTGCCCCTGCCGCGCTCGGCGCGGGCGAAGTAGGTGCGGAACTGCCTCTCGAGCACCCCGTAATAGTGCTTGACCTTCTGCTTCTCCCGCAGGTGGAGGCCGTAATCGGTCGGCTTGCTGCGACGCTTCTGCACCATGCCCGGGGGCGTAGCCCGACGCTCGAAGGCGCACTTCGGCGTGTCGCACCGACTGCCCTTCAGAAACAACTTGAGTCCGTCGCGACGGCAGAGCCGACAAACCGGCCCGGTGATGCGTCCCATGTTCTACTGCTGCTCGCTTGAGGTGGATGAAAAATCGACGTGTGTGGTGGAAAACTCGAACCGCGGCACCGCCCGCCCGCTAGACCCGCCGCTTCTTCGGCGGCCGGCAGCCGTTGTGCGGCAGCGGCGTGATGTCCTCGATGCTCTTCACGTTCATGCCGGCCGCCTGCAGGGCGGTGATGGCGCTTTCGCGACCGCTCCCCGGCCCCTTGACCCGGACTTCCAGATCCTTGACGCCGAACTTGGCCGCCTTCTCGGCCGCCTGCTGGGCGGCGCACTGCCCGGCGAAGGGAGTGCCCTTGCGGCTGCCCTTGAACCCGCACGTGCCGCCGCTCGCCCAACAGAGCGTGTCGCCACGCGTGTCGGTGATGGTGACCGTGGTGTTGTTGAAGCTGGCGCTGATGAAGGCGATCCCCGCCGTCACCGATTTCTTCTTGGTCTTGGCAACCTTCGACATGGTTCGTTCCGTGATGCGTTCCGTGGTCTGATGTACTGTCGTTCTGGCGAAGGCGGGCGACCACGACCGTGGCCGACAAAACCCACCGCACGCCGCTGTTACTTGAGATCCTTGACGCCCTTCTTGCCCGCGACCGTCTTCTTCGGTCCCTTCCGCGTGCGAGCATTGGTCCGCGTCCGCTGCCCGCGTACGGGCAAACCGCGACGATGACGCATCCCGCGATAACTGGAGATGTCCTTCAGCCGCGAAATGTTTTGCGCCACCTGCCGCCGCAACTGCCCCTCGACGACGTAGTCCTTGTCGAGCAGCGCCGCCAGCCGGGCGAGTTCGTCCTCGTGCAGGTCGCGGGCCTTGCCCAGCGGATCGACGCCGGCCTTGTGGCACAGCTCACGGGCCACCCGCTGGCCCACGCCGTAGAGATACTGCAGCGAGAAGATGGTCTTCTTCTCGGAGGGAATATCGACACCCATCAAACGCGGCATGATTGGATTCTCGGTTCTCTGGAAACGGAGCGGGCGGTGCGGATGAAACGGGGACAGGAGAACGATCGACGGGATGTTCCCGGCGATCAGCGGCCGCCGTCAGGATGCTGACGGCGACGCTCTCCCACCTCCTTCAGCCCTGCCGCTGCTTGTGGCGGGGATCGGCGCAAACCACGAACACGACGCCTCGGCGCCGGACGATCTTGCACTTTTCACACATGCGACGGACGCTGGCGCGAACCTTCATGGACAAGCTCGTGGCGGCGACCGACCACGCCTTCAACAGAAACAGGGGAAATTCAGGAGAGCCACAGAATATAAGTACCCCTGCATGGGTTCACAAGGGGGTGCTGTACAGGGCCGTATATTCGCTCCCGGGGCCCTGCGCCAACGGCATTTTCACGCGGGGGAACCGGCGTTGCCGACCGTTTCGCCGGCCGCCGGGGGGGCCGTGAGCACCACGGGGCCGCCCTCGGTGATCGCGACGGTGTGTTCGAAGTGGGCGCTGGGCATTCCATCGACCGTGGACTGCGTCCAGTAATCGGGCAAGGGGCGAACCTTCTTGGAGCCCATGTTCACCATCGGCTCGATGGCGATGACCAACCCGGGCTCCAGCTCGAAATCGTGGTTTTTGCGGAAGGCCGGCGTGCAGAAGTTGGGCACCTGAGGATCTTCGTGCATGCTGCGGCCGATGCCGTGCCCGACGAAGTTCTCGACGACGGAAAAGCCGTAATCCCGGACGTACTTGGCCATCTCGGTGGCGACGTCGCTCCAGCGGTTCCGCGTGGCGAGCAGTTGAATGGCCAAGGCGAGCACGCCCGACGTGCAGTCGAGCAGTCGCTGTACGTCCGGCGTCACCGCCCCGACCGGGTGGGTCACGGCCGAGTCGCCGCACCAGCCGCCGACGCTGCACCCGGTGTCGATGCTGACGACGTCTCCCGCCAGGAGCACGCGGGGGCCGGGAATGCCGTGCACCACCTCGTCGTTCACCGAAATGCAGCACGCCGCAGGAAACGGCACCTTGCCCGGAACCCCCTTGAACAGCGGCACGGCGCCGTTCTCGATGAAAAATCGCTCGACCGCGGCATCGATCTCGCCGGTGGTCACGCCCGGCCGCACCATCGAGGCCGCCAGTTGATGGGCGCCCCAGACCACGAGGCCGGCCCGCCGCATCAGGGAGATTTCACGAGTTGAACGCAGATTGAGCACGGGGGGTGACTCTCGGCCGGAAACAGGGGTGCGGAAGCCGCTGCCGCGAGCGGCCAGCGCGGATTGGGACATCCTCGCTCGCGAAGTATACCGCGGAAAAACCGCCGCTGCACGGCGGCCGCCACGCTCAACGGCGCCGGGCCGCCCGGCCGAAACCGAGCACCGCCGCCCTGACGCGATCGAAGATCTCGTCGGCGGTTCCCAGGCCGTCGATGCTGGCGAGTTTACCCTGGCGGGCGTAGTAATCGAGCAGCGGCGCCGTCTGGATTTCGAAGCTTGTGATCCGCTTCTCGAACACCTCGGGGTCATCGTCCTCGCGCTTGCGGGCCAGCATCCGCCGCACCAACTCATCCCGCGGAACGGCCAGCTCCACCACCCCGTCAACGCTGATCGCCCGGCGTTCCAGCAGATCGTCGAGCGTCTCGGCCTGCGGCAGCGTGCGTGGAAATCCATCCAGCAGGCAGCCGTTGCGGCAGTCCTCCGCCTCCAGCCTCCGACTCACCATGCCGACGATGAGCGGATCGGGGACGAGCCGCCCCTCGCTCATGAACCGGGCGGCCTGAATGCCCTCTGGAGTGCCGGCCCGCACGGCCGTCCGCAGCATCTCACCGGTCGAGAGGTGCGGCACGCGAAGCATCTCGACGAGCCGCTGGCATTGCGTCCCTTTCCCAGCCCCGGGTGGTCCGATGAGAATGATCCGCATGGCATGTCCGCGAAACGAGACGGGGCGGCGGCGGACGGTGCCGCGGCCTCCCGGCCGCGGCACAGCGGATCAGGACTTTTCCAGCAGGCCGCTGTAGTTCCTCATCACGAGATGGCTGTCGATCTTTTGTACCAGATCAAAGGCCACGCTCACCGCAATCAGCAAGCCCGTGCCGCCGTAGAAGCCGGCAATCTGGGCACCGGTATTGAGATATCCGCCGACGATGGTGGGAATCACCGCGACGAGCGCCAGAAAGCCGGCGCCCACGTAGGTGATCCGCTCCATCACCCGCTCCAGGTAGTCGGCCGTCCGCTTGCCCGGACGGTAGCCGGGAATGAAGGCCCCGAAGTTCTTGAGGTTGTCGGCCATCTCCTTCGGGTTGAAGGTGATCGCCGTCCAGAAGTAGCAGAAGAAGTAGATCAGCGCGATGTAGCAGAGGTTGTAAAGAAACGACTGGCCGCGCTGGAACGAATCGTGCAGCGCCGACAGCACGCCATTGCCCGGATACATGGACGAGAGCCACTGGAAGATCATCTGCGGAAAGAGCAGGAGCGAGCTTGCGAAGATGATCGGCATCACGCCCGCCTGGTTGACCCGCAGCGGCAGATATTGACGGGTGCCGCCGTAGACGCGGCGTCCGCGGACGTGCTTCGCGCTCTGCGTTGGAATCCGGCGCTGCCCCTGGGTCATGAAGACGACGCCCGCCACGACGCCGACGAACAGCGCCGCCAACACGAGCAACGTCTCGATGCCCATCTTGCCGCCGCCCCCGCCCAGCTCCCAGCTGGTTTCGCTGCCGAGTTGCATCAACGCGCTCGGCATGCCGGCGAGGATGCCCGCCATGATCAAGAGGCTGATGCCGTTGCCGATGCCAAACTCGTCGATCTGCTCGCCGAGCCACATCAGGAAGATGGTGCCGGCTGTCATCGTCATCACGGCCACGAACTGCCAGATGAGCGGGAGCTTGCCATCCACGAGAAACCCGGGCTGGATGAGCGACTGCTCGCCGACCCGCTGCCCCGACAGGAAGGCCACGTAGGCCCAACTCTGGAGGATGCAGATCAGCACGGTCGCGTACCGGGTGTATTCGTTGATCTTCTTGCGGCCCGCCTCGCCCTCCTTCGTCAGCCGTTCCAGCGGCGGCCAGACGGTGCCGAGCAGCTGAAAAATGATCGAAGCGGAAATGTAGGGCATGATGCCCAGGCCGAAGATCGTCGCCTGCGACAACTGGCTGGCCGAGAAGACGGCCACGGTCCGCAGCAAATCCCCGATCCCGCCGGTCTGCTTGGCGAAGGCGGTCATGGCCTGCGGATCGATGATCGGCAGCGGCACCTGCCAGCCCACGCGGTAGATCGCCAGCAGCCCCAACGTCAGCAGGATTTTCTGCCGGAGTTCCGGGATGGTGAAGATGATGCGGAGTTTTTCGAGCACGGAAGAGGCTCCTCAGCGGGTTTCAGTCAGCGGGCAATCCGTCGCCTCGACCGTCACCTTAACCGGCGACGGGCTTTTTCCGCGATGCCTTTTTCACCTTCCGCACCACGGGAGCGGGCCCGGGAAGCTCGGTGACCGTCCCGCCGGCGGCCGCAATCTTCTCCTTGGCCTGGGCGCTGAAGTGGTGCGCCGAGACCTTCAGAGCGTTTGTGAGCGTGCCGTTGCCCAGGATCTTGAGTTCGTCCCAGATCCCCTTGGCCAGGCCGCGGGCCCGAAGCGTCTCGGGGGTCACCTCGCTGCCGGCGTCGAACACGTCCTGCAGGGCACCGACGTTGATGCTCTTCACGATCCGCCCGTGCCTGTTGTGAAAGCCTCGCTTCGGAATCCGCCGGATGAGCGGCGTGCCGCCGCCTTCAAAGATCCCAGCCGCCGCCCAGCCGGCGAGCTGTCCCTGGCCCTTGTTGCCGCGGCCAGCCGTCCGACCGCGACCCGATCCGGGACCACGGCCCACGCGGAGCCGCTTCGTGTTCTTGTGGATGTCTTTGTTGACGTCGTTGATTTTCATGAACGCTGTTCCAAACGTGTGTCTTGCAATTTCTGATCGGGCGGCGATTCCCGCCGCACTAGAGCGAAACGCCGCGGAGCCGCTCGACATCGGCCTTCGTGCGCAACTGCTTGAGGGCGTCGAGCGCCGCCTTGACGAGATTGACCGGGTTGGTGGAACCGTGGGCCTTCGTGAGCACGTCGCGGATACCTGCCGATTCGCAGACCGCCCGAACGGCGGCGCCGGCGATGATGCCCGTGCCGGCACCGGCAGGCATGAGCAGCACCTTGGCAGTCTCGTAGCGTCCCTCCACGCGATGCGGAATCGTGCCCGACTCGACCGGCACTTCGATCAGGTTCTTCATGCCGTCCTTGATCGCCTTCTCGACGGCCGGAGGAACCTCGTTCGCCTTGGCGTAGCCGCAGCCCACCTTGCCGCGGCCGTTCCCGACGACGACGAGGCCCGCGAAACTGAACCGCCGGCCACCCTTGACGACCGTGGCACAGCGCCGAACCTTCACGACCTTTTCCACGAACTCGCCGCTGCGAGATTCTTTGCCTGTGGACACGTGTTACTGCCTCCGCGTTTCAGGATGCCTAAAATTCAAGTCCGGCCGCACGGGCCGCTTCCGCCAAGGCCGCCACGCGGCCGTGATAGCGAAATTCACCGCGGTCGAAGCACACCTTCTTCACCCCGGCCGCTTGCGCCCGCTCGGCCACGGCCCGGCCGATCGCCTCGGCGGCCTGCTTGTTGCCGCCGAACTCGATGCCGCTGCGGATCTGCTTGTCCATCGAACTCGCGGAGGCCAGCGTGCGGCCGCTCGCGTCATCGATGACCTGCGCGTAGATGTGCTTGTGGGTGCGAAACACCGAAAGCCGGGGCCTTTCGGCCGTGCCGCGGATGAAACGGCGCACGCGATGCCGCCTTCGCAACCGCTGCCGGAGAATCGTACGGGAATGATCCATGGGGATTCCTTTGCCTGATGTCCACGGTCGGGGGACCGCTGCTACTTGGTGACCGCCTTGCCTGCCTTGCGACGAACCTGCTCGTTCTCGTACCGGATGCCCTTGCCCTTGTAGGGCTCCGGCTTCCGGAGCGCCCGCACCTCGGCGGCAAACTGGCCCACCAACTGCTTGTCGATGCCCTTGATGTGGATGTGCGTCTGATCCGGGCAGGTCACCGTCAGCCCGGCCGGAATCGGAACCTGCAGCTCGTTGGCGAAGCCGACGCGCAACTGGAGGAGGTTCTTCTGCAGCGCGGCGAGATAGCCGACGCCCACGATCTCGAGCTTCTTCTCGTAGCCCTTCGACACGCCCTCGACCATGTTGGCGGTGAGCGCCCGGGTCAGGCCATGCACCGCGCGAGCCACGCGGCCGTCGTCCGATCGCGTGACCTTGATCTGGTTCGCGGCCGCATCCACCTCGACCTTCACGGCCGGGTGGAGCTTCTGCTCCAGTTTGCCCAGGGGACCCTCGACCTTGAGCGTGCCGGCCTCTATGGCCGCCTTCACGCCCTTGGGGATCGATACGGGTGCTTTGCCGATGCGGGACATCGCTTCATGACCTTTCGAACGAACAGGACTGTCTGATTACCACAACTCACAGAGGACTTCGCCGCCCAACTTCCGCTGCCGGGCCTCGCGGTCGCTCACCACGCCGCTCGATGTGGAAAGGATCGAGATGCCGAGGCCGCCGAGCACCGGACGAAGCCGGACGGAGCGGCTGTAGACGCGGCGACCGGGCGAGCTCACCCGCCGAATGTGGCGGATCAGCCGCTCGCCGTTGGGGCCGTACTTCAGATCCAGCTGCAGATGCGGCACGAGGTCCGACTCGACCTCCCGCCAGTCCCAGATGAATCCCTCTCGCTTGAGCACTTCCGCCAGGCCACGCTTCACCTTCGAACTGGGCACCTCCACGGTGGCGCGTTCGACGCGCACCGCGTTGCGGATGCGGGTGAGCATGTCGGCGATGGGATCGGTCATCATGTCAGCAGAACCCTCTTGTAATTCCCGATTTCTTGGTCGTCGCGTTCATTCGCAGCGGATCATGGAGCACTGCACTACCAACTGGCCTTCTTCACGCCGGGGATGCATCCCTGATCGGCGAGCTTGCGGAAACAGATTCGGCAGGTGCCGAACTTGCGATACACGGCTCGCGGGCGGCCGCACAACATGCACCGCCGGACGATCCGCGTGGAGAACTTCGCCGGCCGCTTGGCGGCTGCGATCTTTGATTTGCTTGCCATTTTTCTTCAGTCAGCCTGGTTGGTTCCGGGTTTCACCGCTACGCCGCGGCGTCACCATCTCCGTCCTTCTTGAGTGGCATTCCCATGGCCCGCAGAAACTCCCGGGCATCGTCGTCGCTGTCAGTGGAGGTCACGAGCGTGATGTTCATGCCCTGCGGCCGCGTGTACTTGTCCGGGTTGATCTCCGGAAACACCATCTGCTCCGAGAGGCCCAGGCTGTAGTTGCCGTGACCGTCGAACGCGGTGCTGGAGAGCCCGCGGAAGTCGCGCACCCGCGGCAGAGCCACGGAGACGAGCCGGTCCAGAAACTCGTACATCCGGCGGCCCCGGAGGGTCACCTTGCATCCGATCGGCAGGTTCTCGCGGAGCTTGAACCCGGAGACGGCGGCCTTCGAAAGCGTCGCGATCGGCTTTTGGCCCGTCACCTGTGCGAGCGCCCCGATGGCCTCCTCCAGGTACTTCTTCTCCGAGACCGCCACCCCGACGCCCATGTTCACCACGATCTTCTCCAGCCGGGGAATGGCGTGGGGATTGTCCTGGTTGAGCGACTTGCCGAGCTGCGCCCGCACGGTGTTCATGTAGTGCTCGAGCATCCGCGGGGCGCCCGCGGGCGCCGCGTTTTCGGAAGCCGTTGCCTTGGTTTTCTTCGCCATCGAATCGATCCCCAGTCGGAGGTCTCTGTCTTGTCTTCTTCTATTGCCCGTGTTTCGCTTCACCCCGGAGGGATCGGCACGGCCGCTTCACGCGACCTCAGCCCTTCGCTCCCGAAGCAGCCTTGCCGCGGGGACGCCGCAGGACACCCTGCTCGGCACCGCACTTTTTGCACACCCGAACCTTGCCACCGTCGGCCGCCACCTTGGTGCCCAGCCGCGCCGCCTTGCCGCACGCGCCGCAGACCACGAGCACGTTCGAGGCGTCGATCGGCATCTCCTTGCTGAGCCGTCCACCCTGCGGGTTCTTCGGCCCCCGCTTGATGTGGCGGTAGACGCGATTCACGCCTTCCACGACCAGCCTGTAGCCGGTGCCGCCCGCCTTGGCGGGACGCACCGACAGGACCTTGGCACGCGTGCCCTTGGCGTTGCCCGTCTGCACCTCCACCAGATCACCTGCTCGAATCAACATCACACCACCTCGCTCGCCAGGCTGACGATCTTCATGAAGTTGCGGTCGCGCAACTCGCGGGCGACCGCGCCGAAAATGCGCGTGCCCTTGGGATTCTTGTCGTTGTCGATGATCACGCACGCATTCGTGTCGAACCGCACGTAGCTGCCGTCATCCCGGCGCGACGGCTTCTTGCACCGGACCACGACCGCCTTGACCACCGCTTTTTTCTTGACTTCGCTGCCGGCAATCACGCTCTTCACGCTGCAGACGATGATGTCGCCCAGGCCGGCGGTCCGCTTGCGGCTGCCGCCCAGCACTTTGAAGCACATCACTTCCTTGGCGCCCGTGTTGTCCGCGACCACCAGCCGCGTTTGCATCTGGATCATGTTGACCGCCCTTCTGTCCCTTCAGCGCCCGTCGCGGCGGCCGCCTCGGCCTTCGCGGCGGTTTCCTTGAGCACCGTGGCCCGGGCACCGCTCCGCAGCGACGCCACATCGACGGCCGTGCTCTTCGACACCACCCGCACCAGCTCCCAGCGCTTCAGCCGACTGCGCGGCCGGCACTCGACGATCTCCACCAGGTCGCCGAGGCTCGACTCCTCCCCTTCATCGTGCACGTGACACACGGTGCGTCGATGAAGGATCCGGCCATACTTCGGATGGCGGATGATCCGCGGAATCTCCACGCGGCGAGTCTTGCTCGCCGCCGCGCTGGTGACCGTTCCCGTTTCCACTCGCTTGGGCATTCGTCGTTCCTCTCCCGTTCACACCCTGGCTTGGTTATTTTCCGCTCTGCTTGCGCTTCCGAACCGACCGCCGCGAAGCCACGCTGCCCTTATCGGGAGCCCCGACCTTCGCGCGGCCGCCGGCACGGCGCCGCTTCCCATGCTTCTCGTGCTGGGGCGACTCTTCGCCCGCGGCCGCCCCGGCGGGAGCGTTCACCACCACACCGCGCTGCGCGAGGATGGTTTGGCAACGGGCGATCGTCCGGCGGTTCTTGCGAACCTCCGACGGCACCGCCAGCTTCTCGGTCTGCGCCTGGATCCGCAGCCGAAACAAAGCCTCGGCGGCGTCCTTCCACACGAGCCGAATCTGCTCGTCGGCCATATCCCGCAATTCTTTTACCTTGCTCATGATTCCGTTGCCTTGTTGTCCGCCCGTCCGGACCGCTCCGCGGCCTTTGTGACCACCATCCGCCTACATCGCCCGCCGCTTCACGAACCGTACCCGGATCGGCATCTTGTGCGCGAGCCGAGCCATGCAGATCCGCGCCGCGTCTTCGCTGACGCCGCCGATCTCGTAAAGGATCGTGCCGGGTTTGATCACCGCGGCCCAATACTCCGGCTCACCCTTGCCCTTGCCCATTCGCGTCTCGAGCGGAATCGACGTGATCGACTTGTGCGGGAACACGCGCACGAAAAGCCGTCCCTCCGTGCGGAGGTACTGCTGGGCCGCGATACGGCCCGCCTCGATCGTCGCCGCGGGGAGCCACCCCGGCTGCTCGGCCTGAAGGCCGAAATCGCCGAAGACGACCCGATTCCCGCGAGAGGCATCACCTCTTATACGACCTCTTTGGCTTTTTCGGTGCTTGACCCTCTTGGGCATCAGCGCCATCGCCGCTCTCCTCGTACATGCCTTGGTTGACCCACACCTGAATCCCGATGTTGCCCTGCGCCGTGGGAGCCTCGCAGAACCCGTAATCGATTTTCGCGCGAAGGGTCGAGAGGGGCATCGAGCCCGCAATCGCCTTCTCGCACCGCGACATCTCGGCGCCGCCGAGCCGGCCCGACAATTGAATCTTCACGCCCTTCGCGCCCGCATCCATCGTCGTGTCGAGCGCCCGCTTCAGGGTCCGGCGAAACGCGGCCCGCTTGGTGAGCTGGTCGGCGATGTCTTCCGCGATCAACTGGGCCTGGATTTCGGGCCGGCCGACTTCCTCGACCTTGAGATTGACCCGGCGGCCAAGCAGCTCCTGGAGCTCGCCCTGCAGCCGATCAACCTCCTGACCCTTGCGGCCGATGATCACGCCCGGGCGGGCCGAGTGGAGGATCACCTTCACTTCGTCGCGAGTCCGCTCGATCTCGACCTTCGGAATCGCCGCGGCGCGGTACTTCGTCTTGAGGAAGCGCCGCACGCGGACGTCCTCCATCAAGAGAACCCGGAAGTCCTTCTTGGAGGCGTACCATCGGCTCTTCCACGGCTCGGTGATGCCGGTGCGAAATCCGACGGGATGTACTTTTTGGCCCATGATGTCTCCCTCACTCCGCTTCCGCGACGACGGCGCTGTCCAACGCCACCTTGATGTGCGACATGCGCCGCTTGATCCCGAACGCCATGCCGCGGGCCCGGGGACGAATCCGCTTGAACATCGGACCCTCGTCCACCCGCGCATCGACCACGACGAGGTCGTCAACGCCGGCTGCCTGCTGGTGCTCCGCGTTGCCGAGGGCGCTCTTGATCACCTTCTCCAGCATCCGGGCGCCGCGATGCGGCTGAAACCGGAGGATGTCGAGAGCCTCGTCCGCGAACTTGCCGCGCACGAGATCGGCCAGGGCCCGCACCTTGCGGGCGCTGATCCTCGCGTACTTATGACTTGCTGTGTATGCCATGAATCACCTTGATCGCCTTGCGTCGGCCGCCCCGGCTGAAGCCGGGCCGGCCACCCATCACTTCCCGGGCGCCGCTTCCTTCACCTTGCCGCCGTGCCCGCGGAACGTCCGCGTGGGAGCGAACTCCCCGAGTTTGTGGCCCACCATGTCCTCGGTGACAAACACCTTCAGGTGCTGCTTACCGTTGTGGACCATGAACGTGAGCCCGATGAACTCCGGCACGATCGTGCATGACCGAGACCACGTCTTGATCGGGTCGCGCTTGCCGGATGAAAGCTGCGCTTCCACCTTCTCAAACACGCGCGGGTCGATGTACGGACCTTTTTTCGAACTGCGTCCCATGTTCTTACCTCAGCTTCAACTGGCCATACCGGCGGCTCTTGCGGCGCCGCAGGATTGCGGCACTCGACGGCTTGCGCGGCTTCCTCGTGCCACCACCCTTGGCGCTCTTGCCCGTCGGGCTGACGGGATGACGTCCGCCCTTGGTGCGGCCTTCGCCACCACCGTGGGGATGATCGATCGGATTCATGGCCGTGCCGCGGACGTGCGGGCGAATGCCCATCCACCGCGACCGCCCGGCCTTGCCGAGCCGCACGTTCATGTGGTCGGCGTTGCCGATCGAGCCGATCGTCGCCCGGCACGCGGCCGGCACGCGACGAATTTCACCCGACGGCAGCGTCAACTGCGCCCACTGCGCCTCGCGGGCGACGAGCACCGCCGACGAACCGGCCGACCGGCAGAGCCGTCCGCCGCGGCCCGCCTGCAACTCAATGTTGTGAACCTGCATCCCCAGCGGAATGGCCGACATCGGCAGGCAGTTTCCCACCTCCGGCGGCGCCGTCTCTCCGCTCTGGACGGTCGCCCCGACCGCCAGACCCTGCGGAGCGAGGATGAACCGCTTCTCGCCGTCGGCGTAGTGCACGAGCGCCACGCGGCAGGTGCGATTGGGGTCGTACTGAATCGAATGCACCTTGCCGGGCACGCCGTCCTTGTTGCGCCGGAAGTCGATCAGCCGGTAGTGCTGCATGTGGCCACCGCCACGATGCCGCGACGTGATCTTGCCCTGATTATTCCGGCCACCGGTCTTGCGCTTCCGCAGCCGCAGCGCCTTCGGAGCATCGGCGCCGGGCGTCAGATCGGCGAAGTCCGAAACGCTCGCGCCGCGGCGGCCGGGACTGGTCGGGTTGTAGGTGCGAATTCCCATGATGAATCCAGTGCTTGTGTTTCGACGGGCTCGAATCAGAAGAGGTTGATCTTGAAGTCGGGCTTGAGCTTCACGACCGCCTTCTTCCAGGCCTTCGTGCTCGTCCGCCGCATCCGGCTCCGACGCATCTTGCCGACGCGGTTCTGCACCGCAACCTTGTCAACCTTGACGTTGAACAACTCCTCGACGGCCCGCCGGATGTCGGCCTTCGTGGCCTCGACGACCACCTCGAAGGAATAGGCATTCTGCCGGTTGGCGCGGTGCATGCCCTTCTCCGTCAGCAGCGGGCGAACGATCACCTGATGCGGAGCCAGACGGGGCGTGAATGCGGGCGGCGGAGGAACGGGAACGGCCATGACTTACTTCGCCTCCTTCTTCGAGGACGACTTCGCGGCCGCACGCTTGGCGGCCGGCTTCTTGGTGGCCGGCTTCTTGGCGGCGACCTTGCCACCGGCCGCGGCCGGCTTGGCCTGCGACTTGACGGCGGCCCGGAAGGCATCGATCGCCGCGGTGGTCATCACGATCGACCGGGGCCGCAGAATCGACCAGGCATTGAGCTCCGCGACCGGGGCCACCGACACACCGTCGATGTTGCGGGCGCTCTTCCAGAAATTCGCCTCGTGCTTCTCGGGAGCGAAGAGCACGGTCTTTTCCTGCAGGCCGAGGGCCTTCAGCATCCGGGCGACCGACGCCGTCTTGGGCGTGCTCACCGTCAGGCCATCGACCAGCTTGACCTCGTCGTCGGCGATCCTCGAGGCGAGCGCCATCCGCGCCGCAACCTGGAGCGACTTCCGCGGCATCCGCCAGCCGAAGTCGCGCGGGCGCTTCGCGAAGATGTGACCGCCGCCACGCCGCGTGCCGCTCCGCCGCGCACCGGCACGAGCGTTGCCCGTGCCCTTCTGGCGATAGAGCTTGCGGGTCGAGCCGGCCACCTCGCCGCGGGTCTTGGTCTTCTGCGTGCCCTGACGCTGATTGGCCTGATACATGACGACCGCGTCATGCAGCAACTGCTTGCTCACGGTGGGAGCGAGCTCCGCCGGATCGATCTCGTAGGAGCCGACCTGCTTGCCCGACATGTCGTAGACGGCAAGGTTCACTTCGCACCAGCCTTCTTCTTGCCGGTCGGCGCCGCGGCCCCGACCCTGCGGATCTTGTTGGTCTGCATCACGGTCACATACGCCCCGTTCGGACCCGGCACGGCACCCCGCACCAGCAGCAGATTGCTGTCCTTGTCGATGCGCACGAGCTTCACGTTCCGCATCGTGGACCGCTCGTTGCCGTAACGGCCTGCCATCCGCTTGCCCTTGAAGACACGGGCAGGCGACGTGTTCATGCTCGTACCGCCCTGGTGGCGATGCACTTTCTTGACGCCGTGGCTGGCACGCTGCCCCTTGAAGCCGTGCCGCTTCATGACGCCCGCCGTGCCGCGGCCCTTGGTCGTGCCGACGACGTCCACGAACTCGACGCCCTCGAACACCTCGACCGTCAGCACCTGGCCGACCGCCGCGCCGTCGTAGGTGCCGCGCAGCTCGCGGACAAACCGCTTGGGCTCACAGTCGGCCTTGGCCACCGGAACCACGCCCGCCTCGCCCAGCCGCTTCGAACGGCGGCTGTCGAGCTTGGCCACCTGGCCGCGAACAGATCGGCTCGCGAGCCGGCGGGGCTTGTCGAGGAAGCCGAGTTGCACGGCCGAATAGCCGTCACGCTCGGGAGAACGCACCACCATCACCGGACACGGACCAGCCTCGATGACGGTGACCGGCACCACGGATCCATCGGCGTCGAAAATCTGCGTCATCCCGACCTTGCGGCCGAGCAGGCCCTTGCGGCCCGTCTTGTCGGGTCGGGCCCTGCGGCCCGCAGCTGCTTTCAAAGTCATGTTTCGTCGCCGTCGAGACCAATAGCCCGGCCGGGTGCCATACGGCCCCCGACCGACTACCAGCCTCCCGATCACGCTCGAAGCCGTTGGCTGCGGGAGCACCCGGAACATCGTCCGAGCCTTACCCGCACCGCCTTCCAAGCATGCCGTGCCGTGCGCTCCTGTCCTGATGAAAAACGTGCGTTGCGAAAACCTACCGCGAGGAAGCCTTGATCTTGATGTCCACGCCAGCGGGCAGGCTCAACTTGTTGAGCGCTTCGATCGTCTTGGCCGTGGCCTGAACGATGTCGATCACCCGCTTGTGGGTCCGAATTTCGTACTGCTGCCGGGCCTTCTTGTCGATGTGGGGGCTGGAGAGCACCGTGTACCGCTCGACCCGCGTGGGGAGCGGAATCGGCCCATGAACCTCGGAATTCGTCCGCTTCGCCGTGTCAACGATCTCGGCCGCGCTCTGATCGAGCACGACATGATCGTACGCCTCCATACGAATGCGGATGATCTCTTGTGTCGGACCGGCCACGCAACAACTCCAATCAAACCAACGAAGGAGGACAAACCGGACAAAAAGGCGACTGCCGCACGAGCCGGCACCCGTCGACCGCACACCGCACCGGGAGGGAATCCCGGCGGCGCTGAAGAAGCTTCTGCGGGCGAAACCCGCACAAGACCTTTCCGTGACGGCATCCGCCGGCTTGGGGCCGCGGGCGTCACTGCGTTCGAGCCACGGAATCTAAGGTGCCCACCGCCACCTGTCAACAGACCGCTTTTTCACCGCTCGCAGGGCCCCGCCCCGGAGTCCATCCGGGCCGTTTCCGGCGGCTCATTGTGAGGGTCACTGGGCCTGCCGTATCCTGCCGAAGCGACCGCTCCACCACGCCCCGCCCGACCGCCCTCACGAGGAACTCCCGACGTGCGTCATCTGCCTGCACTTTCCCGGTCCAGGGCTCGTGTTCTCCAAGCCCTCCTCATCCTCTGCGGGCTGCCGGTCGTCGCCCTGGCGGACGACGAATTTGCACTCAAAAACAGCGTGATCGTGGTCCGGGCCACGGCGGAGGAAACGCCCCCCCGCATCACCCTGGAGTGGCCCCGCACCGCCGTGTCCGGGGGCTTCACGATCTACCGCAAGGCGGTCGAGGCCGACTCCTGGGCCGCTCCCCTCGCCACGCTGACCGACGCCCAGGCGACCCGTTTCGTCGATGAAACGGCCGTTCCGGGAACGTGCTACGAGTACATGCTCGAGACCATCGCCGACCTGCCGGCCCCGCGACAACAGACCGCCAAGGCCCGGGGCTTTCTCGCATCCGGCATCGCGTTGCCGGCGATCGACGCCCGCGGCACGGTGATCCTCCTCGTGGATGACACCATGGCGGCGCCGCTTGCCGGCGAACTCGAGCGCCTCGAGCAGGACCTGATCGGCGACGGCTGGTCCGTCGTGCGACACGAGGTGCCGCGGCAGGCGACGGTCTGCAACAGCGCGACGGCCGCGGAGGTGGAGGCGATCAAGAAGATCATCCTCGGCGACTACGACGCCGACCGCGACAGCGTCAAAGCGGTGCTGCTCCTCGGCCGCATCCCCCTGCCCTACGCCGGCTGGCTGATTCCGGACGGACACGGCCACGAGGCCCGCGAGGCCGACACCTACTACGCCCTGCCGGACGAAACCTGGACCGACTGGCGTTCCTACGGCAGCGAGGGGCCGCGGTCCAACGTGGCGGGCGATGGCCGGTTCGACCAGTCGGCGTTCAAGACGGTGAACGTGAAGTTGGCCGTCGGCCGGGTGGACATGTCGGGCATGCCGGGCTTCGGCGTCTCGGAGACCGAACTGCTGCGCCGCTACCTGAACAAGCACCATGCCTTCCGGCACCGCCACACGGCGTTTCCCGACTCCGGCGATTCCGCCGGCGCAGGGCTCGTCGGGAGCAAGACCGCCTTCCACCTCGAAAGCCTCTTCAGCCGCAGCATGGCGAATGCGGTGGGGGGGCAGATATTCGGTGAAATCCTGGCCCCGCGGCTCTGGTGCTATGCCGAAGACCTGGCCTACGACAACAACAACCTGGGGCTCTTCTACTCGTCCTACGCACCGCAGTACGTGTTCACGGGCTGTTGGGGCAGCGGGACGATCAACTACGACGTCGTGGCCGACAAGCGGGGCATGGGGCGGCCCTATCTGGCCACCAGCGGCGCCTGCCTGACGTGGGTCTGCGGCCAGCCCAACCGCTACTTCCACTGGATGGCGATGGGCGAGTCGATCGGGGGCTGCGAGCGGCTGGCCATGCGGAATGGCTCGCTCTATCCCTCCGGCGCCAACGGCAACATGTTCTTCGCCATCTTCCGCGGCCTGCTCGGCGATCCCACGCTGCGTCTGCACACGCTCGCGCCGCCCGCCGGGCTCACGATCACCGACGCAACGCTCTCCTGGGAGCCCTCGGCGGATCGCGACCTCGAGGGCTTCCGCGGGTATCACGTCTACCGCGCCGCCGATCGGTCGGGGCCGTTCACGCGGCTGACCTCCGATCCGGTCAGCGGCACGTCGTGGACCGATCCCCAGCCGCCGGCCGAGGCGGTCTACCAGGTCCGCGCCATCCGGCTCGAGACCTCGTCCACAGGCAGTTACCACAACAACAGCCAGGGGGCGTTCGTGTCCCGCGGGGCCATCGGCATCGTTCCGAGCACGCGGTGGGTCGTCATTCCGGAGGCCGGCACGGCCACGTTCCGCGTCAAGCTCTCCACGAAACCGCCCGCCGCCGTGAAGGTCTCCGTCGCCCGCAGCCAGGGCGACGAGACGATCGGCGTCACGTCCGACACGCCCCTCACCTTCACCCCCGACACGTGGAACGAGTGGCAGCCCGTGACCCTCTCCGCCGCCCATGACGCCGATGCGATCGACGGCCAGGCCGCGATCACCCTGTCGGCGCCGGGCCTGTCGTCGCTGACGGTCAGCGCGGTCACGACGGACACGGCCATCGTGGTCAGCCAGGAGATGCTCCGGCTGCCCGAGAGCACCACCGGCTCCGTCCAGGTCCGCCTTTCGGGGCCGCCCGCCGCGGATGTCACCGTCACCGCGACCCGCGGCCACGTCTACGCCACCGGCGAAAACATCTCGATTCAATCGGGCGAGACGCTCACCTTCACGCCGGCCAACTGGGATCGGTGGCAGACCATGACGCTGGTCTACGCCGACGGTGACGAAATCCCGCCGCCCCAGAATCTCAGCGCGATCTTTGCCAACTACACCCTGACGGCGCCGGGAATCCGTGGCGCCCAGTTCCGCGTGTCCGGCATCGAGCGGCACGCCCACCTGACGGCCACAGCGGCCCCGGCTGACTCCGGCACGGCCTCACCGTCCGCGGCGGCGACCGTCGTCTACGGGGTGCCGACGCGGATCAAGGCCGAGCCCGCCCCGGGACACCGGTTCGCCGGTTGGAAGCCCGCCTCCCACGACTCCGGGGTGGTGATCGCCGATCCGGCGTCCCCGGAGACCACGGCCACCGCGTATCGCTGGTCCTATGCGTTGATGGCCGGAGTCGTGGCGCAGTTCGTTCCCGACGGCGAAGCCGCCGCGGCCCCTTTGATCACGACCGAGCGGGACACCCCGCTGGTCACGAGTCCGGAGGGGAAAACCGCCGCGTTCAAGGTTCGGCTCACGAAGCAGCCCGCCGCCGACGTGAAGGTCCGGGCGGTCGGCGAGCGCACGTGGGACGCCGACATCGCGATCCAGACCGACACCCCCCTGACCTTCACCCCCGCCAACTGGAACGAGTGGCAGTCGGTCACGCTGTCGGCCAAGGCCGACGACGACCTCGCCGCGGGCGTGGCCCTCGTGTCCCTGCAGGGAGACGGCCTGCTGACCTCCCACGTGTATGCGGTCGAAGAGGAGCCGGAGGTCGTGCTGACGGCCTTCCCCGAGGTCGGCGGCCTGGCGGTGACTCCGGGTGGCCGCACGACCGTGCGGCGGGGCGTGCCGGTGGCGATCACGGCCCAGCCCGCTCCGGGGCATCGCTTCGATCAGTGGGTGACGGTCGAGGGGACGCCTGCCATCGCCGATCCGCGGGCGGCCGTGACGACGGTGACGACCGACGCCCCGGCGAGCATCCGGGCCGTCTTCACCCGCGTCGGCACCGCGCCGTAGGCGGAAACGGAAAAGAAAGTAACGGAAAAGGACAGGCATAATCCTTGACGACCGGCCGCGGGAGCCGTAGGATACGGGTGTACAGTAAACCCGAATCCTGCAGGAACCCCCGCGATGACGATGCCCAGGCGGCAGCTGGTGGACGTCGCGGTCACTCGCTACTACCACTGCGTTTCGCGCTGCGTCCGCCGCGCCTTTCTCTGCGGCGAGGGAGTGACGCACCGCAAGGCCTGGATCGAAGCCCGGCTCGAACTCCTCGCCAAGCACTTTGCCGTCTCCGTCTGCGGGTTCGCGATCCTCGACAACCACCTCCACGTCCTCTGCCGCCTCGACCCCGGCATCGCCGACGGCTGGAGCGACGAAGACGTCGTCCGCCGCTGGATCGCCGTCTACCGTCCCTCCTGCCTCGACGTCGATAACCCCGCTGCCGTTCAGGCCTGGATCGACCTGCAGTGCCAAGACACCGCCCGCGTCGCCCGCTACCGGGCGCGGCTCCAGGATCTCGGCTGGTTCATGAAGGCTCTCAAGGAACCGCTCGCCCGACTCGCCAACAAGGAAGACGACTGCAAGGGCACGTTCTGGGAGGCCCGTTACAAGTCGATCGCCATCCTC
>JBEIQP010000163.1:0-4741 GCA_040376455.1 Planctomycetaceae bacterium | reverse complement strand
AGGGCGGCCCAGGCGGCGCTCACGGCCTCGAAAGGCGCCGGCTTCGTGCGGGGACACCCGGCCGAGCGACTTGTCCGCGAGGCGCACTTCTTCCTGGTCTGGAGCTGTCCGCAGGCGGTTTCGTCGGCCGTTCTCTGTGCGTTGGCCGGGATCGACTGAGCGGGACGGGCCGGGAGCGGCCGCGGGGCCAAAAAAGTGGGCTTGCCGCCACGGGGCCGGGCCGCGATCCTTCCGGCCGCTCCAAACCCCCCCTTGGTGCCATGATCGCGCCGCGCTCGATCGTCATCGTGAAGTTGTCGGCCATCGGCGACGTGCTCCACGGAGTGCCTGTCGCCGTGGCCCTCAAGCGCGCCTTTCCGGAAGCCCGGATCGGCTGGGCCGTGGAAGGGCGGGCGGCCGACGTGCTCGCCGGCCACCCGGCGGTCGATCACCTCTTCCGGCTGCCCCGGGGCTGGCTCACGTCGCCCGCGGCGGTCGTCGCGCTGCGGCGGCAGCTGCAGGGATTCCGGGCCGATGTCGCCATCGACCTCCAGGGCCTGCTCAAGAGCGGCGTCGCGACGTGGCTCTCCGGCGCCCCGCGGCGGATCGGCCACGCCCGTCCGGCCGCCCGGGAGGGGGCGTGGCTCGCCGCCACCGACCGCGTGAAGACGTCGGCGGCCCACGTGGTCGAACGCAACTGCGAACTGCTGGCCCCGCTCGGCGTGCGGGTGGCGGCGCCGGCGTTCGACATGCCCCACTGGCCCGTGAGCCGGCTGCGGATGCAGCAGTGGCTGGCGTCGCTCAAACTTCCGAACGCACCGGTGCTGCTCAATCCCGGCGCCGGCTGGGCCTCGAAGCTCTGGCCCGTGGAACGGTTCGCCGCGGCCGCCCGCGCGCTGCAGCGGCGTCATGGGCAACCGTCGATCGTCGTCTGGGGCGGCGCCGACGAGCGCGTGGCGGCGGAGCGGATCGCGGCCGACTCCTTCGGCGCGGCGATCGTGGCGCCGCAGACGACGCTGCAGGACCTCGGCGAACTCTGCCGACTCGCGCGGCTGTTCATCTCGAGCGACACCGGCCCGCTGCATCTGGCGGCCGCCGTCGGCACGCCCTGCATCGGCCTCTTCGGGCCGGTTCCGGCCTCGCGCAACGGCCCCTACGGCCCGCAGCACGTGTGCGTCGAGCCCCCCGCGGCGCTCCGGCCGGCCTGGAACGACCGCAAGACCGACTCCGGCTCGATGGCGGGCATCGACGTGGAACGCGTCGTCGCCGCCGCCGACTCGCTGCTGCTCCGCTCGCAGGCGGCGTAGCCGGCCTGCCGCCTGCGGCGCGCCGCTATACTCCCTCCGCGGCCCGTGCGCCGCCCCCGTGAGGTCGCCCCATGCCCCGCCGCCGCAATCCGTTCTATGCCCTGCTCGGCATCGTGGGTTTCCTGTTCACCGTCACGGCGATGAGCTATTGCATGGCGGTGCTGCGGGGCGTGCGGCCCGAGACGGCGCAGCTGGAGCGGGCGCCGCTCGAGCGGTTGATGGATCGCCACGGCACCGCGATCCTCGTCGGCGAACTGCTCGTGCTGGCGATCGCCACCGTGGGGGCGGTGGCCGTCGATCACTCGAACGGGGGTCGGTGAGCCGTGACCGCTGCAGCGGCCTCGAAGATCGACCGGCTCCGTGAGCAGATCCGCCATCACGACCGCAAGTACTACGTCGAGGCGGCGCCCGTCATCAGCGACCGCGAATACGACCTCCTGGTGGAGGCCCTGCGGCGGCTCGAGGCGGAGCACCCGGAACTGGTCACGGCCGACAGCCCCACCCAGCGGGTCGGCGACGAGCCCGTGCCCGGGCTGGAGCCGGTGCGGCACCGCCAGCCGATGTTGTCGATCGACAACACCTACAGCGCCGAGGACCTGGTCGCCTGGGGCCGCCGCGTGGAGAAGTTGCTCCGCGAGGGGGAAGCGGAGGGGGGCGAGCCGATCGCCTGGGTGCTGGAACTGAAGATCGACGGCGTCGCGGTGTCGCTCACCTACGACGCGGGCGGGCTCTCCCGCGCGGCGACCCGGGGCAACGGCGTGGTCGGCGACGACATCACGCACAACGTCCGCACCATCCACGGCGTGCCCCTCCGCCTCGATCGTGCCGCGCCCCCCGAGTCGATCGAGGTGCGCGGCGAGGTCTACATGACCAACTCCGACCTCGTGGCGCTCAACGAGTCGCAGGCCGGGCAGGGGCTCGCCCCGTTCGCCAACACGCGCAACGTCGCCGCCGGCAGCATCCGCCTGCTCGACCCGCGCGAGTGCGCCCGGCGTCCGCTGCGGTTCTTCTGCCACGGCGTGGGCGATTCCACCGGCCTCGGCGCCGCCTCGCAGACCGACCTGCTGGCCTGGGCCGTGCGGGCGGGCCTGCCGGTGGCGCCGTGCACGCAGGTCTTCGACTCGCTCGACGCCCTCGTGGAGCGGGGCACCGAACTGATCGAGGAGCTGCACACGCTCGACTTCGAGGTGGACGGCTTCGTCGTGAAGGTCGATCGGTTCGATCAGCAGCGGCGGCTGGGCACCACGGCCAAGAGCCCGCGCTGGGCGATCGCCTGGAAGTTCGAGAAGTTCGAGGCCACGACGAAGCTCGCCGGGATTCGCGTGCAGGTGGGCCGCGGCGGCACCGTGACGCCGGTGGCCGACCTCGAGCCGGTGGAGCTCGCCGGCACGATCGTCCGCCGCGCGAGCCTGCACAACGCCGACGAGATCGTGCGCAAGGACGTGCGCATCGGCGACGTGCTGGTCGTGGAGAAGGCGGGCAAGGTGATCCCGCACGTGGTTCGCGTCGAGAAGCACCTCCGCGAGGGGCGGCTCCCGGCCTGGTCGTTTCCGACGCACTGCCCCGAGTGCGACACGCCGCTCGAAAAGGATCCCGAGGGGGTCTACATCCGCTGCCCCAACCTCGACTGTCCGGCCCGGTGCCGCGAGCGGCTGCGATTCTTCGCCTCGCGCGGCGCGATGGACATCGAGGGCCTCGGCGACAAGCTCGTCGAGCAGCTCGTCTCCACCGGCCTGGTCACGGACTACGCCGATCTCTACGCCCTGACGGTCGAGCAACTCGAGCCGCTGGAGCGGATGGGGAAGAAGTCGGCGCAGGCGCTCGTCGGCCAGATCGCCGCGAGCCGCGACCGCGGGCTGATTCGCGTGCTCAACGCCCTCGGCATCCGGCACGTGGGGCCCCGCGTGGCGGCGCTGCTCTGCGACCGGTTTCCCACGGTCGAGCGGCTGCAGGAGGCGTCGGCCGACGACCTCGCGGCGGTCTCCGAGATCGGGCCGGTGATCGCGGCGAGCGTGCACGAGTGGCTGGCGAGCGCCTCTGGCCGCCGCACGATCGCGGGCCTGCGGCGGGCGGGCGTCCGGCTCGACGTGCCGGCGGCCGAGCGGGTTGCCGACGGCCCGCTGACCGGCAAGACGCTCGTGGTCACGGGCACGCTCGCGGGGTTCACGCGGCAGGAGGCGGAGGAGGCGATCCGCAAGGCGGGCGGCCGCGCGGCGTCGAGCGTGTCGAAGAAGACGGACTTCCTCGTCGCGGGCGCCGAGGCGGGGAGCAAGCTCGCCACCGCGGAGAAGCTCGGCGTGCCGGTGCTCGACGAGGCCCGGTTCCGCGACCTGCTCCAGGGCGGGTAGGCCGCAGCCTGCGGCCGCGGTGCCGGCTCACGCGTGCCGCCTCCGGCTCACGCGGTCGCGACGTGCCGGCCGCTGCCGGAATCGAGGGCGAGCGGCACGCAGAACACCGCCATCGCGCAGCCCCAGAGCGGTTCGCCCGCGAGCAGGCCGATGAGCGGCCAGGCGACGAGGCCCGCACGGGCCACCGCCCGCTGCGTCGCGGCGAACCAGATCCCGACCGCGAAGAGGATCTCGAACGCGATGATCGCGTGGGTGACGGCGTTGAGCAGATACTCCGAGCGGGCGAACAGGCCCGTCAGGTCGATGAGCCGCGACTCGCTCCGCGCCGCCAGCCACCATGCGGCCGAGCCGTCCCACCAGGCGTCGCCCTTGAGCTGCGAGAGCGTGCCCGCCGCCGCGATCGCCGCGGCGTGGACCTGGAGCAGGCCCAGGGCGACGCGGCTGCGGATCGACGCGACCGGCGGCTTTTTTCCGGCACGATCGGCGAGCAGGCGATCGACCGAAAGCGACCGGCCGCTCGGCCCGAGGGCCACGCACCAGAGCAGCACCGCGAGACAGTCGTCCGCCGCCCCCGCGAGCATCGGCCCCCGGTGCAGGAGCGACGCCCAGAGCACCGCCGCCACCACCGACACCACCGGCGTGCCGAGACCGATGAAGAGGAGCACGAACGCGACGACCGTCACGCCGAACGCCGCCCAGAGCGCCGCCGCCGTCGTCGCCCCGTCGAACAGCGACACCCCGAACGCCGGCCTCCACCCCGCCGCGGTCTCCGGCGGGATCATGCCCCGCGGTCCGAACCACGCCTGCAGGTCGCCGGCATAACTCCACAGCAGCAAGAGCCCGAGCCCCGCGGTGAGCATCCGCACGAACGCCAGCGGCCGGTCGTCGGCAGGCGTGAACCAGAACCGCATCCACGTCGCGCCGATCGCGTCGAGCATCGCGCCGGTGCCGGCCGCGGTGCCGGCCCGCACGTCGGCCGCCGGACGCGGGGCGGAGGTGCGCTTCATGGCTGCACCGTTCGCGGCCGCACCACCGGCGCCACTTCGCCGCGGGCCTCCGCCTTGATCAACTGCACGTCGCCCCCGACGCGCCGCACGCGGGCGGCGT
>JBEIQP010000183.1:0-3822 GCA_040376455.1 Planctomycetaceae bacterium | reverse complement strand
GAGCACGACGTGCCGGCCGGCGGGCGTCTCGATCCCTTCCACGGCCACCTTCGGGCCCGCCTCGTCGGGCGGGAACCGCTTCTGAAAAGGTTCCTCGAGCGCCGGCAACGAGATCATCTCGCCTCCCGCCTTGAGGAACCGCTTCAGGCGGCCGCGGAAGGTGAGGGAGCCCTCGGCGTCGGCCGAGACGAGGTCGCCCGTGCGGTACCACCGCCGTCCTTCCGCTTCCACGAAGGGCGAGGGGCCGTCGTGCCGGTGGTAGCCGTTGAAGATCGACGGTCCGCGGACGAGCAGCATCCCGGTCGCCCCGTCGGCCACGGGCTCGTGCGTTTCCGGATCAACGATGAGGGCCTCGACGTCGCGGACCGGGGCGCCGATCGTGCCGGCCTTCACGTTGCCGAGCCGGTTGGCCGCCACCACGGGGGAGCACTCCGTGATCCCGTAGCCTTCGAGGATGACCGCCTGCGGCGCCCGTTCGCGGCACGCCGCGAAGGTCGCCTCGGGGCACTTCTCCGCGCCGGTGATGATTTTCCGCAGGCTCGCGAGCTCGGTTCCCTTGCAGGCGGCGAGGATGTAGCCGAGGAACGTCGGCGTGGTGAAGAGCATGGTCGGCTTGTAGGCCTCGATGATCCGGACGAGGCCGCGGGCGTCGGTCGGATCGGCGTGACGCACCGAACGAATGCCGGAGACGGCCGGCAGCAGGACGTTGCCGGTGAGGCCGAAACTGTGGAACGGGGGCAGGAAGCCGAGCAGCGAGTCGGCGGCGTCGGGCTGCAGCACGTCGAGGCCGGCGGCCACGTTGGTGAGCAGGTTGCGGTGGGTGAGCGGCACCGTCTTGGGCGCGCTCTCCGAACCCGACGTGAATAGAAAGACGGCCGGTTCGTCCGGTTGCTGCCGCGGGAGCCGGCGCAGGAAGCGGCCCGGCGCGAGCCGCGCGGCGAGCATGACCCGCACCGCCTCGGCCTTGCCGATCTCCTGCTTGATCTCCTCCAAAAACGCATAGTCGGCCCCCTCGACCTCGATCCCGAGCCGATCGACCAGCTTCCGGGAGGTGACGATGCGCCGTGTCTCCGTGACGCGGATGCCGTGGGTCAGGTTCGCGGGACCCGTGGTCCAGTTCATCATCACCGGCACCTTGCCGGCGAGTTGCAGCCCGAAGAACACGACGTCGGCCGCCGCGCTCGCCGGCAGCATCACGCCCACGTGCCGCTCGGGATAGGCGGCGAACCGGCGCGCCATCAGCGTCGCTGCCACCAGCAGCCGCCGGGCGGAGAGCACGCCCGAGACGGCGTCGGCCACGGCGACGGCATCAGGTGCGGCGATCACGCGCCGCACGAAAGCCTCCGCGACGGTGTCGGCCAACACGCGGGGCGCGTGCCCCGTCGTGCCGGCAAACCAGGCCGGCGCGGCCGCCGGGGCCGCGGCCGGAGCGGAGGTGTCGGCGAGTTTGCCGTCGGCCAGAGCCCAGAGTTGGCCGAGCGTATCGACGACGGCGTCGCTGCGGAACCCGAACTGATGCTCGATCTTGAGCGCCAGATCCATCCGGTCGAGGCTGTCGAGGCCGATCGCGTCGAACCGGGTGTCAGACTGCAGTTCGTCGCTCGACAGCTCGCGCTTCAGGTGCGAGGCGAGCAGGTCGTTGACCAGCCGGATCGTCTGCGGGTTGAGGGTCGAGGGATCGACGACCGCGGCGGCGGCCGAACGGCTGAAACCTCCCTCGGTCGGACCGAGGAAGTGGTGGTAGCGGACAAACGTCGGCGGCTGGTCGCCGTCGGCGTTGTACCAGCGTTCAAGGAAGGCGTTGAACGCCTCGCGCGACTCGAGCGGCAGTTGTTCCCGCGGGATCACCTCCGCGTGCAGGTGGACCCGCCGCCGCGGCAGGAAGAAGACGAGGCTGGCCAGAAGCCAACCGGCCGCCGCCGCGGCCGCGCGACCGAGGTCGGGCAGCGTGCCGCCGCGGGCGCAGCTGAAACTGCTTCCCCACACGCCCCGCGTGCGCACGAGCACGACATTGAGATCGGGGCACCGCGAGACGAGTTCGTGGACCACGCGGGCGCTTCCGACCACCTCACGGTCGCCGCGCTGCAGCCGGCCCGACGGGTAGATGAGAAAACTGTCCCCCGCGGCGATGCGGGCGACGACCGCATCGATCAGGTCCTTCGTCTTCGCGGCTGCCGCACGGCTCTGGGCGGAGAGATCGGGCACCTCGAAGGCGCTCACGAGGCTCATCAGCGGCCGCAGCGGCAGCAGGCGGTAGGTGCCCGAGTAGACCAGCGGCCGCAGGGGCGCGCGGAGGCCGACGTGGGACAGCACGATCGGCGGATCGATGTAGGCAGGGTGGTTGGGAAGGACGAGCGTCGGCCCGCGGAGCGACCGCACCGCCTCCATGCCGTCGCAGGTGACGCGGTAGCGGAGGTGGAGAAGCGGCCGCAGGAGCGACCAGAAGAGGCGATCGAGGCGCAATCCCATGCGAGGCTCCAGCGGGCGTGATCTCGGAACAGTGGTGGCCGCTCATTTTTCCATCCCCTCCGCGGTCGGAACAGCCCGCTTTCCGGACGGTTCGGCGGCTCTGCGGTGATCACCGGCAGGATCGCAAGCCGCCTCATCGGCGACATCCCTGGCGATGCTGCGGGCGGGCGAGAACACGACGATGCTCTCCGTGGCGTCCTTTGCCGGCTTTTGCCGGCGACGCCGGCTCAGAGCCGGCCGTGTTCACGCAGCCAGTCGGCCGTTTGCCGGAGCCGCTCGTCGAGCGTGCCGGCCGGGGTGAATCCAAGTTCGTCGCGGGCCTTCCGGGCCGAGGCGGCCCAACTCCCCGCCGTTGCTTCCCGAAGCTTGTCCGGAGAGACGATGCTCGGCTGGCCGAGCAGGTTCCAGAACGACTCGATCGCGGCACTGGTGGGAAACGCGAGGGTGACCGGCAACGGCATCACGAGCACGCTGCGGCCCAGGGCCTTCGCCATCCGCCGGCCGAGGTCGGCGTAGGTCGGGTGCTCGCGGTCGTCGCAGGCGTGGTAGATGCCGCGGCCGCCCGGGGCGTCGTTGCCGTCGAGTCGTTCACCGTGCTCGGCCGCCGCCAGGAGGAGGGCCACGAGGTCGTCCACGTGAATCAGCGACAGCGGCGCGTCGCGAAATCCCATCCGCAGGTGCAGCCGAAACCGATGGATCGACTGGTAGATCGCCGCCACCTTCGTGTCGTGGCTGCCGAACACGATGGCCGGGCGCAGGATCGTGATCGGCACGCGGCCGGCGCGGCGTGACAGCTCGACCTCCCCGTCCCGCTTGCTGCGGCCGTAGGCCGAAACCGGCCGGCACGGATCGGACTCGTCGCGGACCCGCGCACCGGGCGGCGTCGGGCCGGCGGCGGCGAGCGAGGAGATGTGGATCAGGCGGGGGGGCGTTTCCCGATCTGCGCAGGCATCGGCGACCGCCGCCACCGCACCGGCGTTGGTGGCGAAGAGATCGCGGCCGCGCCGCGCCGCCACGAGGCCGCCCGCGTTGACGACCGTGTCGCAACCGGCCAGGCCGTCGCGCCACGCGGCGGCATCCTCGAGGCAGCCGGTGACGAGGCGGACGTCGTCGCCTCGCAGGTGCGCGGCCCGGTCAGGCGACCGGACCAGGCAGCGAACCTCGCAGCCGCGGGCGACCAGTGCGGCGACGACATGGCGGCCGATGAAGCCGGTGGCGCCGGTGACGAAAACGGTCTGCATGGTCGGGGATTCCGTCCCGCAGGGCCGCCCGCGGCGGCGGCATGCGGGTGGAAGACAAGCATGATTCGCGGTCGGGCGGTTGCAACCGCCCGACCCGGCCGCTCGTGGCGAT
>JBEIQP010000109.1:0-8851 GCA_040376455.1 Planctomycetaceae bacterium | reverse complement strand
GCCGGCGAGGATCGTCTCGAGGATCGCGGGCGGTGCGGGATAGTGGCCGCCGGTGCGGCCGAGGATCACGGCCGCCGACATGGCTTCGAGAAAATCACGCTCTTCGGGGGCGAGTTCGACGGCGGAGGCCTGCTGGTGCCGACGCTCGGCCACGCGGCCCGTGCCGCCCCAAGCATCGATCAACCGCCGCGCCGTCTCGACCGCCTGCTCGGCCGGCACGCAGGCATCGACGAGACCGAGCCGGGCGGCGGCGGGGCCGTCCACGCTCTCGCCGGAGGCGGCCAGTTCCACGGCGGGCCCGGGGCCGATCAGCCGCGTCAGCCGGACCGTGCCCCCCCAGCCCGGCAGGAGCCCGAGTTTCACCTCGGGAAAGCCGAGCGCGGTCTGCGGGCTGGTGGTGGCCACCCGCAGGTCGCAGGCGAGGGCGAGCTCGAGCCCGCCGCCGAGACAGACGCCGTCGATCACGGCCACGCTCGGCCACGCGGCGGCGGAGAGCCGCCCGAACAGGGCCCGCCCGGTGTCGCAGAGCCGGGCGATCTCCGCCTCCGGCAGCCCGCGGATCTGGTCGAGCCGGGCGATGTCGGCCCCCGCGAAAAAGGAGCCCTCTCGTGCCGACCGCACGATCACGCCCCGCGGGGGGCTCCGCCGCGCGTCGCGTTCCAGTTGATCGAGCGCCGCCGCCAGATCGGCCAGGACCTGCGGCGTGAGCACGTTCTGCCGGTGGTCCGGCACCGTGAACGAGAGCACGACGATCCCGTCGTCGCATCGCTCGACGGCGAGGGTGGAATGGGGGCGGCTGCCGGCATGGCGGTGGTTTCGTCGGTTTCGCTTGCCCTGAACGTGAAAACCGCTAGTGTATCGGGAGTTTTGGCCAGCCCCAGAGCGGGCAGCCGGGCGCAGGTTTCAGCACCAGGACAAGGAGGTCGAGGCCGTCCATGACGCATTCCCACCCCACCGGTTCGAACCAGCCCGGGGCGTCGCCCTTCGGTGACCTCTCCGGACGGCAGTGGCCCGTCGTGGCCTGCGCGTGGGGGGCGCTGGTGGCGGTGGCCGTCCTCGGACGGCTCTGGCAGCCCGAATGGAACGGCGTGCGGCTCTGGAACGTCACGCCGCTCGTCGCGGTCGCCCTGGCGTCGGGCGCGATGTTCTCCAATCGGCTCGTCGCGGCGAGCGTGCCGCTGGTCGCCATGGTGATCGGCAATCTGGCGGAGAAACCGCACGACAATCTGCCGATCGCCGCCGTGGTCTTCGCGGCGTCGGCGTGGCCCGTCGTGTTCGGCGGCATCGTGAACCGCGGCCGCTGGGCGGCGGTGCTCGGGGCGTCGGTGGCGAGCTCGCTGGTCTTCTGGGTCTCGACGAACGCCGCGCACTGGGCCTTTACCGATCAGTATGCCCACACGGCAGCCGGCCTGATCGAGTGCTTCGTCGGGGCCCTGCCGTTCTTTCGACCGGTGGGCGACGCGGCCTGGTCGATCGCCCTCTTCGCGGCGATCCGCGGCGTTTCCGCGCTGCTGACCGCGTTCGAGGCGGGCACGTCCCGGCGGTTGCAGCCCGTCGGCTGCACCGCGGCGACGCCTGCCGACAGCCGCGGCATCGCGATCGAGGCCGGCCGGACGCACCGGCTTGACTGACGGACGAACCGGTCGAGAATGCTGGTGCAGGGAGTCGTTGCGCTCGAGCTTCGCGGGTGATTTCGGTCCGACCGACCGGTCACTCTCACACACACGCCGCGGGAATGGCGGAATTGGCAGACGCGCCAGGTTGAGGGCCTGGTGGTAGTAATACCGTGCAGGTTCAAGTCCTGTTTCCCGCATTTTTCAGTTCGAGTGACCCGAGCGCAGCAGTACGATGACCACGACTCCCGAGTTTTCTTCCGAGGGCGATGCCGCGGCCGACCCCGCGCCGCGGCGGATTCCGATCGGCACGCAGCGGCCGGGCGTGAAGCCGCCTTCCCTGGCGCCGACGTATCAGTACGTGTCGCCGGCAGCGCCGGCCGCCGGATCTGAGGCAGCGCCGGCCGCGGAGCTGGCGGAACAGTCGGCCCCATCCGCCGCGCCCGCCGCAGCGGCGGCCCCGGCTCCCGCCAGCGCTCCAGGCCAGCGCAGCCCGCAGGAGGGCGGCCGGGATCGCGGCGGCAAACGCGACCGTCGCCGCGACTCGAATCAGAAGGCCGCCTTCGGCGACGCGCTTCCGCCGGCCCGGCGGGTGGCGGTGCCGAACCTGCGGGCCGGGCTCGACGAAGATCTCGAGGCCGACTTCGAGGCCGCGCTCGCGGGCGTGGCGGTCGATGAGCTGCTCGCCTCGGAGGCCGCCGCGAAGGCCGAGGCACCGCTCGAACCGGGCGCCCGCATCACCGGCCGCGTGTTGTCGGTCGGCGGCGACACGGCTTTCATCGATCTCGGTGGCCGCCGGCAGGGCGCCATGAAGCTCGCGGGCCTGCTCGAGGCGGGCGTCGATCTCCCCGAGGTCGGGCAGACGATCGAGGTCTCGGTCGGCTCGCGGAACGAGGAAGACGGCCTCTATGACGTCGCCTCGGCCAACCGGGCGATCGCCGTCGAGGACTGGTCGCAGCTGCAGGCCGGCATGATCGTGGCGGCCAAGGTCACCGCGGCCAACAAGGGCGGCCTCGAGTGCGAGGTGGCGGGCCTGCGCGGCTTCATGCCGGCGAGCCTGGTGAGCACCTGGCGGATCGAGAATTTCGAGGAAATGGTCGGCCAAACGCTGGAGTGCCTCGTCACCGAAATCGTGCCGGAGGCACGGCGGCTCGTGCTCTCGCGCCGAGCGGTGATCGAGCGTCAGGCGGCCGACGCCCGCGCCAAGCTCCTGGAGACCTTGCAGCCCGGGGATGAACTCGACGGGATCGTGCGCAGCGTCCGCGACTTCGGCGCGTTCGTCGATATCGGCAACGGCGTCGAAGGGCTCGTGCACGTCAGCGAACTCTCGTGGGAGCGGGTGGCCAACACCGCCGACATCCTCCAGCAGGGGCAGAAGGTCCGCGTGGTCGTGAAGAAGATCGACCCGCAGACGGGCAAGATCGGCCTCTCGGCCCGCGACCTGATCGAGAGCCCGTGGAAGCGGGCGGCCGACAAGTATCACGTCGGCGCCGTGGTGAAGGGGGTGGTGAGCCGGATCGCCCAGTTCGGCGCGTTCGTCAGGCTCGAGCCGGGCGTCGAGGGCCTCGTGCACATCTCCGAGATCGCCACCCGCCACATCCGCAGCGTGGGCGACGTGGTGAAGGAAGGCGAGCAGGTGGAATGCCGCGTGCTCGCCGTCGATCCCGACGAGCAGCGGATGTCGCTGTCGATCAAGGCGATGGCACCGGCGTCATCGGCCGGGTCGGCGGCCGACGAACCGGCCGCAGACGAGCCGGAACCGGCCGACGCTCCCGTGGTGAAGCAGAAGCGGAGCGGCCCGCTGAAGGGCGGGCTCGGCGGCGACTCGCAGGGGGCGAAGTTCGGGCTGAAGTGGTGAGCGGCCCGCGGGGGGCCGCAGCGGCCTGAGGGACGGTCTCGGAAGTCCCCCATCACGAGCCCGGTGCAGCAGGCCGGAGCGTTACGGCAGTTGCTGCTTGGCTTTCCAGAGGTAGGCCGTGGCCGCGGTGGGCACGCCGTAGCGAACCTCGATCGGCATCTCGCCCAAGGCGGCGACGCTGCCTTCGACCGGCTTCATCGCCGTCACGGCGGTGCCGCTCGGCGCGATCGGCTCCTGATTTCGCGACAGGAGCCAGCCGCAGGCCCCCAGGATCGCGAGGGCCGGCAGCAGGGCATATCCCGGATGAGGTCCCCAGGTGCCGTTCCGATCAGCGTGCATTCCGAACCTCGTCCGCGAGATGAGTTGAAGAGAATCGCAATCAACAACCGAAATCTACCCCTCGTTCCGCGGTCGGGCAAACAAGCCCGACCGGTCAATCGCCCCGGGCCGGCGTGCCGCCCCGTCCGCCCTTGCGGCCCGGAGGGCCCTTCGGAAACCGCGGTTTGCCGCCATGCTCGAACGGGCGCTTGCCCGGCCCGCCCTTGCCGCGAACGGGCCCCACCCGGCGGCGCGGGCCCCGCGGCCCCTCGTCGTCCGGACGTTCCTGTTGGCGGCCGAACGTCGGCGGAGCGAGATCGCCGGCCTGGTCGCCGATCCGCGGCGGCGCGAAATGGTGGAGGATGGCCGCCGCCACGTCGGTCGGCGTGTGGCCCAACTCGAGGAGCCGTTCCACCAGCGGCGACCGCTGCGCGTGGCCGCCCGCGTCGAGGGCGGCGCGGATCTTCTCGAAGAGCACGTCGGATCGCCGCCCCTCGACGGCGTCGAGCGAGGGGACGGGCTCGCGGCGAATCCGCGACTTGGTGAACCGTTCGATCGACTGCAGCTTGTAGCTGCCGGCCCCCGACACCAGCGTCACCGCCCGGCCCTTCCGGCCGGCGCGGCCGGTCCGCCCGATGCGGTGGACGTAGTCTTCGGCGTCGTACGGCAGGTCGTAGTTGACCACGAGCTCGAGGTCGTTGACGTCGATCCCCCGCGCGGCCACGTCGGTCGCCACGAGCAGGGCGAACGAGGCCTTCTTGAAGTTGTTCATCACCCGGGTGCGCTGGGCCTGCGCCATCCCGCCGTGCAGCCGCTCGGCCGAGTGGCCGCGGGCCACGAGGGCGTCGGCCAGTTCGTCCACCATCCGCTGCGTGTTGCAGAAGATGATGCCGCTCTTCACGTCATGGAAATCGAGCACGCGGACGACCGCGTCGAGCTTGGCGTGATGGCGCACCTCGTGGCAGATCTGCTCGACCAGCGGCGGGCCCGCCACCACGCGCTGCTCCACCCGCACCGTCTTCGCGTCGCGGGCGTGCGACCGCACGAGCGTCTGGATTTCCGGCGACATCGTCGCGGAAAAGAACACGGTCTGCCGGCCCGCCGGCGCCGCGGCGAGGATCTTTTCGATGTCCTCCCGAAACCCCATGTCGAGCATCCGGTCGGCCTCGTCGAGCACGAGCATGCCGACCTGCGAGAGATCGAGGGTGCCGCGCTGCATGTGATCGACGAGTCGGCCGGGCGTGCCCACCACGATGTGGGCGCCGCGCTTCAGTTCCGCGAACTGCCGCTCGTACGAGGCGCCGCCGTAGACGGGCACCGAGTGAACGCCTTTCTTGAACGCGGCGAGCTTGTGGACCTCGTCGGCCACCTGCGTCGCGAGTTCCCGCGTGGGCGTGA
This sequence comes from Planctomycetaceae bacterium, assembly GCA_040376455.1. Classification (GTDB taxonomy): domain Bacteria; phylum Planctomycetota; class Planctomycetia; order Pirellulales; family UBA1268; genus QWPN01. The sequence goes on along the minus strand of JBEIQP010000109.1, from coordinate 3,664 downwards.
GGATGAGCACCTGCGTCACCCGCCGGGCCGGATCGACCCGTTCGATCGCCGGGATGCAGAAGGCCGCGGTCTTCCCGGAGCCGGTTTCCGACTGCCCCACCACGTCGTGGCCCGCCATGATCAGCGGAATGGCCGCCGATTGAATCGGCGAGGTCTCCTCGAACCCGAGGTGGGCGACGGCCTTGACGAGCGCCGGGGAGATGCCGAGCGTGTCGAAGGGCACGTGCCCCGGATGGGAGCCCCCCGGGGGAGACGCCGGGACCTCGGCGGGCGACGGCATCCGTCGGGTGGAATCCGCGACGGACTTGGGGTGCGGCATGGTGGGGGTCTTGGCCGATGCGGAGGGGCGCGCCCTCGAGCGAGGACTCTCCGAACTCTAGCACACGCCGGCTACCGGGGCTCGATCCGGCGCTTTCCCATCCACGGCACGAGCGGTTCGGGCACGTTCACCGAGCCGTCGGCGTTTTGGTGGTTCTCCAGGATCGCGATGATCGCCCGGCTGATCGCGATCGCGGTGCCGTTGAGCGTGTGCACGAACGCCGTCCCCTTTTCCCCCGGCTTGCGATACCGCAACCCGAGCCGGCGCGACTGGTAATCGGTGCAGTTCGACGTGCTCGTCACCTCCCCCCACTCCCCGTTTTCACCGCGGCCCGGCATCCAGGCCTCCAGATCGAACTTCCGGTAGGCCGGGCCGCCGAGGTCGCCGGAGGCGGTGTCGATCACCCGGTAGGGCACGCCCAATCCGTCGAAGAGCCGGCATTCGAGGTCGCGCAGCAGGTCGTGCATCGACTCGCTCTGCTCCGGCGTCGTGAAGGCGAACATCTCCACCTTCGTGAACTGGTGGACGCGGTAGAGCCCGCGGGTCGCGCGGCCGTGGGCCCCCGCCTCGGTGCGAAAGCAGTGGCTGATGCCACAGAGCTTCAGGGGCAGCTCCTCCGGCTCGAAAATGCGCTCGTGGAACGCGCCGCCGAGCGTGATCTCGGCGGTGGCCACGAGCGAGAGATCGGAGCCGGTGATCGAGTAGATCTGCGTCTCGGGGCCGCGCGGCATGAAGCCGGTGCCCTCGAGGATCGTGTCCCGCGCGAGGTCGGGCGTGGTCATCACGGTGAATCCCTCGCGCATCAGCAGTTCGACGGCGTAGCGCTGCAGCGCCAGTTCGAGAAGCACCGCGTCGTTCGTGAGGAAGTAGAAGCCGTGGCCGGCGACCTTCGCCCCCGCCTCGAAGTCGAAGAGCTTGAGCTTCTCGCCGAGGTCCACATGGTCGAGCGGCTTGAAGCCGAAGGTCGGCAGGGGAGTGGCGCCGCGGCGGATCTCGACGGCGGCATCCTCGCCTCCCAGGGGCGCCGCCGGATGGGTGAGGTTGGGGATCGCCCGCAGGATCGCGTCCGACTCGGCCACGATCTCGGCCGCCCGTGCCTCGAGCGCCCCCACCTCCTCCCGCAGCCGGCGGCCCTCCGCCTTCTTGGCCTCGCGTTCGGCGGCATCGGCGGACTTCCCGATCGACTTGCTCACCTGCCCGGCCTGCTGGTTGAGCCGGTCGATGTCGGCCTGCAGTTGGCGGCGGAGGCGGTCGAGGTCGGCGAACCGTGCGACGTCGGCGGATGAACCGCGGCTCCTGCAGTTGGCGGTGACGAGTTCGACGTTGTCGGCGACGAAGCGGCGATCGAGCACGGGATTCTCCGGAAAGCGGAAAAATCGGTGCCCCGTGGCGGGGCGCCGACACCTCATATAATGCACCACGTCCCGGGCCGTAAACGGGCCCGGGGGCCAGAAGTGTGACAGACGCATGCCCGCCGCCGCCAGTGCCGTTCAAGACGAACCGCAGACCGCCGAACCGGTCGTCGCCCCGCGCGCCCAATCGGCCAAGAAGCCCGAGCGGCAGCCCAAGTACCACGTGGTCCTCTGGAACGACGACGATCACACCTACCAGTACGTGATCGCCATGCTCGGGAAGCTCTTCGGTCATCCACGGGAGAAGGCCTTTCAGCTCGCCGCGGAGGTGGATCGCACGGGTCGCGTGATCGTGCTCACCACCACGAAGGAGCACGCCGAACTGAAACGGGACCAGATCCACGCCTTCGGCGCCGACACGCTCATCGCCCGCTCCAAGGGGGCGATGTCTGCCTCGATCGAGCCCGACGTGGCGTAGCCCCCGGCCACGGACCACTTTTTCCACGGACAGCCGGCCGTTTCCGTCGTCGGCGCAAGCAAGCGGCCCGGGCTTTTCAGCCCGGGCCGCCGCCGTTCCCAGTCGTTTCCGTTTCCACCGGCCTCGCGTTCAGGCCGGCGGTTTAGAGCCTCGGCAGGCCTGCGATCACTCGCAGCACGGCACCTCGCGGTACACGGTCTTCGGCACGCACTTGGTCACCGTGTAGGCGACCTGCTTCGGCACCATCCGAACCACGTCCACCGTCTTGGTGTAGTGGACGGGCCGCGTGGTGTAGACCGGCACCTGCTTGGTGCGGGCTTCCTGCACCATGGTGCAGACCTTGTAGCACTCCTCGCGGGACCGCTCCTCACGCACCATCTTGCACACCTTCGAGGTGCAGGTCTTCACGCGCTGCTCGGCGACCATCGTGCAGACCTTGTACTCGCAGGTGCGGACCTGCTCCTCCGGCACCATCTTGCAGACCTTGTAGCAGCAGGTGCGAACCCGCTGCTCCGGCACCATCTTGCAGACCTGGTAGGTCCGCACGCGCTGCTCGGGCACCATCTTGCAGACCTGGTAGTTGCAGGTCTTGACCTGGACCTCCGGCACCATGCGGCACACCTGGTACGAGCAGGTGCGAACACGCTGCTCGGACACCATGCGGCACACCTGGTAGGTGCAGACCCGCTGCTCCGGCACCATGCGGCACACCTGGTACGAGCAGGTGCGGACACGCTGCTCGGGAACCATGCGGCACACCTGGTAGGTCCGGACCCGCTGCTCCGGCACCATGCGGCACACCTGGTACGAGCAGGTGCGGACACGCTGCTCGGGAACCATGCGGCACACCTGGTAGGTCCGAACACGCTGCTCGGGCACCATGCGGCAGACCTGGTACGAGCAGGTGCGGACACGCTGCTCGGGCACCATCTTGCAGACCTTGTAGCACCGCACCCGCTCCTCCGGAACCATCCGGCAGACCGTGTAGGTGCAGGTCTTCACCCGCTGCTCAGAAACCATCTTGCAGACCTTGTAGCACTGCTTCTCGACGATGGTCTCACGCTCGTAGCGAATGCAATTCACTTCCTTCTCGCAGACCTCCGGCACCCACGTCTTCTTCGTGACGGTGCGGGGCGGGCACTGCTCCTCGATCTGGCAGACCTTGCCCGGCACGTAGCACTTCTTGCCCGTGCAGGGATCGCAGACCCAGCAACCGGGCTCGCGGATGCACCGCGTGACCACCGGCCCCGGGATCTCGCAGGTCTCCGTTTCCCAGCGGCCGCTGCACACCTTCACGGTCTTCGTGAAGTGCACCGGCTTGCAGACCGTCCGGCAGACGTCGCGCTCGCGGGTCTCCCACACCGGCTTGCACACGGTGTAGGGGATCTCCTTCGTGCAGATCTCCTTGACGGGCTTGCAGACCGTGTAGGTCTCCTGCCGCTCCTCATACACCGGCTTGCAGACGGTGTAGGGGATCTCCTTGGTCATCGTCTCGTAGACCGGCTTGCACACCGT
>JBEIQP010000127.1:0-7460 GCA_040376455.1 Planctomycetaceae bacterium | reverse complement strand
GCCACCAGACTGCTGGCCCTGCCCGCCACCAGACTGCTGGCCCTGCTCGCCACCAGACTGCTGGCCCTGCTCGCCACCAGACTGCTGGCCCTTCTCGCCACCAGACTGCTGGCCCTTCTCACCACCAGACTGCTGACCCTGCTCACCACCAGACTGCTGACCCTTCTCACCACCAGACTGCTGACCCTTCTCACCACCAGACTGCTGGCCCTTGGTTGCCCCGCCCTTGGGTTGCCCGCCGCCCTGTTCCTGCCGCTGGTGCTCCAGAATGCGCTCGATTGCCTCGCCGTCGTTGGTGCCATCCGCGGCCACGCTGCTCTTCGGTTGCCCACCGCCTGCTGGCTGACCGGATTGCTGCCCCGACGCATCAGGCCGTGAAGCGGCCGCGCCCTGTCCGGACTGCTGCCCACGCCCCTCGCCCGCGGCCTTGCCGTCGGGTTTCTGGCTGCCCGACTCGCCCGTGGCCGCCCCACCCGACTGCTTGCCCGACTGCTGCTGCTTTCCTCCGGCGCTGCTGCCGCTCGACGATTCGCCCTGGCCGCCCGCTCCGCCCTGCTCGTTGCCGGCGCCATCCTCGGCGCCCGACTGTTGCTTCGATCCCTGCTGCTTGCCGGTGCGACCGTCCTCGCCTTCCTTCGGCTGTCCGCTTTCGGCGGCACCCTGCTGCTTGCCCTCCTGCGGCGCACCCTGCTGCTGATCCTGTTGCTGTGGCTCGTCCTTGCGCTGCGACTTGCCCTGCTCTTCCCCTTGCCGGCCGTCGCTGCCCTGCTTGCCCGCGGTCTCGTCGCGGCCGCCCTCGTCGCCGCCCGAGGAATTGTCCTGATCGCCTTGCTTCTCGCCCTGCTTCCCGCCTTCGCTCTGGTTTCTTTCTCCTTCGCTTTGGGATCCCTCGCCTTCGCGTGCCGAGTTGCCGCCGGCCTGATCGCCGGCCGACTCCGAGGCATCTCCCGCCGAGTCGCCTGAATTGCCTTCCTGTGCACCATCCCGCGGTTGCTGATCCTCCTGCGGCGGCGGTGGCGCGCTGGGATCGATCTTCAGCATCTGCCACTCCGAAGCAGCCACGTTCGGCGCCTCGGGCCGGGTATCGACGGCGATGGCTCGGTATTCCAGCGTGCTGCCCGGCCCTGCCCCGAACGTCTCGGGCACGAGTTGACCGGCCACCTGAACCACCCCCTTCTTGTCGCCCCGGAAGATCACGATCTGCGGCTGCGCGGCCTGCCCCTGCAGTCGGGCCTCGAGGGCCACTCGCGCCACACCAAAATCGGGATCGACCGCCCGCACGCGCACCGCGACCGGCACCCCGGGCGGCACGCGCAGCACGGCCTCGGTCGGCGCCTCGACCGACACCTCGGGGGCGAGGTCCGGCACCACCTCGATCCGGTGCTCCATCTTCTCGGTCACCACCTGCTCGCGATGGGCCGCCGTCACCCCGCGGGGCTGAAACAGGAGCCGGTAGGAACCGTGTTCCGGGCCGGTGCGATCGGGCCCGAGCCGCAGCGCCACCGTGCCGGTGGCCCGCGCCAGATCGCTCGCTCCCACCTTCATGCGCAGGTCGCGTTTCCCCTCGCAGTCGAGGTCGATCCAGGCCGACTCCAACGGCTGGTTGCACTCGGCGACCAGCGTGACCTTCGTTCCCTCCACCGCCCGGAGGTCGCCCTGCCACTCCACGACCTCGTCCGGGAGCCGGGTGTAGTCGGGAAAGTCGTACCGCACCTCGCGCACCAACAGCGAGGGCGCGTCAACCACCGCCACCCGCACAGGCTCGCTCCGCGCATCGCCGGCGGCAAGCACGAACTCGAGCGACTGATCGAGGCCGCGCGTCGCGTCGGGCAACACGGCGACGTGGCGGCCCGCGCCGTCCCGCCGCGGCATCTCCACCCGCCAGGGTGTCACCGCGGGATCGATCGTGCCGTCGTCCCGCACCGGAGTGACCAGGAGCAACGGCCGCTCGTCGCGGAGCAGGCCGCGAATCTCGCTGGCCACCGCGACCTGGCGCCCCCGGACGACCGTGGCCCGCCCCCCGGCCACGTCGAGGCCGCGATCGGCCGCGGCCGCGGGCGGATCCTCCCCCGGCATGCGCCACGAGAGCACGGGCGGCTCGATCCGCACCCGCGAGGGCGCGGCGATCCGCAGCCACGGCGCCACCAGCCGGGCCGCCGTCACGACGAGGCTCTTCGGCGCGGCGAGCTGGTAGATGCACGCGAGGCCGACGAGGGTCGCCAACACATAGGCCAACCGCACCGCCGCCGTGCGATCGACGACGCCCTCGGCCGGCATGCCCGACAGCCGCTTCGCCGCGCGGCGCTCGATCGAACGCGCCACCCGCGGCGAGGCCACCTCGGGATTGGCCTTCACGAGCACGGCGTTCACGATGTCGTTGTGCAGTTCGGGATTGTCGCGCTCGATCGTGCGGGCCGCGTAGACGAGGTTCACGCGGTAGCGGACCAGGGGCACGATCCAGCGCACCACCGCCGCGGCCAACGCCGCGAGGCCCGCCGCCAGCCAGGCCCAGCGGACCCAGCGGGGCATGCCGCCGGGAACGACCCAGTGCTCGATCGCGACGCCTCCCGCCAGCCAGAGCATCGCCGCGACGCCGACCGCAAGCAGAAACGTGGTCACCGCCACGCCCTTGTAATCCGCACTGGCCGCCGCCAGCCGCTTGGCGAGGTAGCGGTCCGATTTGGACTCGTGATCCGCATCGTCGCGCCACTCCGCCACGGAGAGCGGGTCGTCGCGCCGGGATGCGTTGTCGGTTACGGTCGCCATTGCGGCGCTCCCTGCCGTGCCGGCACCACGGCGTTTGCGAACGGGGACTGAACCGCGGGCCCGCCCGGCGATTCCCTCAAGTATATCGGCAGGCGGCCGGAGCCGCTTCCGCACGGCCTCGAGCGGCGGAAAACCCGCCCCCGGCCTGCCGGCCTCGAATGGCCCACTTGGAAAACCGGGTGTTTTTCAGGATGCTGCGCAGCGGCGGGGACGGCCGCGGAGTTTCCGGCCGGCCCCGAGCCTTGAGGTGCGGTTCATGTCGCTGCTGCCCGATGCGGAATCCTTTCGGCGGCTGGTCGATGGCACCGACCGCGGGCCGGGCCCGGCCCTGGCCCGTCTCGCCCTCGCCGGCTTGGCCGTGCCCTACGGCCTCGCGATCGCCGCCCGCAACGCCGCCTACGACCGCGGCCTGCTGGCCGTCATCCCGCCGCCCGTTCCCGTGATCTCGGTGGGCAACCTCACGCTCGGCGGCACCGGCAAGACACCGCTCGTGGCCTGGATGGCCCGCGCGCTATGGAGCCGCGGCCTCGCGCCGGCGATCGTGAGCCGCGGCTACGGCGCGCGGCCCGGTGAACGCAGCGACGAGGCGGCCGAACTCGGCCTGCTGCTGCCGGGCGTCGTGCACGTGGCGAACCGCGACCGCGTGGCCGCCGCCCGGGCCGCGGCGCAGGCGGGCGCCGACGCCATCGTGCTCGACGACGGCTTCCAGCACCGCCGCTTGGGCCGCCACCTCGACCTCGTCGCCGTCGATGCGACCGATCCGTTCGGTTGCGGGCGGCTCTTTCCGCGCGGCCTGCTCCGCGAGCCGCTCGGCGGACTCGCGCGGGCGGATGCGGTCATCCTCACGCGATCCACCGCCGTCGATGCGGCCCGCCGCGCCGCGATTCGCGCGGCCCTCGAGCAACGCTGCCACGGACGGCTGCCGGCGGTGTGGTGCGAGGCGGCCCACCGGCCGGCGGGCCTGCGTCAGGCCGGCGGAGCGACGCGGCCGCTCGACGACCTCCGCGGGGCGCGATGCTTCGGGTTCGCCGGCATCGGCAACCCCGCCGCCTTCCGCGCCACCCTCGCGAGCCTCGGCGCGGAGCCGGTCGGCTTTCGCGCGTTTCCCGATCACCATGCCTACACGCCGGCCGACATCGAGGCCGTGGGAGAGGCGGCCCGTGCGGCCCGCGCGGAGGCGGTCGTCACGACCCTGAAAGATCTCGTCAAGATCGGCCGCGACGAGATCAATGGACTGCCGCTCCTGGCGGTCGAGATCGCCATCGACCTGCTCGCCGGCGGCGACGCGCTCGCCGCGCTCGTCGCCGGCATCGGCCGCCGCGGCCCCACGGTCGGTGACCGATGACTCGTTCCCCGCGCCGCTTCGTGCTCGTCGATCCCTGCCTCACGGGCCTGGGCTCGCATCCCTTTCACTACGCGGCACACGTGCTCGAGGCCGCGATGCGGGAGGGCTTCTCCTGCCATCTGGCCACCCACCGCACGTTCGCGGCCGGGAGCTGCCCGGCCGGTTGGCAGGTGCTTCCCGCGTTCACGCACACGAGCTATTCCAAATACAACGCCTTCGGCGGGCTCGACCGTCTGGATCAGCGCGGCCGCGGCCCGTGGCTGCCGCCCGCCCCGTGGACGCGGCGCCACGCCGAGCGGCGCCGCGAGGAACGGATCGCCGCGTTCGCGGCCGAGGTCGCTCCCGCGATCGCCGGATTGCAGGCGGGCGACGTCGTGTTGCTGGCGACCGCCTCGGAGTTGGAGGCGGCGGGGCTCGCGCGGGCCATCGGAGCGGCACGGCCGCCGGCCGGCGTCGGCTGGCACGTGCAGTTTCATTTTCCCGTCTACCGGGGCTTCGGGGACGACTTCGCCCGGCAGGACCGGCGGCTCGACGACGTCCGCCGCCTGTTCAACGCGGCGCTCGCCGCCGCCGCGCCGCACGAACTGAGATTCCATGCCACGACGGAGGAACTGGCCGCGCAGTACGGCCGCCTGACGGCGGCGGCCGTCCACGTGCTCCCCTATCCGGTAACGCCGCCGACGCTGCGGTCCGAGCGGTTCCCTGGCCCACTCCGGGTGGCCTGCCTGGGCGACGCGCGACCCGAGAAACATTCGGACTGTCTGGCCCGAATCGTCGCCGCCGTGGCGGCCGATCCAGCGTTGGCCGAGGCGGTTCGATTCGCCGTCCAGTCCAATCCCGGATTTCCGGCCAACTCGCGGCACCGTGCGCATCGCGCCGTGGCCCGATCGCTCGCCGCGCTGTCGCGGATGGCCGCCACGGGCGGCCCCGTCGAGTTGCTCGGCGGCCCGCTCGCCCCGGACGAATACGCCCGCCAACTCGCGGCGGCCGACGTCATGCTCCTGGCCTACGATCAGGATCGCTACCGAGTTCGCTGCTCCGGCGTGATGCTCGAAACGCTTGCCTCCGGCGCGGTGCCGATCGTTACGGGAGGCGGGTGGATGGCCCGGCAGTTCGCCCGTCCGCTCCGGGAGCACGCCGCCCAGGTGTCGGCCCGGGGCCGGTCGCTCGATTTGCGGTCGCTGGAGGCTCGACGGTTCACCGCCACGAGGCCGGTCGTGGTCGATCTGGAGCGGGCGGCCGACGCCGATCGCGGCGGCGAGACCTGCGACGTGATCGCGGTCGAGCGCGTCGGCCCCGCCGCCGGCCCCGACGAACCGCCGCTGCGGGTGACCGTCGAGGCCGCGGCCGCCCGCCCCGCGACGATCCTCGCCACCGAAAGCGGGGCGACGGCCCTGTTTCCCCTCGACACCGCGGGGGCCCCTGTCCGCGTGCGCATCGCGCCGGCATGCCACGCGGCCGCGGCTGGCGCCGCGGTCGTCGTCAGGCGGCTGGCGGTTTCGGGGCCGGTGCCGGCCGGCGCCGTGGGCGTCGTGATCGACTCGCCGGCCGATGTTCCCGCCGCGCTCCGCGAGGTGGTTCGGCACGCCGCGCACTATGCCGCCACGGCGGCGCGGCATGCGGCGACGGTTCGCGACGCGGCGAGCGGGGCGGCTGTCGTGCGGAGCCTCCTCTCATGAAGCCTCCTCGCGCGGCCACCGGTCCCGATATCGACGTGTCGATCCTCGTCAACACGTTCCGCAAGCCGCGGCATCTCGCGCTGGTGCTCGAGTCGATCGCCCTGCAGCGGTCTCCGGGCGTCGCCTTCGAGGTGGTGGTCACGGACGACGGCTCGGAGGACGCGACCGAGGGCGTCGTCGCCACGTTCGCGGCGTCGGTGCCGTTTCCGGTGCGGTTCATCACGCAGCCCCACGACGGATTTCGGCTCGCGCGCATCCGCAACCATGCCGCGCGGCTCGCCCGCGGCGACTACCTGCTCTTTCTCGACGGCGACTGCATGCTCCCGGCGCATCATCTCGCGGCCCACGTCGAGCGGCGCCGCGCGGGCACGGCCTTGTTGGGATACTGCGCCCGGCTGCCGCGGCAGATCAGCGACCTGCTCGCGCCCGAGAACCTGCGGTACACCGACCTCGCGGCGCTCGTCCCGGAAGCGGAGCAGCGGGCGCTGACCCGGCGGCACCGCAAGGCGTGGTGGCACAACGCCCTGCGTCATCCGACGAAGCCGCGGCTGGCCGGCGGCGACTGCGGCGTCTGGCGGACCGACTTCGCGCACGTCAACGGCTTCGACGAGCGGTTCGTGGGGTGGGGGCAGGAGGACGACGACCTCGGCCTCCGGCTCCGGGCGGCGGGCGTGCGGCTCGAGTCGATCCTCGACCGCACCTGCTCGCTGCACGTCTGGCATCCGACCGATCCGACGGCCGCGGCCCGCTGGCGCGATGGGCCCAACGTGCGGTATTTCGAGCGGCCCGGGCGGCTCGTTCGCTGCCGCGCCGGGCTCGAGCCGCGACCGCCTGCTTCGATCCTCTGGGGACTGCCGGCCGATGTCCACGACACGCCGCTCGGCCGCCGCGTCGAGCGACTGCTCGCTGGCTGCCCGCAGGCGCCGCCGGGCGCTGCGTGCGAGATCGACATCGCGATTCAGCCGGGCCGCACCGGCTTCACCAGGCCGGCGGAGTGTCGGCTGCTGATCCTCGAGGGAGACGGCCTCGCGGAGACGCCGCTCCACGGGCATGCCGATCGCATCGTGCCGGTGACCGCCGACGACGATCGGGGTCTGGGAGATCTGCTGGCAACCGTGGGGTGAGTTTCGGCGTGGGATCGCCGGAACCGCCGCCTACTTCTTCTTCTCGTTGTGGACCGTGTGCTTGCGGAGCCGCGGCGAATACTTCTTCACCTTCAGCTTCTCGCCGCCGCTCTTGCGACGCAGGGTGTAGTTCTGGTCGCCGGTCTCCTCGCAGACGAGGTGGATCACTTCGAGTTTTTTCTTGCCCTTGGCCATGGGATGTGCCTGCGTGAACCGCAGTCTTTCCAAGTGTCGATCGCTTCGTGTCCGCGCACCGTCAGGGGGCGGCGGGGGTCGCCGATCTTACCCGCACCACCGGGGCATGACCAGCAGCCCACGACAACGCCCCCGAAAAAACGGCCCCGGCAGGCTGCACGGGCCACGGATGGCCGTGCAGCCGTGAAACCGCGGCAGGAAGCCGCGCCCCGGCAGGCTGCACCGGCCCCGGCTGGCCGTGCAGCCGTGAAACCGCGGCAGGAAGCCGCGCCCCGGCAGGCTGCACGGGCCCCGGCTGGCCGTGCAGCCGTGAAACCGCGGCAGGAAGCCGCGCCCCGGCAGGCTGCACGG